>CAMBQV010000056.1 GCA_945870145.1 Akkermansia muciniphila
GGCCTGGCCATCGTCGATTTGCTTTTTGAGGGTGTCGAGCCGCGTCCTGGCAAGGTCAATCTGTCCGAACGCCACCTCCTGTTCGTGCTTGGAGATATCAGGTTTCGCCTCAGCCTGGGGTTTAGCAGAGGCATTGCGGGCGGAGGAAAGGGCTTTCTCGAGTACGATGACTTGATTCTTCAATTGCGCATTGCTGAGCGTGCTGTTGGGTGCATTCATGGGTTGCCCCGCGAAACGTGGGCTGACAGAACCGGATGCGTTTAACACATTCGCCTGCTGACCTTGCTGGGACTGCATTTGGCGGGCATAGACGCGCTGATCGACATCGGTGTTCTGCGCGACCGTCTGCGGCGCTGCGTTGTTGAAAGCGATCTGCTGTACGTCTTCCAGCGCAACGGCGTTCTCTTCCGCTGCCTTTTTGAGACCCTTTGAAAAGGCCTGAACCGCTGTGGAGTTTCCGCTCGCGACCGTCAGAGTATTGGCCTCATGCTGCAAGGTTTGTAAGCGTTGGCTCAGCTCATTCTTCTCCTCTTTCCGCTGCACCGCCTCCTTCAGTTTCGAGCTTAACTGCTCTGTTGTGCGCTTACGATCCCTCGCGGAACCGCCCCGCTGACCGATTTTGCTGTTCACGACATCGGCCTCTTGCAGCGCCGCGATGGCGAGTTCGTCGTTTCCTGCGCTGAGCTGTTGAAACCCGCCTTGAATCAACTCAGCCTGCTGTGCTTCCAAAAAATCGTTTCCTTGTGAAAGTTGCCGTTGGATCTGAGAGACTTTGGCTCGCGTCTCGCGACTGGTGTCTTTCCCAATTTCGCCGCGGGCTACGCGGATGTTCTTGCGGAGACTCTCGGTTTGAATGCTGTAGTCAGGCGACAAGCCAGTTTCCGTTTGCGCCTTCGCAAGATACGCTTCAGCCTCTTCCAGCTGGTCACTTCGGTAGGCTTGGTAGCCAACCTGGAAGTAGTTTTTCGCCAACGCCTCTTTCCAGCGGGTCAACAGGGGGACCGGAGTGGCGCTGGTGCGATAGCCATATGTGATCCCTCCGCCGTGAGCCGTCGAGAACGTGGTCACACGGGAAAGTGTGCCACGGATATCCTGGATAGCCATCTCCTTGTCAATCAGAAGGGTCAGGTTCACGACCGCCACAGGCGCGTTCTGTAGCACGGGCAGCGCTAGCTTTGCGGTCGGCGACGTATCATCTTTCGATCTGCGCCGGGCATAGACGAGTTCAACGGGGAAAGAGACCAGTCCTTCAAGCGTTTGGATGGATTTGACCAGTGGTAACAAGAGATCCGTTCCGTCATGTGACGGCTGTTGAAGTTTTCCATCCACGGAGACGGTGAGCAGTTGAGCGTTCTCGGGTAACCGTACACGCAGGAACTGCTTCCGATTGTTCCGCATCGTGTAGGAGATCCGCCAGAGTTCCTCGCCGGACGGTCTGAGAACGCAAGTCATCTCAGCCCGGTCGGCAATGGTGTCCACAAGGGGGAAGGGTGTGGTCGCCACATGATCCAGCACAACGGCTGCCCGCTGTGCTGTGCGGCGATAGGCATAGAGAGGGGTACCGGAGAGGAGGCCCTTCACGTCCTCTGGAAGTTCGGCTACGGATAGACTTTCGGTACCGTTGTTACTTTCCTCCAGAAGTTCACCACCCGTATCCTTGATGATCGCAATCCACCCGGAGTTGTCTACACGCCCGCCCTGGATCCCCAGCTCAGGAAGTTTTAACAGGTTGCCCGCCGCTCGAGGCATATCAAAGGACAACCGTAGCAGCGTCCGCCCTGTCAGCGGGCCTTTGAAGAATGCGGTCACCTGTCCTGCGGACGCCTGTGCCTCCTTGACGTCACTGCCCGTGAGCTTGATGTTATCCGCCCGTTCAGGCAAGAGGAGGGTCAGTCGTTCCGCGCTTCCGGAGAGTAGCGTGACCTCCAAAAGCGCCCTGGCCGAGAGCATCTTCTCTCCTACAGTCCAAGCCATGGAAGGTGATAGGGAAGGTGTGGCAGCGCGCGACACACGGGCCTCCACGGGGCCATAAACGAGGGAGAACGGGTCAACGCGGCCGAGCGCGATACAGCCAACTGTTCCACCTGAAACCGTGCCGACAAGCCGTCCAGGTTGACCTGGAACCGTGACCTCAAGTGCTTCTTTGAACGCCACCGTCACTGTGGAAACCGCAAAGCCGCGCTTCATGAGACGGAGTTCTTTTCGGGAGCCCTGTTCCACGGGTACTGAACTTAGTCCGATGGAGATTGCGAATGGACCTGTATTGGTCACATTTAAGAAACACCATTTTCCATCTTCTCGCGGGGGTGTCAGTGTGTTGTTCAGTAAGACGCTCTTAAATCCTGTGCCGACAGGTGCGAGAGGAACTCGGACCGGTTTTGCCGGGCTGGCTTTAAACGCCATGCCCGTCATCTCGATACGAATGTCTGGTGTCTTTGGATTTCCCGAGACAAACGCCTGCCAGGTTGACAGAAGGAGCTCTGTTGGCGCGTCATCCTCTTGTGGCGTCTTTTTCTGTGTCTGCTCGCGATGCCATGTTTCGATGACAGAGACTGGAACAGTAAAGACTGCCCGTGACCCGATATTGTTGGTTTCCAGAAGCACCGTCATCCGGCTCACGACGTGCGGGCTTTCGGTTGCCAGCAACGAGCTTCCCATGAAGAGGGAAGCGCCGAACGCCCACGTCGCGGATAGTATGACAACTCGAATCATTGTTCTTTTTTCTTTCTGAGCACGCGCTCATGCCTCATCGAAAACGCCACTATCATAGCCGATACTGAAGAAAAAGGTGTCATGGAGAGGTAAAAAACATGTAAAAAGGGTGTAAAGTCACCACGTGCGGGGAGGGGTTGTGCACTTAATTCAGTTACTTCAAATGATTATGAAGGGCGGGAAAAAAAGAGTCAACAGTTATTTGTTGCCCCTCACCGCGCCAACAGCAGATCCATGAGGTCGGAGCTCTTCAGAAGTCCGAGCGACCCTTTGGGTGCTTCGATCTCATCGAAAGTCTGGACCGCATCAGGTGTGTTCCCTGGTTGCCAGACGGCGACCGGTACAGGTGTGCGTGTATGCTTGCCAGTCGTGAGGGGCACCGGATGGTCAGGGAGGACGGCGTAGGCAACTTTGTCGCCCATCGCCTTCATGACGCGGCCAATCAGGCGTGCATCAAAATCTTCAATCGTCTTCATCTTCAAGGCCAGATCTTGTGCATGGGAGACCTCATCCGGGGCTTCCACATGGACATAGATGAAGTCGTAGCCGTCCTTTATTGCCTGAAGCGCGGCATCGGCCTTGCCTTCGTAATTTGTGTCAATGTACCCGGTCGCGCCCTTCACCTTGATCACGTCCATGCCCATGCAGGCGCCCAGTCCGTTAATGACATCCACGGCTGAAATGACCGCAGCTCGGATGCCATACTTCTTGCAGATATTGTGAATGGCGCCAGGCTTGCCTCCGCTCCAGGGCCAGATACCGTTGGCTTCGCGGCCCTTTAAAAGTTCAGAGGCCTTGGCCATCAGATCCCGTAACGTTGCCGCCGTCAGCGCGCCGGCTTCTGAGGTGGCCGTGGGCAAATGTTCCGCGATGAGGTGGCCGTGGTTATCATCCGGCTTGTCACAATAGACATCCGCCGTATATTGTTCGCCGGAGAGGATGAGCAAATTACGATAACTCACACCTGGATAAAAACGTATCGTGTCACTGCCAAGTTTTTCATTCAATAGGGCGATCGCTTCGACAGCTTCTTGCTGCGCAATGTGTCCGCCGGAGAAGTCACGTAAAATGCCCTGAGCGTCAACGGTGGTGAAATTCACGCGGAAGGCGATGTCCGAAGGGCCGAGACGGATGCCCTGGCTGGCGCACTCCAGGGGTCCCCGTCCGCAGATTTCTTTTGCAAGGTCGCATCCCAACACGGACATATTTGCGACATCGCTGGACGTCGGGAAGCCTTCGGGCAAGGTAAGCATCGTTCCATTGCGGCCGTTCCGGGCAATGGCATCCATGTTTGGGGTCTTGGCAGCTTGGAGGGGCGTCTTGTGGCCGAGCGCCGCCACAGGCTCATCCGCCATACCGTCACCTAAAAATACGATTGTTGGAACCTTCTTTGCGTTCATAAGGCGCAAAGTATAGCGAAAATGTCACAAAAATGGAAGAGGCCTGTCATGCGTTTTTATAGCTCTTCTCGCTTTGCTGAAAAAACTCTAACGCAAAAACCGCAATTTTTGCGAGGTTATCTCATCCGCCTCGCCCATGAATACATGGACGGCGGAATGGATAGCCTCGCGGAAGTTTAAGATGACTTAAATCTTTTCGCCTAGTGTTTGCGGCAGTTAAATGCAGTAGACTTATTTCCAGTTCAAATGCCCGCTCCGCCGTCCGTGTATTCACGGGTGAGGCATTTGAACTCTTCTTAGCGGTTTTTGCGCTAAAACACACAGCTCTTTTTTGGATAAACAGAGGTAAAAAGTTTTTATCTTCGGGCGTAGAGGAAGGGGATGCTCATGAGAGCGACACCGATGGCCACGAGGGCGATGGTGTTGGCGACAAAATAGGGAAATGCCATCAAAGCGATGCCACACGCTAAAGAGACGTACTCCTCTTGCTTCTTGCCGTAAATAAAAAAGCCGAGTCCAATGGTCCCAAAGAGTAAACCGAAGATGATGGAGGATGTTGTCATATTTTTCTCTTTCTCGTGGACTTGGGACATGCGACATGGGACTTGCAGCACGGCTTACGGCGCGCCTGTGTACGTCCAGTCCGAAGGCGACTGTCACCCCAAGTCCCTCCGTCCCAAGTCCCAAGTCTCGTGATTCAACGGAGCAATGAAGGTCTGCTTCGGCAGACTTTCATTGCTCCGGGCGACGGTGGCCGAGAAGGAGTGAAGGAAATAGCGGTCAAGGTGGTCTACGGGCTTCGCTCCGTACCAGGTGTCGTTGACGATCGGGTGTCCGGCGGTGGCGAGCTGACAGCGGATCTGGTGTGTCACGCCTGTGCGGATGAGGACCTCCAGGAGGGTGTGGTTTCCGCGTTGCTCAATCGGCTTATAAAAGGTCTCTGCGTGGAATATCCGTTCGGGTGCACGCCATTTGCCATGATCGGTTCTCCACGTATCAAGGGGCATCATCTTGCATTGGGAGGATGGACCGTGGACCAGTTCGTGCACAAGCTTGCCGGACTCCTTGACAACCCCCTCAACCTGGGCGTAGTAGATTTTGTCAACTGTTTGCTTCGCAAATTGTTCGCGCAGATGATCGAAGGCCGCTTGTGTGCGTGCGACGAGGACGAGTCCGGAGGTTCCTGAATCAATGCGATGGAGCGCGCCAGCCATGAGCGGTTGGTCGCCTATTGCTTCGAGTTCCGGATAACGGGCGACTAGGCCGTTCATGAGCGTGCCGAGCTCGGTGTGGAGCAGGGGGTGTACCGCTTGGCCCGCAGGCTTGTTCACGGCGATCACTTCAGCGTCCTCATACACGACATCGACATTCACTGTGTCATCAGGCTGTACGCAGTTCTCCGAAGCCTCTGAAAGCTGAAGCACGATGAGGGTGTCACCCTTGCGCAACTTCGTGGCCTTCGTCCCGCACTTCCTGCCATTTACAATCAAATTCCCCGCCTCAATCGCGGCCTGACAGAAGCTACGTGTCGACGTCGGGAAATGCTCCGCCAAAAAGCGGTCCAGCCGCATCTCTTCGTGCTTTTCAAAGGTGATTGTGGTGTTTTGAATCATTGTGGTAAGTATACTCTGTTTTGGGGTGAGATCAAGGGTTATTCGATTAAGGGGAGAGGACTTGGGACGTGGGACATGGGACGTGCAGCACGGCTTGCGACACGGGACAGATGCAGGGAGGACTTGGGACATGCGACATGGGACGTGCAGCACGGCTTGCGATTTGTGTGTGTACTCCCGGTCCACGGGCTCTCCGTCACCCCAAGTCCCGCGTCCCAAGTCCCAAGTCTTGTGATTCCTTAATAGCTTTGCAGGCAGGGTAGCCCGTGCACCCCCAGAAAGGTTTGCCAACATTGGGGCCAGTCTTGGCTTTACGTAAGCGCATGGGCTTGCCGCAGGCCGGGCATTCAGGGGGTGGTGGCTCGTTGACTTTTTCTTGCTCTTTTGCTTGCATCCGAAAGGCGCGAAGCCTTTCCTTGAAACCGCCGGACTCTCCGAATGACTCAACTACTTTTCCGATTTGGCCGCCGAGCAATCGCTCGGCTCTGCGCAGCACAATCAGAATGGCATTTGCGGCAATGATCGGATCATTGTTTTTGAGCCAAGTTGCAAAGCGTGCGTTCATGGCCAGCATATATTTGCTGTATCGGTGTGCCGCATCCTCTCCCCCGTCAAAAACATCTAAGTCCATTGCCGCGATTTCTTGGTGACGCTGATCATGCTCAGACCAGACTTCCTCTTCATTATCAATGAGATAGGCTTCGTAATAACCAGCCAGTTCCTCTAGGCTCGCTTTTGCGACATCCAGGAGTTTCAATTCAGTCTCCGTGGATGTGCCAGCGCGTGAAGAGGCTTCGACAATATTTTGACGCGCAGATCGAGCAGCGCCAATCATCTGTCCGCTCGTCTTACCTAGCGGATCCTCCTTCCAGGGATAGACCTGCTTGCAAAATCGTACCGTGGCGTGATACGTGAGACAGGTGAAGCCAAAGGAGAACATTTTTCGGTAGCCACCGAATTTTCCGACAGGGGAAGTCATAGCACTAGCCTTTCGTTTTTTTGGACTTGGGACATGGGGTGTGGTGAGGGGAGGACTTGGGACATGCGACTTGGGACTTGCAGCACGGCTTGCGATGCGCTTGTGCAATACTCGTCTTTAAGGCTTTCTTGTTATCCCAAGTCCCTCCGTCCCACGTCCCACGTCTTGTGATTTCAATTATTTTTGCCAGCGACCCAGCCAGCAATTGGTGATATTTTTGCCTATTCTTTTGATAGAGGCAAGCTTAAAAGGGGTCTTTTTTAGGACTTGGGACATGGGACGTGGGACGTGCAGCACGGCTTGCGACTCGCGTGTGTAATACTCGTCTTTCAGGCTTTCTTGTTATCCCAAGTCCCAGGTCCCACGTCCCAAGTCTTGTGATTCCCCCTCCCTATTTCCCAAACTTCCGATCGAGTTCGCGGGTGGAGGTGAAGATCATGGTGGGCCTGCCGCGGGGACAGGTATAGGGCATGCGTGTCTTGACGAGCGCGGCGACGAACTTTTCAAGTTCGGGGATCGTCGGTGTGCGCGTTTGTCCGACCATCACACGGCAGGCGGCTTTCGCAATGATCTCCTCACGCCATTTATCCGTGCCACGCCGGACACCTGCGCTCTCAAGGTCGTGCGCAATGTTAGCCAGGAGTTCACGGCAGGAGATGTCGCCGAGGATCGAGGGCAGGGACTCAATCACAAAGTGGTCGCTGTCGCCAAAGAGGTCCACGGCGAATCCCATCTCCTGCAAGACCGAGAGATGCTTGGTCAGTCGAGCAGCATCCGCGGGCGGAAGCTGAACCGTCTCAGGCAAGAGCAGTCGCTGCGAGTACGTATCGTCTTTCTCATGGTTCGCCATGAGTTGTTCAAAGAGGACTCGTTCGCGCACGGCCTTGGGGTCGAGCGTGACAAAGCCCTCTTCGGTCTCCAGCAACGCATAACCGCTCTCTAGCAGGCCTAGGACGTGGCACCACTGCCAAGGCGCGGAGGGTTCTGTGGGTTGATAGGAGGGGAAAGAGGAGGGTAGGGATTCATCCGTGGGTGAAGCGTTTGTCGCAGTCGCTCGTGAGGGGAAGAGCGGCAGTCCAGTTCCCACAGGGACGTTCGGGAGCCTCACGGGATAGGCAAAGGAGGAGGTGGGCGGAAGGGGTGTCAGTGGGGCAGGAGCTTGAGACGCTTGTTTAGGAGACGCTGTGGTAAGAACACTGGAAGAGGACGTTTCGGGTGTTTGTGTCGGAGCGGGTTCGCTCGTGGGACGCGAGGATTCCACTCCTTGCAAGGCGGAACGTATGGCGCGGATGATCGCTTCGCGCACCTCGGCTGGCTTATGGAAGCGGACCTCGCGCTTGGTGGGATGCACATTGACATCCACGCCCTCGGGTGGCATCTCGATAAAGAGCAGGACAATCGGCTTGCGTTCGGCCGCCAATGGCGGATAGGCCTCTTTGAGTGCGTAGGCAATGACTGGCGCAGTGGCTGGTCGGCCATTGATAAAGATATACTGTTCGCTGCGGTCGTTACGAAGCTGATGGGGCAGGCTGACGAAGCCATGGACGCGGATGCCGAAGGATGTCCCATTGACGGCTCGGAGGTCTGCGCAGAAGTCAGGCCCGAAGAGATCGCGTACGCGCTCTTCGAGGGTGGCGTCGGGGGGCAGGCGCGTTACTTCGCGTCCGTCCGAGGTCAGACTCATGCCGATGTTCGGGTGTGCAAGAGCATGGATTGTGAAGATTGTGCGAATATGCGCCTGCTCCGTCTGATAGGCGCGCAGAAATTTGCGACGGGCGGGGACATTGAAGAAGAGGTCGCGGACTTCGATCGTTGTTCCCGGAGGGAGTCCTGCCTCGCGAACCTCTTGGATACTGCCTCCGATGACGGTCAACTCAGTGCCTGACTCGTCCGCTGCACGGCGCGTCTTGAGGATAAAGCGCGAGACAGAGGCAATGGAGGGGACAGCCTCACCCCGGAACCCGAGGGTGTCGATCCGCTCGATGTCATCCACGTCGCGGATCTTGCTCGTGGCCTGGCGTTCGAGGCTCAGCAGGGCGTCATCGCGCGTCATGCCGCAACCATTGTCGCGGACCTCCACGAGATTGCGTCCGCCAGCCGTGACTGTAACGTCAATACGGGTCGCACCAGCATCAATGGCATTTTCTAGAAGCTCCTTCACCACCGAGGCTGGGCGTTCAACAACCTCACCCGCCGCAATCTTATTTGCGACGTGAATGGGCAGAATCCGTATATGACCGTCCCTTTGCATACACCATAAGATGCGAACTTCTTGGCACTTCGTCAAGCCGTATTTGACATGAAGGCCTATTTTTGCAAAAATACGCACTTTTAAGAGCTGTACCAACAAAAAGGGCGGCAGGGGACAGGCCAGGGCTTGTCCTCTTTCATTAAAGCAGGAGATTCAGAGCATGAAATTGAGCAATGAGAATTTAACCTTAGTCGCCAACACCATTCGTGGCTTGGCAATGGATGGCGTTCAGGCAGCGAAATCGGGTCATCCGGGCGCCCCTATGGGGTTGGCGGATATTGCCGCGGTTTTATGGCTGAAGTATTTGAAGAACAATCCCTCTGATTCCAAATGGGAAGATCGTGACCGTTTTGTCCTCTCCGGCGGACATGGTTCGATGTTGCTCTACAGCTTGTTGCATCTCGCAGGGTATAAGCTTCCTTTGGAGGAGCTGAAGCGTTTTCGCCAGATGGGCAGCCTGACTCCGGGACATCCGGAGTATCACCACACCGATGGCGTGGAGACGACCACGGGTCCGCTCGGACAAGGCATTGCAGCAGGTGTCGGCATGGCTCTCGCAGAGCGTATGGCGGCTGCACGTTTCAATGTCGACGGCAGTGAAGCGGTTGTGGATCATCGCACGT
This sequence comes from Akkermansia muciniphila, assembly GCA_945870145.1. Taxonomy (GTDB): domain Bacteria; phylum Verrucomicrobiota; class Kiritimatiellia; order RFP12; family UBA1067; genus CAIZQW01. The sequence goes on from CAMBQV010000056.1 coordinate 9,579, forward strand.
GGATCTTCTGTGGCGATGGCGACCTCGAAGAGGGCATTAGCCATGAGTGCTGCTCGCTCGCCGGCCATCTGAAGCTTGAGAAGCTCGTGCTTTTCTATGATAGCAATGGCATTACGATTGAAGGTCATACCGATCTCTCCGTGAGCGATGATCCCAAAAAACGTTTTCAATCTTACAACTGGCATGTGCTGGAGATTGACGGACATGATATTGACCAGATTGATCGCGCCATCCGTAAGGCGACGAAGTTGACGGGCAAGCCAGTGCTCATCATTTGCAAGACCCATATCGGCAAAGGAAGCCCGAACAAGCAAGACTCCCATGAAGCGCATGGAGCACCGCTCGGAGAAGAAGAGGTCAAGCTCACCAAGCGCGCGCTGGGTATGCCAGAAGACCAGCTCTTTTATGTTCCTGAAGAGGTTCGTACGCTCTTTGCTGAACGTGCTTCAAAAGGGAAGCGTGCGCAGGGTAAATGGAAGCGCATCTTTAAGGATTGGTCAAAGGCGAACACTCAAAAGGCTGAGCAGTGGAAGTGCGCTTATGAGGATTTCCTGCCTTTGGATATTGATGGCCAGATGCCAATCTTTGATGTGACCAAGCCTGTGGCGACACGTAATGCGTCGGGACTCGTGCTCAATGCGCTCGCCAAGGCGTTGCCACAACTGATCGGTGGCTCCGCCGATCTCGCACCCAGCAATATGACGTGGCTCAAGGATATGGGAGAAGTGATGCCGGGGCAGTATGCTGGACGCAACCTGCACTTTGGTATTCGCGAACTGGCCATGGCGGCAATCATGAATGGCATTGCGTGTCACGGTGGTTTCCGTGTCTTCGGCGGAACCTTCTTCGTCTTCAGCGACTACTGCCGTCCTGCGATGCGCTTGGCCGCATTAATGGGTCTCCCTGTGATTTATGTCTATACCCATGACAGTTTCTATGTGGGTGAGGACGGGCCGACGCACGAGCCTGTTGAACAGATGGCTGCTATTCGTTGTATTCCGAACATGACCATGATCCGTCCGGCAGATCCGACCGAGACCACGGCCGCCTGGGTGGCTGCACTCAAGAATAAGAAGGGACCCACGGCTCTGCTCTTGACGCGCCAGAACATGAAGGTGATTGATCGTTCCAAGTATCCTTTAGCCGCGAATGTTGAGAAGGGTGCCTATACCCTCTGGCAGAATGGCGAAGGAACTCCCGAGCTGACCATCATTGCCACAGGTTCGGAGGTCGAGATCGCCCTTGAGGCCGCTCAGCAACTCACAGATCGTAATGTCCGTGTGGTGAGCATGCCCTCTTGGGAACTCTTTGCCAAGCAGAACCAGACCTATCGCGATCGCATCATTGATCCCAGTTGCCAGCGCCGCCTTATCGTGGAAGCAGGCAGCTCCTTCGGATGGGATCGTTTCGCAGGCAAGCACACGGTCATGGTCACGCTCAACACCTTTGGCGCCTCGGCTCCCTTCAAGGATCTGGCCAAAGCCTTTGGGTTCACCACCGAAAATGTGCTCGCCAAGGCGCGCGAACTCCTGGCCAAGTAATGGCGCAACAACAGCTAGCCGCACCTGAAAAGCTTTCGACGATCTTCTGGAGTTTTTGTAAGATCGGAGCCTTGCTTTTTGGAGGCGGCTATGCCATGTTACCCCTGTTGGAGCGAGAGATCACCGAGCATCGCAAATGGGCGACGCAAGAGGAGATGGTGGACACCTTTGCACTCGCGCAGCTCATTCCCGGGGTGGTGGCGATCAACACCTCCATGTTCATTGGCCATCGCCTGCGCGGGTGGCAAGGGACGCTTGCTGCAACATTGGGTGTCGTCACTGTACCCTTTTTTGTGATTCTTGTTTACGCGGTTGCCTTTGACTATTTCCGTGACACCCAGTGGCTCGCCCACGCAACAGCAGGATTACGTCCGGCTGTCGCAGGTATGATGCTGGGCATGGCGTACACGCTTTTCCGTCGTACAGGCACGACGCTATTTGGAGCTGGCCTCTCGATCGGTGTTGTCATCCTGGTATTAGGCCTTGGCGTCAGCGCGGTTCACGTGATTATCGCAGGTATCGTCGCCGGTATTCTCTGGCACGGGATTGCCCTGTTTCCTGAATTTAATAAAAAATAATCGAAGAGAAGAGCGGACATGTTAAGAAATCAAACGATTATCATGGTTGTTCTGACAGGATTGTTGCTCATTCCTGCAGTACAGAACGCTTCCGCAGAGACCCCGTCAGATGCGCTTTTGAAAAGGCTGACGGCAAAAGGTTTCGTAAATGATTTTGCCGGGGTTCTCACCGTACAGCAGCGTGACGCGCTTGAACAGAAGGTACGGGAACTCCAGACAAAGACAACAGCTGAACTGGCCGTTGTCACGCTCCAGTCCCTGGAAGGGGGGCAGATTGATGAATTTGCCAACAAGCTGTTTAATCGTTGGGGGGTTGGCCAGAAGGGTAAGAATAATGGCGTGCTGCTGCTCGTCGCGTTGAAAGACCGCACGGCCAGAATAGAGGTAGGTTACGGTCTGGAACCCATTGTTCCCGATGTGCTGGCCGGGCGGATCTTAAACGAGGAGCTCTTCCCGCAGTTTAAGAGAAGCCAGTATGCCGAAGGATTGAATCGCGCCGTGCAGCGTCTGGCGACAGTCATTGAACGCGGTGAACCACCTTCTCGTGTGGCCATGGCAGCATCTTCCGTGTCTCATTCGAATGGACAATCTCTGGGTGCTCAATTGGGGTTGACCGCGTTTCTGTCCCTGTTTGTCGGAATCGGAATGTTCATGGGCGGAGCTGCTGTGGGTTCGGGACATTATACCGGCCTGATCTTTGGAGCTGTCTTCGGCGGGATGCCTTTTTTCGCGGCAATAGGGATTGGTGGCCTTGTGCCAATCGTGCTGATTCCCTTCGGTATTATCATGCTTATCGTAGGTTTTATTAAGGGCCGGGCCAATCCTGAGGCGTTTGTGTGGACAAGTAGCAGAGGCGGCGGCGGGTGGCGTAGCGGCGGTGGTTTCTCCAGTGGCGGAGGCGGAGGTGGCGGTTTTGGAGGAGGTTCCTCCGGGGGCGGCGGTTCAAGCGGCCGTTGGTAGTAAAAAAAAGAGGGGTATGCGCATGAATAATAAAGCACCGATTGTTATACTGGTTATCGCTGTGGTTCTCGGACTCTGGATGTTGATGCTCAACAATCAACTTGTTGCGTTACAGGAGTCCTGCAGGTCTTCCTGGGCTCAAGTTGAAACTGTGCTTCAGCGGCGGTTTGACCTGATTCCCAACCTGGTCAACACCGTGAAAGGGTATGCGGCGCACGAAAAAGGCATACTTGAAGAGGTTACGCGCTTGAGGAGTCAATGGGCAGGCGCAACCACCACGACAGAAAAGACTGAGGCAGCTGCTCGACTTGAAGGCGCTATCGGCCGATTGTTATTGGTCGCCGAACAGTATCCCGATCTCAAAGCCAGTAACAACTTCCGTGATTTGCAGGTTCAACTGGAGGGAACAGAAAATCGCATAGCTGTTGAGCGTCAGCGCTACAATGACGTGCTCCGTTGCTACAACACAGTGGTGAGGCAATTCCCCGCCAGCATTATCGCCGCCCAGCGTGGGTTCCAGCCGAACACGGCGTACTTTGAATCGGCACCTGCAGCCAAGGAAGTCCCCAAGGTCAACTTCAACGATTCTGAAACAAAGTAAACAGGAAATATGGACACACGTAAGTCATCGTTGAAATACGAGTTGTTGCTCTTGGTGATGTCGATCATCTGGGGCTCGACCTTTGTCGCCCAGCAGATCGGTATGGCCAAGGGCGTCGGTCCGATGACTTACAATGGACTCCGCTTTGCGCTGGGGTGTCTTTCGCTTCTCCCAGTCATTCTATGGCGCAAGAAATATGTCGCGCCGACTGAAGAAACCTCAAAACTGCCTGTTCTGGGGAGTTTGTTTGCCGGCCTCTTTCTCTTTGGCGCGGCCAGTTTTCAGCAGATCGGCTTGCAGTATACGACGAGTGCCAACTCAGGGTTTATCACGGGATTCTACATCCTTTTTGTCCCTTTGCTCGGACTCTTTCTTGGGCAAAAGATTTCGAAGAGTGTCTGGGCGGCAATTCCAGTCTGTCTCTTTGGCTTTTACCTGCTCAGCGTCACGGCGGATTTCAAGATCTCCAAAGGTGATGTGTTGACCTTGGTTTGTGCGGTGTTGTGGGCTTGCCAGATTCTGGTCATTGATCGCGTCGCGAGTCAAGGCGATTCCCTTCAGATCGCGTGCCTCCAGTTCGCCCTTTGCGCAGTCTTGAGTGTCCTGTCCGGACTCTTCTTTGAACACTGCACCTTGGCCCAGGTCAAGGCAGCCTCTGGCGCGATTGCGTATGGCGGGTTCATGTCGGTCGGTATTGCCTTTACCCTCCAGGTAATCTGCCAGAAGAGGTGCCCGCCTGCGCCTGCTGCCATTATCATGAGCCTCGAGGCTGTCTTTGCCGCCATCGCTGGCTATCTGGTGCTGAATCAAGAGCTGACGAGGCGGGCCATCCTCGGCTGCGTCCTCATCTTCGTGGGCGTCGTGATGGCTCAAGTCCTACCCCTTCTCCAGCGTGATGAGGGAGGAGATAGGAAGTAGGAGGGAGGAGATGTCCTCCCTCGGGTGCTGATTCGGCAAAGTTAAAATACGCCCAAAATACTTGTCGTAATAGACACTTTTTGCTATTGTTAAAGCAATTCAGCACCTGAGGTGTGCGATAGAAAGAGGCCGATTGAAGCGTATTTTAGTGATGTTTTTGGTGAATGTGGCAATGGGATTCCCCTTGTTATGGGCGCAGGAGGCTTTTGAACTCCCTGACACCCCTGTGGATGCGGAGGCGGAGAAGCGGACAGCGGAGCAGATTCTCCAGGATTGTACGCGTGTCATCCCTACCGACCCAGTCCTTCTAAGGGGGACTATGACCGTGAAGAAGGGACGGACAACCGTCCTTTCCGAGCATGTATTTACCCTCATGATGGACTGGGGCGCTAAGGTTCCAACAGCCGAGTGCCTTTTGCTGGATGCAACGGGAACCAACCTTCTGGAGCGGGCCAAGATGACGCGTCCCCAGGGAAAGCCCGCTACGATTAAGCTTACCGCCTATCAGGGGAAAGAGACCAAAGATTTGGGTTCCCCTGCGTATACAGCCCGCATCCGCGGAACCGATATGACGTGGCTGGACCTGACGCTTGACTTTCTCTGGTGGAAAGATGTCCGTTTTGATGATGTGCCCCGGGGTAAAAGCTGGCTGGGACGGGACTGCCATATTCTCCTGGCCTCTCCCCCGCAACCGATTCCAGGCTGTTCGGCTGTGCGAATCTGGGTGGATGCCAAGCTCTGCTGTGTCATGCAGGCGGAACAACTGGATCCGCAAGGCAAGCCCGTACGTAAGATGTGGGTGCAACGCGTCAAAAAGATGCTGGATGACCGCTGGATGATTCGCGAGATGGAGATCGAGACGCTGAACAGCGGACATCGCACAAGTTTATTCGTCGAGAGTGCTGAAAAACCCTAATGAATATTTTTGTTCTTATAGCCGAATGTGGCGCACTGGTAATTCTATTCTCTCTCTCGGCCTTTTTCTCTGGGTGCGAGACTGTGCTCTTTTCGCTCTCTCCTATCCAGATTCAGCAACTGCGTGAACGCAACAATGCTGCAGGTCAACGCGTGGAGCAGTTGATGCAGGCTCCAGCGATGATCTTGTCGACCTTGCTCGTGGGGAATACCCTCGTCAATTTTTCGATTGCCACCATCGGCTATCTGGTCATGGCGCAACTCCTCCCTGCAAGTTACGCAAAGTTTATTGCGGTTCCGTTGCTGACCTTGATGTTGCTCCTTTTCGGAGAGGTGACACCCAAACGCATTGCCCTGCAATATGCTGAAAAACTGGCGCCGATCTGTAGTCGCTTGCTCCTTTTCTGGATGTGGTTGTTGAAGCCCTTTAGTATCTTGTTGGAGGCTGGTTCAGGGGTCTTTAAGCAGACATTGAAGCGTGAGCGTCGCGCCTTGAGCAACGATGAACTGCTGACGGTGGTTGAGGTCAGCGAGGAGCAGGGGGTGCTAGATACAGAAGAGGCCGAGATGGTGGACGGCATCATGCGCCTCTCGGAGTTGAAGGCCAGTGATGAGATGATCCCGCGCGTGGATATGATCGGACTTGATCTCGATACGCCCATTGAGAGGCAACTTCAGATTGCGAGTACGGCGCATGTGCGCTATTTGCCCGCCTATATGAGGACACCCGATGCCATCGAAGGCTTTGTCAATACCGCGCGTTTCTTGCTCGATCCCGAGCATGATGTGCGCAAGGCTTTGGTGCCTGCCCAATTTGTCCCTGAGAATATGCCGCTTGATGATCTCTTGATCTTGCTTCAACGTACAGGGACGCATATTGCCTGTGTACTCGACGAGTATGGCGGAACAGCGGGGTTGATCACGCGCAGTGATATTCTCGAATTGGTGGCAGATCCTGTGATGGGGCCGACCGAGAAAGAGCGCTCCATGATTCAGCCGTTGCATCATGATGTTTGGTTGATTGATGGCACGACGAGTCTTGAAGAGTTAAATAGAACTCTCGATATTAAACTTGATGCAGATGACGCTGATCGTGTGGCTGGCTGGGTCACCTTCCATGCCGAGCATTTTCCGCAAGCTGGTGAGCGCGTTGAGGCGCAAGGTGTCCGTGTCACCGTGCGGCATATCCGCCGTCGCCGTATTGAAACCGTCTACCTAGAAGTCTTGCAACGTCCTGGAATGGAGATGGAAGAGCTCGAGCAAGAGGCGTTGGTGACGACGAATGAGCTTATAAATGAAAATGAAGTGGACAAGGAGGGGCTGTCGTGAGTATCGAACTGACTGTCCTCTTTCTGATTTTCTGCTTTATGGCCAGTTCCCTCTTCTCGGGAACAGAGACAGGCGTGATTTCTGTGAATCGGGCACGGCTGATGCATTTGGTGCGCAATGGTGTGAGGTCCGCAAAGCTCCTCTCATATTATCGTAATCATCTGCAACACTTCATGGCTACGGTCTTGGTGGCAAACAATTTAGCCAATGTGATGCTCTCGGTGCTCTCTGCAAGTTTGTCAAAGGCGCTGCTTCCGAATCACAATGGTTTGCAGACGCTCTGGGCGGTTGGGGTTGCCTGTATGCTG
>CAMBQV010000057.1 GCA_945870145.1 Akkermansia muciniphila
CAAATGTTTTGGCAATACTTAACCGCGATATTGTTCTTAATGATGAAGACTCTGCGAGGGTTACCGATGCAAAAGTTAATGTCGCCTACGCTAAACAAGAGCTCAAAAAATATATGGAGCAGGGTGGAAAACCAGCAGATTTCTTTGAACACTATATTAGGCAATTAATCGAATTCTATAGAGAAAGAACTACTGCACAGCAAAAACTTAATCAATTAATGAAGATTGAGGACGTAGAAGGAGCAATTATGCACGTTGAGAAAGCGAATAAGGCTCTAACTGAAAAAGGAATCAGACCGCTTGTTATACCTATAAAGCTTTTGCCACAGAACAAAAATTGAGCAGGTAAGCAAGTGATAATAACTTCAAATATGGAGAACAAGATGAAGCAGTTTAAACTAATTATTGCAATAACATGTTTGGTATCAGTTAATGGGTACTGTCAAGATATGGCACGCAAGCCACAGGTAAAGGATATGCTTGATGAAGATAATAGGGTGCGAATCATGTCAAACATGCTTGCACGGACTGGGGGATATTTAACTGTACCCTCTACAGGGAAGATCGTCCTAGTCCTCAACGCTCAGACCAAGGTTGAACATGATAAGATAAAGATACCTGTTGATGAAATTACAAAGTTTGTGAAGCTCGCAACCAGCATTAGAAAGATTTCGCCGAAGGAATCAATGAGTCTTGTCACTGAAGCAAAGACAGAAGCTGGGGTAGGAGTTGTGATTGCTGTGGTGGATGACCCGCGTCTTCCAACGATCTTAGTTGCCCCAGAGAGCAACTGGGCTATTGTAAATGTTGCACAATTAGGTTCTAAAGATGTTGCGGATGATATACTAGCGTTGAGAACGCAGAAAGAAATCTGGCGTGCTTTTGGGTATGTCATGGGGGCGGCACATTCGACAGGCCCCGTGTGCTTAATGAAGACCGTATTAAGCCTAGGTGACTTAGACACACTTAAGCCAAAGACTCTTTCGCCGGAGCCTTTTGGTAAAATTACTGAACATGCTAAGCGGATTGGTGTTAAAAATGTACACTTGACCACATACCGAAAAGCTTGTTTAGAAGGGTGGGCTCCTGCGCCGACTAACAGTATACAGAAGACAATATGGGAAGAGGTTAAGGCAGATAAAAAGTAGAAAAAAGTTTTACGAGCTTCGGGTTTATCGGAGAATAAAAATAGGGCATGATAAATAAAGCAAAAGTAAGCCTCATTGCCTTAAGCATGATTCTCTTTTGCGTCACACTTGGACTCTATTGGCAGACGCGCAATTTTGACTTTATAAACTATGATGATAATTTCTATGTCTATGAATCTGAGTGCGTGACTAATGGTCTAACGATTTCAGGCCTCAAATGGGCCTTTACGGATAGTGTTAAGACAACATCTAACTGGCATCCTTTAACGTTAATGTCATATATGTTGGATGTGACATTGTTCGGCGTTAATTCAGGTGCTATGCATTTACACAATGCATTGCTTCACTCAGTAAACTCTGTATTACTTTTTGTTTTTCTACTCTTATTAATGGGAGAGACGCCCAATCCAGGGCATCTGCCTTGTAATGAAAAATGTAGATCCCGATTGAATGTAGAAAATTTGCCATACTCTTCATATTTAGCTGCTTTTATTGGAGCCTCTTTTTGGGCGTTGCACCCGCTAAGGGTAGAAAGTGTAGCATGGATATCGCAGCGAAAGGACGTGCTTTGTCTCTTTTGGTATCTATTGGGACATTTAACTTATTTAAAAGGAATAATAGCGCGTAAGAATTTTGGGGACGATGGTAAGGAGTTTGCATTTTTAATGGTAATGATATGTTTTATTATGGCGCTTATGGCCAAGCCAACAGCTATCGTTTTTCCGTGTACGTTGCTTTTGCTGGAATATATAATTGAGAGAAGAATTGACTTGGCAAAGCTATTAACGCCATTAATTATAGCTATAATCTATGCTTGTGTAACAATAGCAGTTCAAGATGTGGCATTGTCACAGTTGCCTGTACCGTTAACAACGCGAATCATTAATGCAGTAGCTTCAGTGGGTTTGTATTGCAGAAAAACATTTTGGGCAGAAGGCTTTTGTATCGCTTATCCTTACGAAACGCCAATTCCGCCGACGAGGATTCTGATGGGACTTTGTTTTATCGTTTGCGCATATTATTTTGTTTTCCCTTTCTTAAAAAGGGTATGTAACGATTTCAAAAAAATGGTTCTACTGCGCCGAATGAACTGCAAAATAGAAGACTTCATGTTTTCGTCGACCACTTCTGTATCTTTCGGCTTGTTATGGTTTTTCATTTCTCTTATTCCAGTGCTTGGCTTTTTACAAGTTGGAATTGCTTCACATGCAGATAGGTATACATATCTGCCAGGTATTGGGCTTTCTATTGTAATCACGTTAGGACTAGTACATGCATTTGGTCGAGTTGGCCAATGGATGCGAACTTCCATTGCGGTAATATCATTACTAGCGCTTTCTGTCCTTTCATTTGTTGCTCATAAGTATATAGCTACATGGGAAAACACACTTACAACATTCGGGCACGCATTACAGGTTGTTCCTAATAATGTTGTTGCCTATGCTAATATAAGTGCATATTGGCACAGCAAAAAAGATTTCAACAAGTTTCTTTATTATTCGCGCCTTGTTGTTGTACAGGAGAGCTCTTTTAAAATAAGCCTGACACGGATGGAGCATGCACTTATTTTGTCCTCAGACTGGAAGGACTCTAATATTTCAAACCTAGATGAAATATTGAACCTAGAAGTCAAAGCAGGCGACCCCATGTTATTTGAAAAAAAATTCGCGTTAGCATTTATTGCACTTGGACGTGGATTGCTATCTTCGGCTGAGATGTTCATTAAAGAATGTGTTCAACTAAAGCCAGCGGATGGGTTTTCTTGGGAATTATATTCTCGTATAATGTATCAGCAACAACGATATAATGAAGCATGGGAATGTTTGGGAAGAGCATATAAATTAATGCCAGATTATAAACCAATAAGGAACGCGAGGGAAAAATTGTGTGCGGAATTGGATTCTAAAAATATTAAACCTGTTGAATAATAATTATGCATAACATTTTTTGTAATTATAGCATTTCCGGAAGCATGCTTTTTGATGTGAAAGACCCTCTTACTGGGGAAGCTTTCTCTATTACACGCTGTGCGTCTTGCGGGCTGGGGCGGACGGAGAATATTCCGTATGACCTTGCACCCTATTACCCTGCGGCTTATTATGGTGGACGCCATGGAGCGACAGCGGATTTTTGTCTCCAGCGTCGGATAAGAGTAATCAATCGGGAGATGGGGTCTTGCAAAGCTTCTTTGAATTCTAATAGGCAAGCTCCAGAGGGTGGAAGCTTGCTCGATGTCGGGTGCGGGGATGGCAGTTTTTTGTTGGCTACGAAAGCGCGAGGTTGGAAGGTCGTTGGACTTGAACGCTTCCCGGATGACGCACAATTGAAGGGATTGGCGGTTTTTTCCGATGTTTCTGAATTAAAGCCGACCTCTGGCTATGACTGCATTACATTATGGCACAGTCTGGAGCACATCTCAGAACCTTTTAAATTAGTTGAGCAGCTCCAGAGGGTGATCAAGCCAGGCGGAAAGATCATTGTTGCTGTTCCTGATTTCGGCGGGTGGCAGGCGCGCCTCTTTGGGCGTTATTGGCTACATCTGGATGTGCCGCGGCATTTGTGGCATTTTACCCTGCCAGTTTTACGTGGGGCGTTTAAGACGGCTGGTCTGGAGGTGACGCGGACGTATCATCAGGAGTTTGAGTATGATCTGCTCGGTTGGTCGCAGAGCGCCTTAAATGCGCTTTTTATAACACCGAATGTCTTTTTCAATTGGCTGACGAAGAAGCCAACCCATGTGGCTAAATCGATGCTTGCCCTGCATATTGTCCTTGGATTTCTTTTCTCTGGTGTTTCTGTGCCTTTGGTCTGGCTCGGGAGCGCCCTTAAACGCGGTGGTACAGTCATTGTGGTAGGAACCAAACATGTATAAAAACAAAAAAATCGTTGTTGTGATGCCTGCTTACAATGCGGAGAAGACGTTACAGCAGGCCTTTAATGAGGTCTGTGAGCAGAGCATTGTTGACACGGTGATTATTGTTGATGACTGTTCGCGAGACAATACGGTTGCCATGGCGCGGAGGCTGGGGAATGAAAAATGCGCGAATGAAGTAGAAGTTGATAATAAGGCGATAATTCCTAAGGTGATCGTACATCGCCATGAGCAGAACAAGGGGTATGGTGGCAACCAGAAGAGTTGTTACAAGCTGGCTCTGGAACATGAGGCTGACATTGTGATCATGGTTCATCCCGATTGCCAATATACGCCTAAATTGATTCCGGCCATGGCCTCGATGATTGCGAATGAGCTCCATCCCTGTGTGTTGGGCTCCCGCATTCTAGGAGGGTATGCGCTGAAGGGTGGGATGCCAATCTGGAAATATGTTTTCAACCGCTTTCTAACCCTCGCGATGAATATACTGTTTGGCGCAAAGCTCTCTGAGTATCATACTGGGTACAGGGCTTTTTCGCGTGAGCTCCTTGAAAAGTTGCCTTTGGAAGAGAATATGAATGATTTCGCCTTTGATGCTCAGATGCTGGCCGAGATCCTCTGGACCGGTGCGACGATTGGCGAGGTCTCGTGTCCGACCGTCTATTTTGAAGATGCGTCGTCCATCAGCTTCGCGCGCTCCTGTACGTATGGCATCGGGTGCTTGAAGACAGCGTTACTCTTTCGGTTGTGCAAGTGGGGCGTGATGCGGTCGAAGAAGTTTGGAAGAAGTTCTAAAGTTCGAGAGTGCTAAAGTTCTAAAGTTGAGAAAAACTTGAGCGTTGAGCTTTAAGCGTTGAGCGTTTTAACTCTTAATTTAAGAGAGGGAACAGGCGCGACATGACCCTGCCCACGGATGAGCGCGGGTCGCTTGTCGGTCTGGTGAGATACGGCCACCTGCCGCCAGAGAAGCCGCTGGAGATTGATGTGGGAGCGGCATTAGGGTATTAGTGCGTTAGTTGGGCTTGCGTCCTGAGTCTTGGGGCCTGAGTCCAGCAACGTATTGACCCAAGACCCAGGACGCCGGACCTAGGCGAGGACTTAAGGACGCAAGGACCTCATAACTTTAGCACTGTCTTACTCGTGGCTTGAAGGATTTTTTAGGAAGTGATAAGATACCCACATGAAGATGAGACAAGAGATTATTAATATCCTGCGAGACAAGAAAGTCGATTTGGCGAGATGATAAAGAGGCCACTTATGAGTCCAGTAGAGCGAAAACTTGATCAGAATTATCGTTGGTTTAGGGCAAATCACCGCTCTCTTTTGCGTCGTTATCGCGGGAGGTATATCGCGGTTTCCAAAGCAACGCTTGTAGGAGATTATGCCACAGAGGATCAAGCGATTTGCGAAACGGTACGTGCGGGAATACGGCCTGGAGAGTTCATCGTTCAACGGTGTGTCCCTGTTTCTGAAGAAGAACGTGCTGTTTTTCACTCGGGCGTCTCGTTGATGGCAATGTAGATGTTTTGATTGGATTAGTGAGTGAGTTCGGTAAAAAATATTGGTTTTTGCAGTTGAATCGCTCAGGGGTCTGATGTAAACTAATCTTGAAAACGAAGAGGGTTCTTATGAACGTCACAGTCGAAAAGAAACAACAGACGACGCGATCTGCGACCAAGGTTAGCCAGACGCGCCAGCCACACAAGCCATCGCGGCAGACAACAGCTGCGATGCGGGATGCACTTGCAGGCCGGGGACTTAAGACCTTCCCCAATATGCAGTCCCTTATGGGGCATATAGGTCTGTGAAGCTTAAAGTTCACATGGGCGCACTGTTCGAGGCCGATGCCCAGAGGTGTTTTAAATCTGGACTGCCAAAAGATGTATTTAGGCAGATCTTAATTCGACTAAGTGAAGATCTTCCTTTTTCGTCCACCGTGCTCAGTCGCCAGTTTTCTGGCCCATTCTCTGGGTGCATGGAACTTCGTTTCGGAGATGGCTGGAGTCTCATCTATGCTTCCGATGGTCAAAGTATAACACTGATCCGCATCGGAACTGAGGATGAAATTTGTCCGAAGGAGTAGGGGAGAAGTGCTAAAAAAATATCCTCTGCGCCTCCGCGTCTCTGCGGGAAAAGATACTCGTTCGTTTATCGGAATCAGTCTTAAAATTATCTGGCAGGTTGTGACCGTTGACTTGCCTGTCTTGCATCAACAGATTGCTGTTCTCCGATAGTGTAAGAAGTTCGTTAGTGCATTAGTTCGTTAGTTGGGCTTGCGTCCTGAGTCTTGGGGCCTGAGTCCAGCAACGTATTGACCCAAGACCCAGGACGCCGGACCCAGGCGAGGACTTAAGGACGCAAGGACCTCATAACTTTAGCACTTTAGCACTCTCGAACTTTAGAACTTCTTTTCCGCCACCCAGTCACGCACCACGGCCTCCGGCAGGCCCATAATATTGGTGTAGGAGCCGCAGATGTGGTCAATGAGCAACTCGCCGTTTTCATCAATGTCGTACGCGCCGGCTCGGTCGAGCGGACGCGTCCGCGTGAGGTATTCGCGAATCGTCTCTTCCGACAGCTCCTTGAACGTGACAGACGAGGCCTCGACCCTGATCTCAGGTTCGCTCTCGCCGGGCCGCCCCAGCGCGACCGCCGTGAAGACGATCTGGGTGCGTCCCGAGAAAGAGCGTAAAAAGGCCGCGGCCTCTTCGAGGTCTGCAGGCTTGCCAATCAGCCTGCCCTCAAGCCAGACCAGGGTGTCGGCTGTGATGATCGCGGCCTCAGGGTGTTGCGCGCGGCAGGCCAGAAATTTTTCACGCGCATTGAAGACCACCGTATGGATGGGATCTGCCGCCTCGTGTATCTCGTCTGTCTCTGGCGCCCAGACACGAAAGTCGATGTTGAGCGACTCCAAGATCTTCTTGCGTCGCGGCGATGCTGAACCGAGTATTAAGAGCGAGTTCATAGGAAGAAGTGTCAATAAGTCTAATAAGTGTCAGTAAGTGTCAATAAGTCCAGAGTCCAGGGCTGGGTCCTAGGTCTTGGGTCTTGAGTCCAGCAACGTGCTGACCCAAGACGCCGGACGCAGGACTCAGGGGTGACTGATTGACATTGTGACTGATTGACATTGCTTCAAGACTTACTGCCCACTTTCTCACAATCCCGGCAGTCTGCAGTCGACATCTTGTACGGGACGAAACGTATGTCGGTGTTGGGGGCAAGAGCCATATTTGAAGAGGGCGGCCATGTGCTCGCTGACACCATAGCCTTTGTGCACGGCAAAGCCGTACTGCGGGTACTGTTCGTTCAGATCACGCATCAGGCGGTCGCGCGAGACCTTGGCCACGACGCTGGCGGCGGCGATCAGGAGGCTTTGCGAATCACCCTTGACGATCGCAGTCGAGGGGCAGGGGAGTCCTTTGACCGGCAGTCCGTCGACCAGGATATGGCCCGCGACGACAGGGAGCGCTTCGACTGCCCGGCGCATGGCCATATGAGTGGCCACCAGAATATTGTAGGTGTCAATCTCAACAGCCGAAGCTTGGCCTGTGGCCCAAGCGATCTCAGAATCGTGCGTCAAGAGCTCAAAAAAGTGGTCACGCTGGGCTGGTGAGAGCTGCTTGGAGTCATTTAAACCCGCCAGCGCACCTGCATAGAGCGCCTCAGCGTGGGCAGGCGGGATATAGACGGCACCCGCCACGACGGGCCCTGCAAGGCAGCCACGCCCCGCCTCGTCAACCCCGACGAGGATGTCGTTGGGCTTCAGTACCCACTGTGTGTGTTCGTAGGATAAGAGCATAATAGGGGTCAGGGTTCGCAAAGAGGACTTGGGACGTGGGACACGGGACTTGTAGCACGTGATACGCCTTCGGTCCACCGTCGTGCTGCATGTCCCAAGTCCCAGGTCCCAAGTCCTGCTTCGAAAAGTTCGCGACAAAGCTTGTCGCTAAAATTAAAAAAAACGAGCCGTTCCTCAAGAGGAGCGACTCGATTTTTCCAAACGTTTCTTACGAAACGCTTCGACTACCAACGGGTCTCGCGACGCTCGCGACGTTCGCCGCCGCCGAATCCGCCACTGCTACGTCCGCCAGGGCCACCGCTGCTGCGACCGCCACCGCCGTATCCACCGCCGCCACCGCCACCGCCGCCACTGCGACGCTCTTCGCGAGGCTTAGGCTGGGATTCGTTCACGCGAAGTGCGCGACCATCCACATCCTTGCCATTGAGTGCGTCGATTGCAGCCTGTGCTTGTGCACGATCAGGCATTTCGACAAAGCCGAAACCCTTGGAACGACCAGTCATCCGGTCGGTAACAACGCGAGCGGAGGTTACTTCACCATACGCTCCAAATGCAGTCTTCAGCGAGTCATCGTTCGTAGAATAGGCGAGATTGCCCACATAGATGTCCATTGTTCTATCCTTCTGTACTTGTAACCGTGCCATGTTATTGTGTACTAGGCAGAACCGAACCCCATGGCTAATTCAGTTATGTAGGCAACCAGCCTATGCTATCCTTGTGCGCCAGCACAACATGACAGCCCCTTAAAATGCTCCTTCTGCTTAATCCAGAAACTTCCGGACGCCCTAGGTTCATCAAACCGCTCGCTGGGCACCTGCAGATCTTCTCACGAATCATGATAACTCGCGCTGTGTTATTAAAATAGCCTTTTTTACCCGTCGCTGTCAATCGCGTATTTTGAAAATCTCTGTTTTTCCGCTTTTAAGTCTTGAATCTGAAAGCAAAGTGGCGCACAATTAAACGCGTTTTTGAAGCTTCGGATTGGTTAAGATTTAACCGCAAAGAGCAGAGTCAGTTGCCAGTGTCAATAAGTCTAAGAAGTGCCAGTAAGTGTCAATTAGTCTTAAGAGCAATGTCAATTAGTCCAGGGCTGGGTCCTGGGTCTTGGGTCTTGAGTCCAGCAACGTGTTGACCCAAGACGCCGGACGCAGGACCCAGAGGTGACTTTTTGACTGTATGACTCTCAGGCAATCAGTTTCGCCCGTTATTGGCCCCAAAGACGGAGCGACGCACGCAATTTTTAAAAGTTACAGGAGCAATATGCCGTATAAAAAGTATGACAAGATCCTTGTGATCAACTCAGGGAGTTCCTCCCTTAAATTCACGCTCTTCTGCATGTCAGGAGAGACCATCATGGCCAAGGGCCTCGTGGAACGTATCGGTACCGACAATGCCAATTTGGTTTATCAGCGCTCCGGCGAGAAGAAGAGCGAGCAGGGCATTGCTGCTGAAAATCACGGCAAGGCATTGGCCATGGCGTGTAAGATGCTCATCACCCCCGGGGTTGGCGTGTTGAAAACGCTGCAAGAGGTGAAGGCTGTCGGCCACCGCGTGGTCCATGGTGCGGAGTTCTTCTCTGAGCCGGTGTTGACCACGGAAGATGTCAAGGCCACGATCAAGAAGTGCTCAGACCTCGCGCCGCTCCACAACCCTGCCAACCTCGATGGTATTGTGGCGTGCGAGACGGTCTTTCCGCATGTGCCGAATGTCTCGGTCTTTGACACGGCCTTTCATCAGACCATGCCGAAGCATGCCTACATGTATGCCATCCCGCAGCAGTTCTATGATGACTATGGCATCCGCAAGTA
This sequence comes from Akkermansia muciniphila, assembly GCA_945870145.1. Taxonomy (GTDB): domain Bacteria; phylum Verrucomicrobiota; class Kiritimatiellia; order RFP12; family UBA1067; genus CAIZQW01. The sequence continues at coordinate 9,628 of CAMBQV010000057.1, forward strand.
TGGTTTCCATGGCACGTCGCACAAGTTTGTGATGCAGGCGGCTGCTGAGTATCTGAAGCGTCCGGTCGCTGAGCTCAAGCTGATTACGTGCCACATGGGCAATGGCTCTTCTATCGCCGCGATTGACGGGGGCAAGGTTTTAGACACGAGCATGGGCCTGACCCCGTTGCCCGGCATGATCATGGGCACGCGGTGCGGTGACATTGATCCTGCGATCATCTTTTATCTGGCACGCAAGGGCATGTCGATTGATGAGATTGACAATGTACTCAACAAAAAGAGCGGACTCTTTGGCATCAATGGCATCAACAGCGGCGACATGCGCGATACAGTCAATGCGGCAGCGCAGGGCAAGTCTGCCGCAGCCAATGCGATTGAGATGTTTGGTCATCGCGCCGCGCTCTATATCGGCGGTTACTATACGCTTTTGGGCGGCGCAGATGCGATCATCTTCACAGGGGGCATCGGCGAAAATAGCCATCCGGCCCGCAAAGCTATCATCTCGCGTCTGGCTGCCATCGGTTGCGAACTTGATGAAGAAAAAAATCTCGAAATCTTTGGCACCTTGAGTCCGGTGAGCACGCCGAAGTCAAAGACACCCGCCCTCGTCATCCCGACCAATGAAGAACTGATGATCGCACGCGAGACGTTTCGCGTGCTCTCGGAGGAGATGAAGAAGTAGGGGGGGGGAATGCGCGAATTCGGGAATGCGAGAATGGAGAGTGGGCAGTTGGCAGTAGCAGTGGGCAGTGAGTTACAATGTCATTTCGTTCAGTCGCTTAATCGTTCAATCGCTCAAACGACTTGCGACGCCCGACGTGGGACGTGTAGCACGCAATTTTAAATAAGGCAATCAGGCAATAACGCAATAAGGCAATTCTTTTATGAGCATACTTGATATCATGATTCCGCGTGCGCAAGCCGCAAACAAGACAATCGTCCTGCCAGAGGGCATGGATCCGCGAGTGATTACGGCTGCTGTCAAGGCGGCTAAGACCCGGCTCTGCAAGCCTGTGGTGTTGGGTACCCCGACCGAGATCGCAGCTGCCGAGGCGCAGGCTGGTGTGACGCTGGGCTCTGTGGGGCTGGTCGCTGTCGACTACACCACGTCTGACCTCATCCCCAAACTGGCGGCAGCTCTCTATGAGAAACGCAAAGCCAAGGGCATGACAGAGGAGGAGGCGCTCAAGACAGTCAGTTCCAACCGTCTCTACTTTGGCAACCTGATGGTGGCGCTTGATTTGGCGCAGGGCATGGTTGCAGGCTCGATCGCCTCGACAGGCGACATGTTGCGTAGCGCGTTCCATTGCGTGGGCACGGCCAAGGGTATCAAGCTGGCCTCCTCGGCTTTTATTATGGATCTGAAGACGCCGACCCTCTCAGGCGATAGCACCTTGCTCTTTGCCGACTGCGCGGTTAATCCCAACCCCACGGCTGAAGAGCTGGTGGACATTGCGCATGCCACGGCGCTGAGTTATCGTAAGCTCCTCAATAAGCAACCGCGCTTGGCCTTTTTGAGTTTCTCCTCCAAGGGCAGCGCCAAGCATGAACTTGTCGACAAGGTGCGTATCGCCGCCGAGCTGACCCAAGCGCGCTTCAAAGAGCTGGGCGTTGATGCGGTCGTCGATGGCGAGATCCAGGCAGACGCGGCCATCGTCCCGGCGGTGGGTGCCTCAAAGAACAAGAACGGCCTCATCAAGGGCGATGCCAATGTGTTGATCTTTCCAGACCTTCAGGCCGGCAATATCTGTTACAAGCTTGTCGAGCGCCTCGCAGGTGCCACGGCGCTCGGTCCAGTGATCCAGGGACTCGCTAAGCCCGTCAATGATTTGTCGCGCGGTTGCTCAGCGGATGATATTTACGGCACGATCTGCATTACCGTGCTACAAGGGTAGTGAGAAGAAGTGTCAGTAAGTCTGGAAGGGTCAGTAAGTCACAATGTCAATAGGCTCGAAGCCGCCCATCCTGGGTCCAGCGTCCGGGGCTGGGTCCTAGGTCTTGGGTCTTGAGTCCAGCAACGTGTTGACCCAAGACGCCTGACTCAGGACTCAGTGGAGGACGTAAGGACCCAACGACGCAAGGACGAAAGGCGAGATGACGCAAATGACATATCAGACGCACCTCGCACTCGCACTTGCGCTCGCGTGGCTCTGCGGGTGTCAGAAGACGGTTGATGAGCGACTGGCAGAGCTGGGTGCTCAGCCTGGCAAAGTGGCCACGTTGCGTGAGGCTACGTTTGAGCAGACCATCTCAGAGGGCGTCACGCTGGTTGACTTCTGGTCTGACTGGTGTACGCCGTGCAATAAGCAGAGCGAGATACTGGAAGATCTTGCGCGTGCTGTGAGCAACCGAGCGGTTATCGCCCGTTTTGATATTGAGACCTCCAAGAAGCTGGTTAAAAAGTTCAAGCTCGAGTACTTGCCCACGCTCATACTCTTTAAAGATGGCAAACCCCTCCAGACCTATACGGGTTTGACGGAGCGGGTCACGCTGTTGCTGGTGGTCGAGAAGGCAGTAGGCAGTAGCAGTCGGCAGTAGGGACGGGCCACTGCCCACTGATCACTGCCCACTGATCACTGACTCTTCACGGCGTCTCTTGTGATTCGCGCATAGTCTTGATGCGCTCGTTTTGACTATTGATCAAAACCTTTTTCTGATCGATGAAATTCTGATTACGGTCTTTGACGGTCACGGCGGTCTCTTTGGCACCCTCGAAAAAGAACTTGAGTAATACAAACGATACGCCCACGACCACAAGGGCGATGATGAGGGTGGTCACAGAGACAGCGCCTTTGTTTCTGTGTTGCTTCGGGGTATGACGAACTGATAACATAAGTTTCTCCGTTTCTTGGGTTTCTAGTCTACTTGATTGCCATGTATTTTGTCGACTGAATTAATAGACAAGCCCGCCGCCCGGGGCGGCAAAGTAGCAGTTGGCAGGTGCAGTTGGCAGTGAATACCCCGGGAATAAACGAATGAGTAACTTTTCCCCGCAGAGGCGCAGGGCCGCAGAGGAGATTTTTTCGTGTTTTTCGTGTTTTTCGTGTGTTTCGTGGGGAAAACTAGTGAAGTTATAGGCAGGTAATAAAATGGTTTCAGTTGAATTCCATCAACAGTGTATGCGGCTCGCCCTCCGTGAGGCTGAGCGTGCAGCGGAGGCCGGTGAAGTGCCGACGGGTTGTGTGATCGTGCGGCCTTCCCAGCATTCTATTGAGGTTTCGCCCAGAGTCTTGGCGCGCGCTCATAACCAGACCGAAATGCTCAAAGACCCGACAGCGCACGCCGAGATCTTGGCTATTACCCAAGCGGCTGCGGCCTTGGGCGACTGGCGACTGACCGACACCATCCTTTATGTGACCAAAGAGCCGTGTGCCATGTGCGCGGGTGCGATTGTGTTGGCGCGTGTTCCGCTGGTGGTGTGGGGGCTCTCAGATCCTAAACGTGGCGGGCACTCGGTTTTTTCGATTCTCAACCATGAGGGGCTTAATCATCGGCCCGAGATTGTAGCTGGCGTGCTAGAGACCGAATGCCGCGAGATGTTTCAGGCCTTCTTCAGAGAAAAAAGAGGCTTGAAGGAAGAGCTGAAGTAGAGTATCTTTTTAAATTAATGATTTGTTTGTAAGACATGTTTCAAGGTTGAAGCATCTGTTTGACGAACGCAAGGAGGAGTAACGATGGCAAGAAAAGTAACGTTGTTTACTGGGCAGTGGGCAGATTTGCCCCTCGCAGAGTTGTGCAAGATGGCCAAGGGTTTTGGTTATGACGGCCTTGAGCTCGCCTGCTGGGGTGACCACATGGACTTAGATGTTGCTTCGAAGAGCAAGGGCTATTGCGATGATAAGCGCGGCCTTTTGAAAGAAAACGGCTTAGAGTGCTTTGCGATCTCTAATCATCTCTCAGGTCAGTTGGTCTCTGACAATATTGACGAGCGCCATTATATCTTTGCTCCGAAGGCGCTGAAGGGCGACCCCAAGGCCGCCAAGAAGTGGGCAATCGAAATGCAGAAGAAGGCCGCCAAGGCTGCCAAGAACATGGGCATCAAGGTAGTCAACGGCTTTACAGGTTCGCCGATCTGGCACCTGCTCTACTCCTTCCCGCCTTGTACACCGGGACAAATCGCCAACGGCTACAAAGAGTTTGCAAAGACCTGGAAGCCGATCCTCGATGTCTATGCTGACAACGGCATTAAGTTTGCGCTCGAAGTGCATCCGACAGAGATCGCCTTTGATATTGTCTCTGCGCAACGCGCGCTCGAAGCACTCGACGGACATCCAGCCTTTGGCTTCAACTTTGATCCGTCGCACTTTGGCTATCAGGGTGTTGACTATGTGAAGTTTGTTCGTACGTTCAAGGAGCGCATCTTCCACTGTCACATGAAAGATGTCTGGTGGGGTCATGGCGACGGTACGGTCGGCGTCTTTGGCGGTCATACAGAGTTTGCTGATCCGCGCCGCTTCTGGGACTTCCGCTCATTGGGCCATGGCGACATCAACTTCGAAGAGATCATCGTCGCGCTCAATGACATTCGCTATACAGGGCCTTTGTCGGTCGAGTGGGAAGACTCCCGCATGGACCGCTGCCATGGCGCCAAAGAGGCGTGCGAATTTGTTAAGAAGGTCGATTTCGCGCCCAGCGCCATCGCCTTCGACGGCCAGTTCGATCGGTAAGAGGTGCTACGACCTGAGCCCTGCGCTTCGTCTCACGACTCGCTATGGGCTCAGGTGTTTAAGCCCTACGCTTCGCCTCGCGGCTCGCTACGGCCTCAGGTGCTTAAGCCTTGCGCTTCGCCTGACGGCTTGCTGCGGGCTCGGGTGAACCCTGCGCCTTGTCTCACGACTCGCTGTGGCCTGAGCCCTGTGCTTCGCCTCGTGGCTCGCTACGGGCCCAGACGAATCGAAGTCTTGAAAGACGTAGAGAGTCAACACACACAAAGGAACGCCACCCATGATCTATGCCACCGAAGCCAAGCTCTCTTCGCGTGCCAAGGCCTTGGGCGAGAGTGCCTCAGCGGCGAGCTTTGCTGAGCTTCAGGGTTATTGCGCCTCAGAATCGCCACTGGTGCGGCGTGTGGCAGCCTCGGCCCTTGGAAAGCTCGCGGGTGTGGTAAGTGCCAAAGATGCAGTGACCACACTCATACCACTGCTGGCTGATGCGCATCCGCAAGCTAGGCAGTACGCCACCAAGGCGTTAAGTGCCTTCGGGGCAGACGCAGAAGCGGCGCTTTCGATTTTGCGTGATATGTACCGCAATCCGTCTGAGAAAGATTATGTCAAGCGAAGCATCAAGAGCGCAGGCGTGATCATCAAAGAGGCCCTGGCCTCGCGTGATAAAGCCGTTGTGCACACCTGTTCGCGGTGTGGTGTGCGCGTGCAACCTGATGAGTATGCGCGCAGCCAGCGTTTTTTTCAGCGCGTTTTCTGCGATGCCTGTTTTGATGAAACCGCCACGACGCGTCGTAATTGGGAGACGAAGGTCGAAGACAAAAAGACCTTAAAGACGCTCAAAGGTACGCTTGTGCAATCGGCCGGCGAAAAGCAGGTGGCTGAGTGGCTGGAGCGAAATAATATAGCCTATCGCTACGACGGACGGCTACGCATTATTGAAGGTTTTCAGATACGGCCTGATTTTTATCTGCCAGAGCGCGATGTCTACATTGAGTATTGGGGCATGGAAACACCGCGCTACAAGGCTGGCATGTACCTTAAGCAAGATCTCTATATGCAGGCGGGTAAAAAGCTCGTTTCGCTTTATCCAGCCGATCTTTCCAAACTTGATGCGATCTTGGGTGCAAAACTGGAGGCGCTACAAACAATTTCCTGATCTCCGACCTCTGACCTCCGACTCCTTACTCCAGATGCCCGCCGGGGTGGGCGAGCCAGTCCGTGAGGGCAGTGCCGAGGCGGGCGGGTTCGAAGCGGGCGGTGGCGAGCTGGTTGAGCGGGTGCCACCTAAAGCCGATCCAGTCCTCGGTGGCGGAGAGGGGCTTGTCAGGAGAGATGCCCTCGACGGTCAGCTCAAAGACCAGGTTGATTTCGGCCTTCGCTTCGCCGTTCTGAACAAAGCACTGTTCGCAGCAGCCGAGGAAGCGGCCGGCTTGTGAAGAGCAGCCGAGTTCTTCATGAATCTCGCGTACTAGAGCTTGGCGAGCAGTTTCGCCGAAATCAATATGGCCGCCTGGCAGGTAGGCGATGCCGGATTTTTTTCCGAAGCAGAGCAGAATCTGATTCTGCATGACGCAGACCCCACGGGCGATGATTTCAACGGTGTTTGTGGTTGTCATTTGCGAAAATATAGCATGATTCGTTTTTTTAGACAAGATTGGCTTGGATTTTAGAGGCGAATTCGGTAAAGTACTAAACTCATAGCCTAACAAAGAGGGCAATTGTTTAGTATCCGAATAACACGAATGAATACGAACATCGAACATTCAACATCGAACGTTGAATTTCAAATAAGGCAATAAGGCAATCACGCAATAAGGCAATTTTAAAAAGTTATCAGCAAGGAGGTCATGTGAAAAAGAGCATCGGACTATTTATACTCACAATCGGTTTTTCTCAACTGCCAGCCTTTGGAGCTGACTGGACGCAGTGGCGCGGGAGCAACCGTGATTTGATTGTTAAAGAGCAGGGGTTGTTGGCCACATGGCCTGAGGGTGGACCCAAGCAGCTTTGGCAGATCAATCTGCCGGGCGCAGGTTATTCGGAGCCAGTTATTGTCAAGGGCGTCATGTATATCACGGGCAACGAGGGACAGAAGGGCGAACTGACCGGCTACCTCTATGCACTCGACCTGAAGACCGGGGCGACACTCTGGAAGCAATCGTATGGCCGCGAGTGGGACAAGAATTTTGAAAGTGCCCGCACCTCG
>CAMBQV010000058.1 GCA_945870145.1 Akkermansia muciniphila
GTTCTTCCTTCTTGATCTCGTCAATCACGTCTTTGACCTGTTGAGTGGCGAGCTTGTCGCCCTCTTCTCGGCCCTTTTTAAATTCCCCAAGGCTTCTGCCTAAGGAACGTGCAAGACTCGGCAGTTTGTTGCCTCCGAAAAGGACGAGAATAATGATCAAGACCAACAACAGTTGGGTTGGCCCGATATTCTGAATGAATGCACTTGGTATTAACATAGTTATCTCCTTATTCTAAAAAATTAACTTCTGTAATGCGTTGCCACAGCTCGCCGAGCTTCAAGATCCGCATCACGTCTTCTGATGCTCTCTCGCTTATCTTCTTGCGCCTTCCCTCGGCAGACGGCGATTTCTACCTTTACCATGCCCTTGGGCGTTAGATAAATCCTTAACGGAATTAAGGAGAGTCCTTTTTGCTCTGAAAGCGCCTGAAGCTTACGGATCTCCCGCTTGTGCATCAACAATCTTCTCGTCCTCAGGGCCTCATGGTTGAAACGATTTCCAAAAGCATAGGGCGGTATGCGCACCTGATTCAAAAAAAGCTGACCTTCTTTTACGCTTGCATACGAACCATTAAGGCCAGCTTCACCATTTCGAACAACCTTTACTTCGGTACCGACCAGCTCAATGCCGGCCTCATACTTCTCGAGGACAAAATAGTCATGCGAAGCCCGTCTGTTGACCGTCAGGTTTCCGCCGCTTTTCTTGTCCTCTTTCGACATAACCCCTAAAAGGTATGATTATTCTGACCAACGTGTCTGTGCCTGTTCAGCACGAGCAATTGCGGCGAAATCAACTTCGCACATAATAAGCCCTTCAGCGATTTCACGCAATGCTATATCCGCTTTGTCTTCATCTGCAGACAATGGCTTTACCAACGGACGTTCGCCCATATTGAGCTGACGCACACGCTTGGAAACCACATTTACGAGTACCGGTACGCTTGGAAAGCGGACTCTTGCCTTTTCAATCAATTCAACATTCACTAAAAGCCTCCATTTGAATCGTATACTATATCGGATTACCCTGCATTGGTCAACGGGGAAACTCCATATATTTTGAAAGAAGTTTAGACATCCGTGTTTCAAACCAGGGTGTAACCTTCCAAAAATCACGCAATGCAAGGTATTCGTTCACAGCCACAATCTGGCCTGGCTTCAAAGCGAACTCGGCTTTAATCAGGATATTTCGAGCCGTAGCCTCAGCGGAGACAAATTCCACAACCTGAGTCCGAAACCCTAGAACCCGAAGCAGTTGTGCTCGGAACGTGTCGGTCAAAAGGTCGGCTAGTCGTTCGCGAAGGATTCCGTGTCGCAGAAGCGTTTGGAAGGGGCCTCCCTCTTTGAGCTCTTTATGCAATTCATGCTGACAGCAGGGCACACAAACGATATAACGGCTCTTCCATTCAATCGCCCGTGCGAGGGCCTCATCGGTTGCGGTATCACACGCATGAAGGCTCATGACGAGGTCAGGTTCGAAGGGGGGCTCCGCCGTTGCCAGGTCTGCTTCGATGAAGGTCACGTGGGTGGCAACATCTAGGTTTTGGGCCAGTCTCCTCGCGGTAAGAATCAAGGCGGGATTACGGTCTATGCCACAGACTCGAACGGTAAGACCTCGCACAGCCGTTAAGTAATGATATGCTGCAAGGGTTAAATAGGCTTTTCCACAACCACAATCGACAATATGAAACGGTTTAACCTCTTCTGTTTCAGAGGGCGTAGGGGAGGGGATCAAGTTATTCAAGACCTTTAAAAGCTCATTGACCTGATCGTATTTTCCTCTCATGGAGGCCTTAATGCGGCCATCCGCATCCGCAATATCAATCGTTTTCAGCAACGCGATTGAATCAAAGGCTGTCAAGGGCATCAGTTTGACCCGGTCATGGGCAGGGGCCTCTTCGCTCTCCCGGGCCATCGGCGCGCTTCTAGAAACCAGTACTTTTCCCTTTCGAGTGACCCGAAGATGAAGATCACCTGAAGCTGTAATCAGATGAAGCTCGCGTGGACCTACCTGCTCTAAAATATCCTCCAGCCCCTTTTGAGCCCCTGCCAAGTCAAAATTCTTTACGGTTGTCCGCCCGTTTTCTGTCATCTCACCCTGGTATCGCTTCTCCTCTTTGATGGTGACAGGGCGGAGGCTGATTCTAAAGAGTTCACCTCCACGGCGCACAACTTGAGTGATCTTCATCCACCCCTTTTCTTCGAAAACGCGCCTTCTTATTTCAGTCGCCAGCTCAGGCGAGAGTTCCGTACGAGACATGATACTCCTTCAGTTTAATGATTCACTTTTAAGTGACCCCAAGCATAGAGGATTCAAGTTATGTCTGCAAGTGCTTTTTACGAGATTAAGTTCAGCGATAAAATTATTAATTTCGTGATGAAAACGGCTTGCCTGTTTGCTTCAACTTCGGTATAGTACAACCAATTCTTAGGAGTGGTTAGGGTGTTTTAAGCTAAAGTGTTGCTTAAGGAGAGGAAAACATGAAGAAAAGTTTATTTGGGTTACTTTTATTTGGATTGTTGGCAATGAATGCACAAGCTGCTGATAAAGTCCGTTGGCCTGTATGGTTTACTTTTAGTGGTGCAGAAGATGTTGATATTGTTGGACTCCGTATACCTCTTGGCGGACACTGCGATCAGGTGACAGGATTTGAGTTGGGCTTGATAGGGCGTTGCCGTTACTTTAATGGATTCCAGATGAACGCCTTCCGTAGCTCTGTGGAAGATGAAATGGCGGGGTGGCAGTTCTCCTTACTTTACAATTCAATTGGCCACGGTAACGGTGTTGGCATTCAATCGGCTTGTTGGAATGAGGCTCAGATCTTTTCTGGATTGCAGTTAGGGTTGGTCAATCTTGCAGATTTTTCGAATGGGTTTCAGATTGGAATCATTAATCGAGCAGAAGACCTTCATGGTTTTCAAATTGGAATCGTGAATGTGATTCGTAATTCGGATTTACCGTTTTGCCCGATCTTGAATATTGGTTTCTAAGCCACGCAATCTGTCGTTTCACAATTGCCCCCGCGTCCTTCAAGGATGACGGGGGCTGTTTATTACACCACAGGAGATACCGTAATGTTTGTTAAACCCTTTGCCGCCCTAAGGCCCTCACCTGAGAAGGCTTCTGTTTTGGCCTCTGTGCCGTACGATGTTGTGGATACCGCTGAAGCACGGCTGCTCGCCTCTGGAAACCCAGATAGTTTTCTCCATGTTTCCCGGCCTGAAATTGATCTCCCGGACACTGTGGATATCCATGATGACTGTGTCTATGCGCAAGGGGTCAAAACCTTTAAAGATTTTCAGGCTCGCGGCGTTCTGCTGCGTGAAAAGTCGGAACACTTTTATGTCTATCGCCAAATCATGGGGACCCACCAGCAGACAGGTGTTGTCGCCTGCTGTCATATTGATGACTATGCAAAAGACATCATCCGCAAGCATGAAAAGACACGCAAGGACAAGGAAGATGACCGCACGCGCCATTGTCTCGAATTGAATGCAAATTCAGGTCCAGTCTTCTTGACGTATCGCGATCAAAACAACCTGGACCGTCTCGTTTCGGATGTTCAAAAACAGTCACCCCTCTATGATTTCACAGCTGTGGATGGGGTTCGTCATACTGTTTGGCGTGTTGAAGGTTCAGCGCCTGTTTGGGTGGAGGCGTTTAAAAATGTGCCCTTAGCGTATGTGGCCGATGGACATCATCGTGCCGCTGCTGCCTTCCGTACTGGAAAGCAACGCAGAGAGGCGAATCCAAGCCACACTGGCAATGAAGAATACAACTGGTTTCTGGCAGTTCTCTTCCCAGAGACGCAGTTGCGGATACTCCCCTATAATCGGTGCGTGGTGGATTTAAATGGTTTGACGCCAGACGCCTTTCTGTCAAAGGTCAAAACTATCTTTAAAACAGAGGAGTGTACGACTCCTGAACCAACCGGTGCACGCGAGGTGCGGATGTATCTGTCGAAAAAATGGTATAAGCTCTCTTGGCCGGAGTTTCAAGCGGATCCTGTCGGACTGCTGGATGTGAGTGTTTTGCAGGATCGTTTGCTGGCTCCTGTGCTGGGGATTGATGATCCGCGAACCAATACGCGCATATCCTTTGTAGGGGGTATTCGTGGCACGGCTGAACTGACCAAGCGTGTAGACAGCAGCCGCGATGCGGTTGCCTTCTCCATGTCCCCGGTGACCGTCGGTCAGATGATGGATATTGCTGACGCGGGCCAGATCATGCCACCCAAGAGTACGTGGTTTGAACCTAAGCTACGCTCTGGGCTTCTCGTGCACACGCTGGACTGAGATGAACATCTCACATATTATCTGGGATTGGAATGGGACCTTGCTAGATGACACGCAAGCCTGCGTCAACTCGATTAATGTGTTGCTGGGTAAGCGTGGGGTTCCATTAATTGATGTCTCCACGTATCGTGATGTATTCGGGTTTCCTGTGGTAGATTTTTATCGACGGATACAGTTTCCGCTTGAGTCGGAGAATTGGGATCTTGTCGCCCGCGAATTCCATGATGTTTTTCTCGCAGACACCACTTTTCAGCTTCAGACGGGCACCTTGCATGCGCTTGATCATATTCGAGCCCTTGGAATCGAACAATCCGTACTCTCAGCCTCTGAACAAACGATTCTTGATCAGATGCTCATGAAATACAGGATTTGCGATTACTTTAGCCATGTCTGCGGAGTTGATAACCTCTATGGCGCTTCGAAGATCGCGAGGGGCCAAAAGTTAGTGGACCGCTTTCAGCATCCGAAGGCTTCCATTGTCATGGTCGGTGATACCCTGCATGACGTGGAAGTTGCTGAGGCTCTTGGCATCTCCTGTGTCCTGATTGCACAAGGGCATCAATCACGAGAGCGTCTGGAGCAGGCAGGTGTGCCAGTTTTTGAAGACCTTGATTCTTTTAGCCACTCACTGTAGGGCAAAACGGGTAACAGTAGCCCCGGCAGTTCGTGCAGTCTTTTCAAAGGTGTCTGCCATGGTGTTGGTGTTTCCCTTGGCAAGGGGGCTAGAAGTAAGGATTAATATTTTTTTCAAGGCTTAATTATCCGTTCAGCTTGAATGACTTCTCGGATCGGCTTCCCGTCAATTTCAATGTCTTCTATGACCACCATGCCTCGCCAGATGCGCACACGCGCAACCGCCTGCTTTTCCCTTCGAGCAGCTCGGTTCGCTTCCCGATAAGCAGTCTCAGCTTGAGGGGCTAACTTCTCAGGCATATAGTAACGGTCAAAGGGCAAGTTCAGATGCACTTTCCACTTACCTGTTGGCTCGCGGTGATATTTGTTGTCAGGTGTTGGCTTTTCAATATGATCTTCATAGGAGTATCTAACCCGCGTCCGAATGAATGTTCCAGAGGTTGGCTTCGAATCGGTGATCGAGGAGACAATCTGATACCCGTTGGTGTCTGTCGTAAGCAAAAGATAACACCACGTGTTTGCCGTGAATGAACGGTCAGATAAAACTCCCGAGCTGAACGCTGTATAACTCAATTGTACATACTGCCCGCGAAAGGCATCAAAGGGATCAACAGGAGCAGTCTCAAAACGACAGATTTCGCCAGAACGAAGGGTCAATTCACGCCGGATAATGATTGTGGACAAAAGTCCAAATTGCGCAACAATGCCCAACGCGATAATGAGGAAGATAAGCTTTCTTTTCATGATACCTTTTCTTCCTTTCTAAGATAACGGCCGACGTACGCATTCGTGAGAAAAAAGAGACCCCCAGATACAATGAAGGCAATACCCTTGGTTGTAAAACCTAAATCACTGGAGAAGAATTTCCCCACGATAATGGAAATCACAACTAAAATGCCTGCATTGACAAGGAGCATGGTCCGACGCATTAACCCCTCCACCAACGTGCAAATGGAGAGACCAGTCAAGTAGATCGTGATAATCAATGAAGCAACAAATTCGTGCGAGAAGGATGACGCAACACTATACGCGCCGGCAACAACGACTGGAGCGATTCCCCATGCTGTCCATACCGAGACAACCTTGAGACCTTTCCACGTCGAAGCGTCAACCTTACGATTGGCAACGATCAGCATGAACCCCGCGAGGACAGGAAGCACACACGCTAAGAAATAGTCAAAATAAGCGAGGAGGGGATTGTAATCTCTCTGTGTGTGATAATAATGCCATCCGATGTCATCCCACGGCCATTGAAAAATAAGCAGATACAGAAGAATTGCGAGTCCGCATCCCCCTAACGTTCGAAGGGGCGTTTGAAGGATCGGTTCATCTTTTGACTCGTAGGCGATACCCGCAAGAAACATGGTCGCGAAGGCACCCGAATAAATAATCATCCATAAGCCAGGCAATGTCTTCTCAAGTGTCACACCAATCGCAGCCGTTGAACAGAGTGCCGCTCCCCAGGTGATGAGCCCCGTGCGGATTGATAAATGAGTGTCCTTGCGTATGCTCATTACTGCCGGCAAGGCCAATAACGCCAGTGGCCAATAAAGAACCGTGATGCCATTCGAGTATTGAGACATGCTCGCCCACGTGAGGAGTCCGACAAAATAGCCAATAAAGGGAACAACAGCTTGGGTGGCATAAATGACTGGTAATATCAGCAAGGTCCATGAAAGGACAAAGCTCTCAGGATCACCGCTGATATGATAGGTCTGCGCAATGAGTGAGATCCCTGCACCAATCGAGAGACTCCAAAAAATACCTAATGGCTCAAAGAAGCCACGTGACGACCAGCCGTTTCGCACGGCCATAAAATAGGCTATTACGCACAACACCAACGGCATAAAGGAGAGAGCCGTTCGGGTAGGGCGTGAGATATCATCCCAGTTCGCTGCAAGCAGTGCGATCACACCTAGCCCAACGAGAAGCGCTCCGAGTGACCCCAAGATGATGCGGCTCCAGGCCACCGATTTCATCTCCGCGTCGGCATAGCGAGATGCGATCCGCGTCGAGGTTTCCGGATCAAGGATGCCCTCGTCAGTCCAAGACTTTAATTCTTGGAGCAGGAATTTAACATGATTCATGACACTCCTCGCAGGTTCGCTAGGAACCGAGACTAGGTTTGGATCGCCGTACGCATGGCATTAATATCCGCATCAAGGCCAGTCCAGATCTTAAAGGAGGCTGCACCTTGGCGAATGAGCATCCCAATGCCATTCGTCCCTTTTGCGCCTGCGGCTAATGCCGTGGCGAGGGTAGGGGGATTGGGATAGGTCACAAGGTCATAGACTGTCTGTCCAGGATGAAACGAGGAGTCTGGGAGGACGGAGACGTCATCAGGTTTCAAGCCGGCCGGCGTGCAGTGGACAATCAAGTCGCAGGACGGAGCGATCTCGGCCCACGTCTGTTGGTGGCCCGGAAGAATGTGAACCGTAGCCGTATGGCCGTGGCGCTGTTTTGCAGCTTGCATATCGCGTGCAAGCACTTCGGCCCGCTCGGTCATCGGATCGGCTAAATAGATTTCAGATGCGCCGCTACAAGCGAAGGTGACGGCACGTCCTGCACCACCGCACCCCAGTACGAGCACACGCTTGTCAGCGGGAGTAATACCACAGCTCTCGCGCAAATCCTCTTGAAAACCAATAATATCGGTGTTGTAACCGGTCATCACGCCATTGCCTTCAAAATGGATGGTGTTGACAGCTCCAACATGTGCAGCCAGAGAGTCTACCCGTGTCAGCAAGGGGATGATCGCTGTTTTATGCGGAATGGTGATGTTGAGCCCGGTGAAACCCGCTTGCTGGCAAGCTTCTAACTGTTGGCGTAGCTGTGAGAAGTCTACATCAAAAGCCTCATAGGTTGCCTCAAGTCCGATGGACTTAAACGAAGCCGCATGCATGCGAGGTGACAACGAGTGCTTAATCGGATGACCGAAAATACCGAAGCGATACATGGTTACAGGCTCTCCCTTCCAACTGCGATCACGCCAGAGCGTGACAGGTCAATGATGTGATGAGGCTGCATCGCTTTTAAAAATTCTGAAACAGCGTTTTGATTGCTGGCCAGCTGCAAGGAGATGGAGTCTTTTTGGATGTCGACAACCTGCGCATTGAACATGGAGGCAACATCTAAAACTTCAGCACGTTGTGCATTGTCTTTCGTCTCCACGCGGACCAAGACGATTTCGCGTTCGAGATGAGGCTTGTTGGTCATCTCAATAACCTCAATGACATCCACTTGTTTCGAGAGTTGCTGGGTGATCTGGTCAATAACTTTTGCATCACCCGGAGCAACAATGGTCATTTTTGAAACCGTAGGGTCAGCTGTTGGGCCGACATTGAGGGTATCAATATTATAGCCACGTCCAGAGATGAGCCCCACGATACGTGCGAGCACGCCCGGTTGGTTTTCAACAAGGCAGTTAATGATATGCTTCATAAGAGAGTTTCCTTTTTCAACAGGATCAGTTTTTAAGATGACCAATCATCGACGAGACATGCGCCCCGGGCGGGATCATCGGAAAGACGTTTGCCTCTGGCGAAACAATGCACTCGATCACGGTCGTATGTTTACGTTTGAAAGCTTCCTTCAGCGCCTCTTCCACCTCTTTTTCCGTGGTCACGCGACAGGCCGTGGCGCCATGCGCCTCAGCCAGCTTGACGAAGTCTGGAAGATACTTTTGCTCTTCGGTGATGCCTTCATTGGGACGCCGTCCTTGTTGACTGAGCATGACTCCGGAGTACCGTTTGGTGTAGAAGAGCTCCTGCCACTGCCGCACCATTCCGAGGTATCCGTTATTGAGAATCACAACCACAATGGGCAGCTGATGTTCAACAGCCACCACAAGTTCCTGGAAGTTCATCTGGATGCCACCGTCCCCAGAGATGCAAACCACCAGCTCGTTCATACGGGCTAACTGTGCACCGATCGCTGACGGCAGACCAAACCCCATGGTTCCGAGACCTCCGGAGGAGATCCAATGGCGAGGTTGGGTATAGGTGAAGTATTGGGTTGCCCACATCTGATTTTGTCCGACGTCGGTTGCGATAATAGCCTTGCCCTTGCTCAGCGTATCAATCATCTTGATCACCGTTTGCGGCATGAGGACACCTTCAGGCTGAGGATACCCCAAGGGGAATTTGCTTTTCCAATCTTTGATCTGTTTGACCCAGGCGTCATGTTTGCTAGGCTTGATATGCGGAAGCACAGCCTTGAGTACGGGCTTGAGGTAGCCATGGATACCAAAGTGCGTCTCGACATTTTTCCCGATCGCGGAACGGTCAATGTCAATATGGACGGTGATCGCCTTTGAGGCAAACTGGTCTATTTTTCCCGTCACGCGGTCATCGAAACGCGCACCAGCGGAGATCAGAAGATCACTCTTGTCCACCGCATAATTAGCTGCGGCAGTCCCGTGCATCCCCACCATTCCTAAGGAGAGCGGATCATTTTCAGGGAATGCCCCCAAGGCCATCATCGTTGTGCAGACCGGGATGTTCGCCTTGTGCGCGAGCTCGCGGATCAGCTCCGAAGCATCTCCGTTGATCGCACCGCCACCGGCATATAATAAGGGACGTTCCGCCTTGTTGATCAGTTCCGCCAGTTTTTCAATGTCACTCTTGGAAACTTTCACATCTGGCTTGTAGGCACGCATCGAGACACTCTCCGGCGCGATAGTGGGGAGTGTTGTTGTTGCGCGCTGGATATTCTTGGGGATATCAATCAGGACAGGGCCTGGCTTTCCTGTTGTTGCAATATAGAAAGCCTTAGCAATGATCTCCGGTAACTCGTTGACATCGCGCACGAGAAAGTTATGCTTTGTGACAGAACGTGTGATGCCCATGACATCCGCCTCTTGAAACGCGTCCGTACCAATCAGGTGCAAGGCGACCTGTCCAGTGATGCAAACGAGCGGGATGCCATCCATGTTTGCCGTGGCAAGGCCCGTGATGGTGTTGGTGGCTCCTGGGCCCGAGGTCACAATGCAACATCCAGGCTTCCCAGTTGCCCGGGCATAACCGTCGGCCATATGGACAGCGCCCTGTTCATGTCGCGACAAGATAAATTGGAAGGGGGCGTCGTAGAGGCAGTTGAAGATATCGAGGACCGTCCCCCCTGGGTAACCAAAGAGAATGTCGCAACCAGCCTTGGCCAGTCCATCAATGACGCATTGTGCGCCAGAGCGTAAAGCAGGGGCTTGTTCTTTGATTTCAGGTTTTGAGTCTTTTTTCTTTTTCATAACAGAGGCGTGTGAAGGGTGTCTCAGACTGGCGTGAGACACCCCGTCTGAGACTAATGTTAACCGAGTAATACGTTGATCTTGGAGACAATTTAAAAGGCATCGCCGATATAGACAACATCTGCCTTGCCTTGCGCCCAGCCGCAGTTTGCATCGATGTTGATTGCACGGCGTTCGGTGATGAAACGCCAACCAACCGCATGAGGTTCTTCGCCATGGCAGCAGGTCGAGAGGCCCTTTTGATGACGAGGCGTCGAACCTGTTTGGCCGATCTGATTCATGTGCGACATGAAACTCAAGGTCTCCTGTCCTTCACTCTTCAGATCAACGAGCGACTTACTGCTACCCAAGGAGGCTTTGGCCTTCTGGAGGAAGCCTTGAATCAACGTGCTGGCTTCACCGATGTGATACTGGCCATCCTTTTGCTTCTTTGTCCAGCCGGCACCAGCAACGAACAAGAGCTGGGCATCCGGACGAATGGTCTGGGCATCCGCAGCCGGAGCCTGCACGCCGTTAACCGTTGTGCGTGAATCCACCTGTGTGACAGGGACGCTCTCTGCGGTCACGGTGCCAGAAGCACCTTCGTAGGGAGCTTGGATTCCGCCATCCACCAGTAAAAGCCAGGGACGTGCAACACGTGTAAAGGTTGTCAGAATACGCTGACGATAAAACCAGCGCTGGACCTTAACACTGTTCCCCTCTGCGGTGATCCCAACGATATGGGTATCCACCTGAGCACCGACGCGTTGGGCAACGCCTGGGAGTGCACGTGCAAAACGTGAGGTGTTGGGAGCCAGGATAAGTTCTGGATTTGCGGCCTTGATGAGTGCGGTCGCTGCTGCGGTATCCGTTGAGTAGCGTGGTTGGAGAAAAGCCTCTCCCTCGACGACTAAGAACTTTGTCGCGCCAGATCCTGCAAGAGTGTTCGCGGCCGTTGCTGCAGAGCCTCCAAAAATGGCGATTGTCAGTTCCCCGCCAAGGCTCCGGGCCACGGAGATCGTCTCCAGGGCAGCCCTAGGGAGTATGTTGTTTTCTGTATGTAAAAGTGCTAAAACTTTCATGGTGTCATTTTCCTCTCGCGATGAGATGTTAAAACTAGGCTTTGAGCCATTCAATAATTTCCTTGGCAATATCTTCCGCTGTCACATCCTTGACAACACGGGTGGCGCGCTTCTGGGCTGGGATCTCAACCTTCTCGTAGGCAATGCCGCCGACGCCGACAGGTGCTGGCTTGGCCTTCTGCAAGGCCGGCATCACGCCACGCATGTTCATCATGCCCACTTGGGGGTTGTTGGGCGGTTCAGGCAGATTGCCCGTCGCCCAAGCCAGGACAGCGGGGGCTCCTGCGCAGGTGGAGTCCAGGTATTGGCCGCCTTCAATGCGTTCGAGCACACGGAACGAACCATCTGCGGAAGCTTTGATTTCATCGACTCCTGCGAAAAATTCAGAAATGCCGAGGCGTTCGCACACGGATTGCATGGTGACACTTGCATCACGTGATGCGGAGGCGCAACCTCCAAAGACGAGCAGCTTGCTCTTGTCCAAGCCGGGAATTGCCAGAATAGCTTCTGCCAAGGCGGTTGCCACCTGTTGGGCATCTGTAAAGCCACTGGCGCTACCGTCAATCGCGATCAGCTCAAAAGGAACCTTCTGGGCAACGGTCATCATCAATTGCTGCAGTTTGGCTTTTGGGCCCAAGCTCACGAGCCATACCTTGCTGCCCGCGACCTGTTTTGCCAGATTGGCTGCTTCAAAAAGGGCATGGGCTGACCAAGGGTCTAGAACCGACGGCAACATCGTCTCGTTCTTCAATCCAGGTCCTTGCGGTGTTGTCACGGGTTCGAGCGTCTGTAACGGGTCAGGCACCAGGCTGCCGCAGACGACAATTTGGAATCCATTACTCATGATGATCTCCTTTGGGTTCTTCAGCTTGCAAGATGACTTGAAATGATCAAACATCCCGCTTAAAAAAGGCCTAAATTATAACAAAAGGAGGCTCCTTTGTGAATGGAAAACAAGTGGGCTAGAGAAAAAAGTTCCGAGGGCTTAAAAGTGTGTCCTGAGGCGATCTCACGCTTGACCATATACGATGAATATGAGATTGTCTTTAAACACTGTAAGGAGCTGAAAAATGAAACCTTTTATTCATGATGATTTTTTGTTGCAGAATGAGACGTCCCGCGAACTCTACCATGGGTATGCCAAGCAGATGCCGATCATTGATTACCACTGCCATCTGCCGCCTGCAGAGGTTGCCCAGGATAAACGGTGGGAGAATATGACCAAGGTTTGGCTGGGCGGAGATCACTACAAGTGGCGTACCCTGCGTTCAAATGGTGTGGATGAACGGTACATCACAGGGGATGCACCGGATCGTGAAAAATTTCAGAAGTTCGCGGAGACGATGCCGTATCTGCTCCGTAACCCCATGTTTGACTGGTCCCATCTTGAACTGGCCCGTTATTTTGACTGCTTTGAGTTGTTGTCCCCGAAAACAGCTGACCATATTTGGAACCTGACTCAGGAAAAATTGGCTCAGCCAGGCTTTTCAGCCCGCGGATTTATGACACGGAGTCAGGTGAAACTTGTCTGTACGACGGATGATCCGTGTGACTCGCTTGAACATCATGCGGCTGTAAAGGCCTCTGGCTTCTCGACACAGATGCTCCCGACGTGGCGACCTGACAAGGCGTTGGCCCTCGACCGCCCAGGTTTTTGGAACGAATGGATAGATCGGTTGTCCGCGGTGGTTGGCGCCCCTGTCAAAACCTTTGACGACCTGCTCTCTGCGCTGGAGAAACGTCATGTCTTCTTTACACAGAACGGGTGTAAGCTCTCGGATTACGGTATCGAAGCCGTCTACGCGGAGTCGTACACGGAGGCGGAAGTGCGCACCATTTTCGCCAAAGTCCGTGCAGGCGGGACTGCTACCCCTGAAGAGGTGTTGAAGTTTCGCTCCGCGGTTCTCTTCGAGTGCATGAAGATGGATGCCAAGGCGGATTGGAGTGTCCAGATTCATTATGGCCCCATGCGGAGTAATAACACAAAGATGTTCAAGAAGCTGGGTCCGGATACAGGGTTTGATAGTATTGGCGACTATCAGACCGCGCAACCGATGTCCCGTCTCTTTGACCGCTTGGAGCAGGCGGATGTGTTGCCCCGTACGGTCATCTATACGATCAATCCCCGGGATAACGAAATGGTGGCCACCATGCTAGGTAACTTCCAGCGGGGTCCGGAAGCCGGCCGCATGCAGTTTGGTAGCGGGTGGTGGTTCAATGATCAGCGCGATGGTATGTTGCGTCAGATGGAGGCGTTGTCCCAATTGGGCTTGTTGAGCCGTTTTGTGGGTATGTTGACCGACAGCCGCTCCTTCCTCAGTTATACACGCCATGAGTATTTTCGTCGCATCCTCTGTAATATGTTGGGAACGGATATTGAAGAGGGACGCATCCCGAACGATATTCCCTGGACAGGGGAGATTGTTAAGGATATCTGCTCGCGCAACGCGCTGCGCTATTTCGGCTTTACGGTCTCGAAATAAGTGAGTGCACTCCGGCAGAAAGTGATTGTAGTCCTAGTCTTCTTCGGGTTGTGGTTGTTGACCCACATGTTACCAGAGGGTGTATTTGGCATTTTGTTCTGTCGTTTGCCAACACTGCTGGCAGCGTTCTATCTGAATGTGCCACAGGAAGGGACGCTCTTGCTGTTGAATGATTCCGATGTGTTTGAGGTGAAGCGCGCGTGTGGTGGCTCTGATTTCTTCATCATTGTTACAGCTATGGTCACGTGGTATTATCTCAAACGGGAGCGGCCGCTGACCGGGCTGTTGATGTTCGTGGCGCCACTCTGGTTGCTGGTCAATCTGGTCAACAGTATGCGGATTGTGACGTTGGTCTGGGTCCACGCCATCAGTGTTGAGTTTGTTCCAGAGCGGTTTCTGGGCTCGCTTCATTTGGCGAGTGGGGTGTTAATTTTTTTTCCGGCGCTTCTAGGCGTGTGGTGGGTATGCAAAAAGATATGGGAGGTTGACGATGAGCGACGCACAGGTGAATCCACTCTTTCCTGATATTTTAAAGGGACGTCTCTGTCTCTTGTTGTCCGTGACGCTCCCTTCGGTTGTAACGGTGGGTGTGAATGCGCTAGCCTTCTGGCTTCTCTGGGATGAGATGAAGAATTCCTCTCAACATTACAATGCGTGGACGTTGTTGATGACCAGTCTGCTGCCCGCGTTCTTCAGCGTGCCCTTCTTATTTCGGCGCACGTTCCTTCAAACATGGGCTCAAGCCCTTTTGGGGCTCTCCTGTATCGCGCATCTGGTCGCCTTTTGTTATCTCTCAAGTTCAACTATTCCCTCGGATACACCGTTGTGGATGGTTGGCCCTTCCTTCTGGCTGATCCAATTTGCAGCCATGACGCCTGGACTCTTTCTTGGGCTCTGGCGTGTCGCCAGTATCCCGACTCGTTTTGCACCGCTTCATGATTTTGCTCTTTCGCTTATTGTCTCGATCATCGGTCCCGGATTACTCTATGTTTTCTTAACCGTGACGATGTTCGGCTTTCGGCGTTTCCAGAGTTCTAGCCACGGTTTGGAATGGCTGTGGACTGCCTTCTTCAATGTGTTCATGATTATCTGCCCGGTCTTTTTCTTTTTGGGTCTTTTGAGATGCTTGATGTGGGTACGCCGATTTGTCGAACAAAAGAGCCTTCAGTATCGCCCCCTTCAGTTGCTCTACGTCGCGCTGGTCGCCTTGGTTTTTCCCATTTCAGGGTTGTTTCTTAATATGGCGATTCCCTTCCCTGCCGATTTTCAAAATCCATGGCCCTATCTGCTGACACTCTTCAATGCCGCTGCGCTGATGATTCCCGCGACGCGGATTTCTTGGGTAGATGCGCTTACCCGCTTTCTGCGCTGGGCACTGATGCCCTTCACTTTTTATTTCTTTATCGTCTTCTTGCCTTTCATGCCCTTTTCCCTCTTTGCCATTATCGCGATGGGGTCGGGCTTTTTGATCTTGGCACCGACGCTTCTCTTCTTTGTGCAACTGCAAGAGCTTAGGAAGGATCACGAGCAATGGACGCTTGTCGGCGTGTCAGTTCGGGGACGCTTTTTGCGCGCCTTAGGGATGCTTGCTATCCTGCCGCTCTGCTTTCTTGCACGCTCAGAATATGATCGTTATGTTCTTCATAGCACCTTGGATTACTATTATGCACGAGAGGACCTGAAGGATGCCAAAAGTCCTGTCTCAGCCCGGGATGTCAAACGTATCCTCAACCGCGTCCGCGCCTTCAGGGACGGCTCAGAGATTCCTTACCTCACAAACTATTATAATTGGCGTGTCTTTGACAACTTGCTGCTCCAAGAGGAGAAGTTTAATGACCTGTGGCGCGCCTTTGTTGATGAGTATCCACCCGAGAAAGAGAAGGAGGATTTCTCGCGTAATATGTTTGCCGGGATGTTTGGAGGACGTACTCGCGACCCGGGTTCGAGGTGGGGTTCACGTTTCCGTCCGCCCCGCAATGTCCAGTTGACCGAGGTGACGACCTCTTGCATCGCAACAAATGGCGAGACCCATGCGTGGATACGCCTCTCCCTGACCTCGCACGAAAAACAGCAGGCTGAGTATGAGTCAAACATAGAGTTGCCAGCCGCTGCCGTTGTCGCGGGCTTGCGCCTGAAGATCGGAACCAATTGGGTGGATGGCCGGATAGTGGAACGTAAGGCCGCGGAGTGGGTCTATCGTTCGATCCGCGATGTGCGGCGCGATCCCGCCTTCTTGCGCTATGAGGGTGAGAATCTCTTGAAGCTCAGTGTCTTTCCGATTGAACCCGAAGAGACGCGTCAGGTGGAAATGCTCGTCGTCTATCCTGCAGGTTTTGCTCGTACGGTGAAGATTGGGGATCGGTACGTCTGTATTCCTGTCGATGGGGATGAACAAGGAAACATCAAATTTTTTGCGTATGCACCAGGCGTTTTGGTGACCCAAAAAATCAGATATCTCGAAGAACCGGTTTGGCGCGCAGAGGGGGCCTCGGTCATCCTGGACTGTTCCAAGGGGCAAGGCTGGGATGGTGCCTCTTTGGCAACGGCACTCCGCCGTGTTCGTGATGAAATAAAGCTGCCGATCCGTTCGATCCTTTTTGCTAACTTTGAGACGAAGCTCCTCACCGTCACGGAACAGGATCCTGCGTTGCTGGCGGC
>CAMBQV010000059.1 GCA_945870145.1 Akkermansia muciniphila
TCCCGGATGGATGTGATTGCCAGCAGTCGTCTGCACCTTCTCTTTTTTGCCTCCATCCTCCATGTGCCCGTGATCGGCATCAGCCGTGGCTCCAAGGTGGACAACTTTCTTGCGCCCTTTGGATTGCGCTCTGTCGGGAGCGTGGAAGCCTGTGATTTCGACGCCCTGCTTTCAGAGACCCTCCGGTTGCTCGACAATAAGCCGGCCTTTCAGGAACGTAGCAGTGTTGTACGCCAGGAGCAACTGGCTCGACTGGACACCGCCCGCGAGCAACTCAAAAAAGCTTTGATTTAATTAATCGCAACGGCATTGAAGTGCCTGATTATTGGGGGCGAAAGATATGCCACAAGGTGAGTCGGCGACGGACAAACTCCTTAAGCACCACTAGAAAATTCCAATAGATCATCTTCAGGCTGTCGCGTTGCCAACGAATACGCCAATGAGATACTGGGGTCGCACCAAGATAGTCCTTAAACCTGGCCAATGATAGATTGGGGGAGCCTCCAAAATTTACAACCCACTCGGCTCCATGTTCTTTTTTAATTCTTTCGGCCACCTGCAAATACAACGCAGGAATCAATCCGGAATCATCCGTCTGATAGGCTACACGCCACAACCACGCCGTGCGGTGATCGTGCGAGAAGAGCACCGTGACCAAGGCGCAGGGGCGTTCGGGTTCACTCAAGGGGGCTGCACCAAAAACCTTGCAAATACCTTGTGTTTCTAAGGTGGCGATATTTTTCAGGAGCGCTTTTCTCCAAGCCTCGGAGGCGACCCACTTGAATTTGCGAAGGGTCTGATTGTGTAACCGATCAAAAGTTTCAAGGAGATTCGCATCAGCTTGCCGCCATCCGAACACATGGCGCTTGGCCGCTGAGGCGGCTTCTTGCCTTTTACTGCGATTCGGCAGTTTGGTCAGCTCTTCTGGTGCACAAGCGGGCCATATATGGCAATAGATCTGCTCGATGACACACCCCGCATAAATTAAGCCACGTACGTCAGCCAGGTTGGGAGCTGCCTCGGTATCTAATGAATCGAGTCCTTGCTGCATCTCTTTCGTTAGTCCACACAACAGATCCATCCGCTGAGTCATACGGCTGGGCTCGTTCCATTCGGGTGCCAGCAACGGGCCCGCATAAAAAAGAGGAAAACTACTGCAATACCTTACTCCTGCTCTGCGACGTACTAAAACGGCCCATCCGGCTTCAAGGGTACTGGTCCCTACCGCAAACACACCGATACGCCGCACAGAAGCAACAGGAGTTTCATTGGCTGCCAAGGCATAGAGTGTTTCTGATAGCAGAAAGGCATTTCCGTTTGGCGAGCGACTGACGAAGGCATCCCATGAGGCGTCTTCATCACTTCGTAAAGGTCGGATATCGAACGGTTTCATAATTTTAAACACCGCGGAAGGTTAGTTTTAACCATAGATGGATGAAGCTGAGTTTTCGTTTACTGGCGCAAGCATGATAAAACCATTGATGCCGGAAGAGTGAGCCGGGCAGCGACCAGCACTTGAAAAAGAAGAGTCGGTTAAAACGGGAATCAATTGTCAGCGCCATCTTGTTCGGCTCCATGGCCTGGGAGAGCGCACGCTGATCCCAAAACGGATCGGTATCTTTGAGAGCCTCTTTCATGCAGGCGGCGATGGTCTCGTCAGGATGATAGATCAAGACACCACTGTTGATCTGGTTGGGCAGCTTGTCCGGCACACACCCGATCTTTCCGTGAGGAATCACTGGTAAGGCAGGAGCGTCAGTGGCGACCAGAATGTCAGAATCAAGAACGCAGAGCTGCTCGTAATCCTTCCACCATGGCAGTTCAGGAAGAAGTATTTTTTGCCAGGTCAGCTTTTTGCCCGGCAATTCACGGATTGCGGTGGTCAGTAGCTTGAGGTCATAACCATGACGGGCACAATAACGTTCGAGCCGCACCCGCGAAAAATGGTCAAAGGATTGTTGATATTTCTCGCCAATCACAATCGTTACAATGCACGTTGTCGCTTGTTTCATATCGCACGATTCCTTTTTAAATGTGAAAACTGTATTCCGCAAATCCCCTCTATAATAAAAGGGGAAGCACAATAGTGCAAGCGTCTTTTCGTGGGTGTACGATTTTACCCTATGGCATTGCATACAGAATTCTGTCTTCTGACTCCTATGTCCTATCTCCTGACTTCTGCACTCTCCCCCCCATTCCATTTTTCTTCTCAAAAGGCGAAATATGCTTGCTTATCCGCCTTGAAATGATAGAATTTCCACTCGATAGTTTGAACGATTATTAATAACTCTTTATCTTCTATGAAAACACAAATGGAACCAACGCGGGTCACCTCCCAAGAGTTGCTTGCGCGCATTGAGAACCATCTGAAATATAGTAGGGGATCTAGTCTCAGTTCGGCGTCGGACGTTGACAAGCTCTGGTGTCTCTGTCATGCCGTACGGGATTTCTCGATTGACCGGATGATCGCTACTCAAAAGACCTATCTTGAAAAAGATTCCAAGTGCGTCTTCTACTTGTCTCTGGAATTTCTGATCGGAAGGCTTCTCTCAAACAATGTCATTTCGTTAGGTTTGCAGGATGCTGTGGCGAAGGTTTTACCGAAGTTGGTGCCGGACGCGGATGGGCTTCTGGCGCTGAAGCAGGATGCTGGGCTTGGTAATGGTGGGCTTGGGCGTCTCGCAGCGTGCTTCTTGGACTCACTGGCCACGCTTGAATATCCCGGATATGGTTATGGCCTGCGCTATGAACATGGAATGTTCCGTCAGGATTTCGCGGATGGCTGGCAAACCGAGCGACCCGACGACTGGTTGAAATTTGGCTACCCCTGGGAGATCGTACGTCCGGACGATACCGTGCCCGTGCTCGTCTATGGGCAATTGGAGGATGTCGGTGTGCCCGGCGCCCAGCCCGTCTGGGTCAATTGGCAAATGATTGAGGGTGTGCCGTATGACATTCCGATTATCGGCTATGGCGTCAACAACGTGAATGCGCTACGCCTCTGGCAGTCGAGAGCGGCGGAGGGCTTTCGCCTCGATGTTTTTAACAAGGGTGACTACGTTCGCGCGGTTGAAGAAAAAAACTGGGCTGAAACGATTACGAAGGTGCTTTACCCTTCTGAAAACTCTCATGCCGGCAAAGAGCTTCGCCTGCTTCAGGAATACTTCTTGGTTGCCTGCTCGGTACGCGATGCGACGCGTCGTCATCTGAAAAGACACAAGGATCTGACCAATTTTGCCTCCAAGAACGCGCTTCAAATGAACGACACGCATCCGTCGCTGGCCGTTGCGGAATTGATGCGACTGCTAGTGGATGAACATGATCTGCCGTGGGAGAAGGCTTGGGGGATTACGGTCCAAACACTTGGGTACACCAATCACACGTTGTTGCCGGAGGCACTGGAACGCTGGCCTGTGGCGTTACTTGAGCGCGTCTTGCCCCGTCACCTCTCGATCATTTACGAAATCAACCTCCGTTTCCTCGATGATGTGCGTTTTTTGTATCCAGGTGATGACGCAAAAGTGCGCACACTCTCGCTGATTGAAGAGGAGCCTGTGAAACAGGTCCGCATGGCCAACCTCGCGATCGTCGGAAGTCACTCGGTCAACGGTGTGGCCAAGCTTCATTCAGATCTCGTCAAATCTCAGTTGGTGCCAGACTTTGCCCGGCTCTGGCCCGAACGTTTTAACAACAAGACTAACGGAGTCACGCAGCGCCGCTGGCTGCTGGCTTGCAACCCAGATCTCGCGAGACTGATCACCGAGGCCATCGGCGACCGCTGGATCCGCGATCTCGACGACCTCCGACGCTTAGAACCTCTGGCGAAAGATACGGCATTTCTCGACCGCTTCCGCGCAGTTAAACTGGCGAACAAGCAACGACTGGCCGCTGTTGTCTTGGCTCGGACCGGCAAAGATATCCGACTGGATTCGCTCTATGACGTACAGGTCAAGCGGTTGCACGAATACAAGCGGCAACTGCTCAACGCATTGCATATCGCCGCACTCTACCGGAGGTTGAAGGCGAATCCAGAGATGGACATGGTACCGCGTACGTTTATCTTCGGCGCCAAGGCTGCCCCGGGGTATCACATGGCCAAGCTCATCATCAAGTTTATTAACTCACTTGGCGAGATCCTCGAACGCGATCCGGATGTGCGTGGTCGGCTAGATGTTGTGTTCCTGCCAGACTATAACGTGTCGCTCGCCGAGGTCATTATTCCCGCGGCAGACCTCTCCGAACAGATTTCAACCGCAGGCAAAGAGGCCTCGGGAACGGGCAACATGAAACTCACCTTGAATGGCGCGCTGACGATCGGCACCTGGGATGGGGCGAATATCGAGATTGCCGAGGCCGTCGGACTCGATAACTTCTTTGTCTGCGGCCACCGTGCCGAGGAGATTGAGCGCATGACGCGCGAACACTCCTATCAGCCGTCTGAATGGCTAGCACGGGATCCGGAACTCAAAGGTGTGGTCGACGCGATCTGGCGCGGCGATTTTAACCAGGGGGAACCGGGGCTATTTGACGACATCGGACGCATCTTCACCGAGTGGGGTGACTGCTATTACCATTGCGCGGATTTCCGTAGCTATGTCGAGGCGCAGGAGCGGGTCTCCGACCTGTTCCGTGACCGCCATGCATGGGCGCGCACAGCACTGCTCAATGTCGCCCGTATCGGGTATTTCTCCAGCGACCGTGCTATTCGAGAGTACGCTGAAGAAATTTGGCACCTCAAACCAGTCCCCGTTGCCATGAAATCACTCCCCGACAACAGCAAAACATAATAAAGTCTGAACATTCATTGAAAGGAATCTAACATGTCCATTGTACTCGAAAACAAAGAAGGTGTAGGCCTTATTACCCTGTCCGGCACGCTGGATGCCTCGACTGCGGAAACATTTCGGCAACAGACAGGCACCTGGTTTGATTCGTCACCACTCCTCAAACAGATCGTGGTGGACTTTGCCGCAGTGACCTTTATGGACAGCGCGGGGTTGGGCACGCTGATCGGTTTGCGCAAGCAGGTGGCCAGCCGTGATGGAGATCTTCGGCTTTCAAGACTTCGCCCCAACGTCAAGCTCGTGCTGGAAATCACCCGGGCTAACAAAATCTTCACGCTTTTCGAAACTGTGGAAGAGGCTCTCAAACCGGTCGAATGAAAACACGATCTCTTGTACCCCCTCCATTTTTTATTTTATGAATAATACTCCCTTAGTGATGCAAACTCCTTCAGCAAGCACCGCTGCTGATGGGGGTACCAAGAGGACCGTGGTCGTCCTCGGCATTCCTTTTAAGGATGTTTCTTTCAAAGATGTTGTGGAGTGGGTCAGCCAGCGTGTCCGCTCGCGGCGTCCGGGATATATCGCAACAGCCAACATGGACTTTATCATGCAGGCGTGGCGGGACCCGGAGCAACAGCGGATTCTGCTCGAGGCTGACTTGGTGGTGGCGGACGGTATTCCGATTGTCTGGCTCTCTCGTCTGATGGGCTTTGGTTTGAAGGAGCGCGTCACGGGAAGTGATCTGGTGCCCCTGTTTGCAGAACTGTGTGCCCGCGAGGGTTATAGTCTGTATGGTTTGGG
This sequence comes from Akkermansia muciniphila, assembly GCA_945870145.1. Lineage (GTDB taxonomy): Bacteria > Verrucomicrobiota > Kiritimatiellia > RFP12 > UBA1067 > CAIZQW01. The sequence continues at coordinate 5,586 of CAMBQV010000059.1, forward strand.
CGGCGCACCTGGCGTGGCAGAAAAAGCAATGGCGTGTCTGTCGCAACGTTATCATGGACTCCGCGTCGCTGGGTGTTATTCGCCACCGAAGGCTGACCTGCTGGCGATGAATAACGCGGAAATATTGTCGAGACTGGAGGCAGCAAACCCCGACATTTTGCTCGTCGCGTTCGGAGCGCCCAAGCAAGAAAAATGGGTGAATATGCATATCCGGGAGTGGCGTGTCCCAGTGTCGATCGGCATCGGCGGGTCGCTTGATTTTTTAGCAGGAACCCAGAAGCGCGCGCCGCGCATTTTTCAGAAGTTGGCCTTGGAATGGTTGTGGCGGATGCTTTCGGATCCTCCGCGCCTCTTTAAACGATATAGTTCCAATCTCTTTTTCTTTGCAATCACGTTGATCAAACTACTGGTGATGCGCTTCGGGCCTTGTGGCAAGATGCCACGCATCGCGAGCGACCCTACTGAGAGAAATGTGCTCGAGAGCCTCAAGGCACAACGCATTGCGTTTCCTGATACGACTGATCAACGCGCGGTGGAAGCGTTCCGCAACGCATGCAAAAACACAAATGGAAAACGTGCGCTGATTATCGATCTTGAAGCGCGCGCGTGGCTGACCATTCTTGAACTGGGCATCCTTGTGGAGGGGAGTCGTGATTGTCGCGCAAATGGTTCTCTTTGTTATGTCTTGGCAACACATCCCCGCGCAGCAAAAGCCTTTCGTTTCTACAGGCTAGATCGGTATCTCCATACCGCAGAGCGCATCGAGGAAATCTTCAGCTCCCTCCGGACCCAACAAACCCGTGCCGTTGAGCGTGAGACCTGTACTGTTTCGCGCGGACAGTTGACGTTGGCATTGCCAGCCGAGCTCACTGCAGCAAACCTTGAATCCGTCAAAGCAAAGCTCAACCAGGTGTGGCAGGGATGGGAACACGAGAAGCAATGCGAAGGCGTTATAGTTGATGCGACGGCTCTTGAGTTTCTGGACAGTGCGGCACTGGGGTTCTTAAATGGGTTAAGAAAACAGACCGCAGAAGCTGACCAGACCTTCCGTTGCTTGGGTTTTCATGGTGCGGCCCTTCAAACATTGAAGATCGCAAGACTCGACACGCTTTTCTGTGAGACGCAGAAAGAAACTGAACAACGCGTATAAATATGAATTCAACCAGTCATACACAGGTGGAGCAGGGGGTGCCGAAAGAGTGCACGGGCAAAGTGGCGCATGTCATGCGTCGCTTTGTGCCACAAAAGTGGGGCGGCACTGAAAGCGTTGTCTTTAATCTCGCGAAAGAGGGCATTCGGTGTGGTATCGAGAATCCGGTCTTTTGCACGGATATGTTTGCGCGGCCCGGTCACGAGTTATTTCTGACCGTCCCGGTGAATCGTTTCCCGTATATCTTTCCATGGTTGTTTCTCACCGAAGAGGCAAAAGGGAAACTGCGGCTGAAAGGTGGTAGTCCAATCTCCTTTGGCCTCTTCCGTGCGCTCTGGCGCGAAAAGGGTGTTTCGCTGATCCATGTGCACGTCCAGCATCGTCTGGGTGGAATCGCCCGGACCGTGGCGTGGCTTTGTGGCATCCCGTACGTTGTGAGCATTCATGGCGGGTACTTGACCCTGCCAGAGGAGCAGTCGCAACAGATGCAAGATCCCTTCCGGGGCAAACTGGAGTGGGGCAAAATGTTTGGCTGGTTACTGGGGGCACGTCGGGTGCTGGAGGATGCCGATGCCATCATCTGCGTCGGACGCGATGAACATGAGGCGAGCGCAAGACGTTACGGAGACAAGGCGCATTACGTGCCCAATGGTGTGAACACAGAACTCTTCCGTTCAGCAGATGCGTCATTGTTCAGAGCGCATGCCGGGGTAAAGCCGAACGAAAAACTTATTTTGTGCGTTTCCCGCATGGACTATCAGAAAAATCAACTGTTACTCGTGCACGCGTTTGCTCGCTTTGCACCCCAGCACCCGGAATGGAAGTTGGTCTTGATCGGCGCAGTAACAGTTGAGGATTACCAAAAGCGTGTCATGGAGGCAGTCCAGCAAGCTGGCTTAGCGGAGCGCGTGATCTTTATCCCGGGTCTCAAACCCGATGACCCCTTGCTCCCGTCAGCCTACAAGGCAGCCAACATGTTTGTCTTGCCAACCGTGCATGAGCCGTTTGGTATTGTCATTTTGGAAGCCTGGGCCTCTGGTGTCCCCGTCATCGCGACACACATTGGAGGTATTCCCGGTTTCACTCATGATAAGAAGGACATCCTCTTGTTTGAAAAAAATAACGAGGATGAATTGTTGGGACATCTCACCCAGGTGGCAGACGATCCTGCAGTGGGCGAGCGTTTGAAGCAACAGGCAGGAGAAGAGGTCAAACAGTATGATTGGAGCGAGGTCGCGCGACAAATGCGTACCATTTACGCACTCGCCCACGATCGTCACGCATCACGGAGGAAACGGAAATGAAAGTTGGTTTTTCAGCCTGCGTCCTTCAAGGGGGACGCACCGGTGTAGCATCCTATGTCGTCAATCTGCTTCAGACCCTGCAAGAGGTCGACACGCAAAACAGTTATGACCTCGTGCTTCCAAACGCAGATCAAAACCTTATCCGTGATGGCTACCCGCGCTTTCATAAAACTATTATTTCGGATGCCCTGAGTAAGCCCGTACAAAACATACTCTGGCATAATCTTGCACTGCCTGGACTGGCACGTCGCAAGGGGTATGATCTAGTTCATATTCCAAGCTATCGTCGCCTACCCTTTATCAAAGGCACACAGGTTGTGGCCACGGTTCATGATTTAGCCACACTGCACATGGATAACAAGTATGATGCAGCCCGTATGTTTTTCAATCGGCGCATTGTGCCAAGCTTGATTCGCCGAGCCGATCATGTGATTACAGTTAGTCATTTTACAGCCGCGGATCTTGTCAATTTAATAGGCTATCCGAAAGAGCGCATCTCGGTGATCTATTCAGGTATCAATAGCCTGGCGTATCGGCCTGTCCCCCTCGTTGAATGCCGCCAGCTTCTTAAAACCAAATATGGACTCGAGTCTCCCTTTCTCGTCTATGTGTCGCGTGTGGAACATCCTGCCAAGAATCACTTGCGCTTGATTCAGGCCTTTGAGCAACTGAAGGCGCGACAGCCCTCAGAACTCAAACTGGTATTGGTGGGTGCTGACTGGAACGGTGCTGATGTTGTGAAGGAATATGCTGCGCGCAGTCCAGTGGCCAAGGATGTGATCTTTACCGGCTTTACACCACTCGCAGATATACCCGCTTTTTATTCGGCGTGTGAAGTGATGGTCTACCCGTCGCTTTTTGAAGGGTTTGGCTTTCCGATCATCGAGGCGATGTCGTGCGGTGCCTCGGTGATCTGCTCCAATACCTCCTCGATGAAAGAGATCGCCACGGATTGGGTTCCGACCTTCGATCCACTGGACAGAGAGGCCATTGCGAGTGCCATGCAAGCGGCGTTGCGTGCCGGAAAGAGCGCCGATCTAACCGCACGGAGCCTCAATTATGCATCCACTTTTAAATGGGAAGAGACCGCAAAACAGGTCATGGCGGTCTATCAAAGCGTGAAAGAAAGGCGGTAGGTGATGATGTCGTGTGCAATTATCATGCGTTCGAAGAATGAGATGCCCTACGTGGTCACGGCACTGGAGCGTCTGGCTCAGCAGACCTACCAGAATTTTACACTCTATGCAGTGGACTCTGGTTCGACCGATGGCACTCTCGAGGTTGTGCGAAAGGTCTGTCCGGATCGGCTGACCCAGATCCCTCCCGGTTCGTACATCCCGGGAAAGGTTCTGAACGACATGATCGCGCGAACAACCGCAGAGGTGATCGTCTTTCTCAATGCCGATGCCATTGCGTTGAATGAGTTTTGGCTCGAACGACTTTTGCGTCCTATTTTAGAAGGAACCGCCGATGCGACCATGAGCAAACAGTGGGCGCGTCCAGATGCCTATTTCATGGTCGGTTATGACTACCGCCGCGCGTATGATCCACGGAACATCAAGCAAGAGAACGAAGACTTCTTTTCGGCCGTGGCCTGTGCGTTCAAGCGCTCCCTCTGGGATCGCATCAAGTTTCCCGAATCAGGATACGCTGAAGATCTGGCCTGGGCAAAGGATTGTCGCCAAGCGGGGGCTCGCTTTCAACTCGTGCTCGACTCGGAGATCGAGCATTCGCACAATTACACGATCAAAGAACTCTATCGGAAAAAATATCGCCATGGCCTCACGTATAATCGTATCTATGATCGATTGCCAAATGGCTTTGCGCAGACGATCTCCTGCTTGCGCGAGCTCGTGCGTGATGGCCTTTACACCTGCTCCCGCCTGAAACTCTGGACAATCCCTTACAATCTGACCTACCGAATCGTCATCCATCTCGCCATTCACAACGGGCTGAAGGATGCGGTTAAGAAGCCCAAATAGAAACGGATGTTTATGAGTAAATATTCGATTAAAGGTTCGGCTGCGTTTGATGCCAAGCTCGATGCTGATTTTGCCGTGATCGTGCAGGCGTTGACCACCTCGCAAGATGGTCCTCTCTGCGTCGCCTTGATCCTGATTGGTGGGTATGGCCGAAGCGAAGGCACGCCTTACATTGTCGGCGACCGTCAATTGCCTTTCAATGATTATGATTTTGTCGTGGTTTCAAAAGCGATGCCCCGCCAACAGCGGATCGCGGTGCAGGCCCGCTTGCGACAGTTGGAACAGAACCTTTCACAACAGCTTGGGTTGCCGATTGATCTCTGCCTTTACCCGTATAATGATTTGCAGCGCTCCGAATTCTCCCTACTCAACTATGAGATGCGCTACGGACACAAAGTCATCTGGGGTAAGCAAGATGTCTTGAATGACATGCCAGCGTATGCGCACGATGCCATCCCGCTCTCAGAAGGTACGCGCCTTCTGCTGAACCGCGGCAAATTGTTGCTTGATATTCGACGGGCTCTCCGAAGCGGAAAAGAGCTTACCGCAGACGAACACCTGAGGTTTATGAAATTCGTCTTTAAGGCTTTCCTGGCCTTTGGTGATTGCACCCTGTTGATGCTGCGCACCTATGACCTGAGTTATGTGGTGAAAAAGAAGCGCGTGGAAACCGTGGCCGCCTCGGATGTGCCTAACCCAGTTTTTCTGATTGCGAACTATCAGCGGGCAGTTGTCTTCAAAGAGTGGGGCGATTGTACGACACTTGATGATTTTGACCTCACGGCGGAATACGAACGTGTGCGGCGCTATTTCGTGCAGTTTTTCGATTGGTATGAGTCGCATCGACTGGGACGTACGGTCCGTGACACTGCCAGTTATGCAGAGGCACTTGTGCAGGGACCGCGCGAATGCCCGTGTTGGAAAGCGTTTGCGTTAAACGGAAGCTTTTTCCGTCTGGCTGCGTTGTCAGGCGGGAGTCGCCTGCTGCTGACGCATCCACGTTCCCGTCTCTACCTATCCCTGTTGCTCCTCCTCGCGGATGAGCCTGTAGATCTTGCAACGTCGAGCCGTATTCTCGCCACGCCGGCTTCAGATCGCGAAGGAATTGAACAGCGGTTCTTCCAATTACAAAGAAGGTTTTCATGAAAAAAAAATCCATCAGCCTCTTCTTCTTCATCGACGCCTTCGGGTGGGAAGTCTATCAGCGGAATCTCTTTTTTCTGCAGGACAAAATTAAGGACACTCGCCGCTTAGAGACGATTCTTGGGTACTCCTCCGCCTGCGATCCTTCGATTATCTCGGGTCTCCTGCCGAGCGAACACCGCATGTGGTCCTCCTTTTTTTATTCGCCGCACACCTGTCCCTACCGTTGGTTGCGCTTTTTGCGCATCCTTCCGAAGTCCCTCTTTAATCGCGGACGGGTCCGCTATTGGATGAGTCAAATCATCAAGAAGCTTCACGGGTTTACCGGCTATTTCATGATCTACAACGTCCCCTTCAACATGTTGCCTTTTTTTGATTATTGTGAAAAGCGGAGCATCTGGCATGAAGGCCTTGTCCAAGGTAAGACAATCTTTAATCGGCTCGACGACAAAGGCATTGCCTATTATGTGCATCAGAGCGGCACCTCCGATGAAGCCCGCTTCGTGCGTCTACGCGAGCAACTGAGTAACGCGTCCATCGGTTTCGCGTATGTCTCCTTTGGACGCCTGGATGCGCTTATGCATGCCAAGGGCAATGCAGGTCCCCAGGTCACCGAACTCCTTCACTGGTATGATCAGCAGATCCGCGACACGATCGCAACAGCGGAAACAGCCTACGAAGAGGTCTCCTGGTATGTCTTTACCGATCACGGCATGCACAACACGACCGGCTCATACGATCTCATCAGTGAGGTTGAGAAGCTCGGGCTCAAACACGGCAAGGATTATGTCGCCTTCTACGATGCCACCATGGGACGTTTCTGGACGCTGACTGATAAAGCCCGAACCGCGCTCACGGGGCTCTTGTCAAAGCATTCCCAGGGCCGACTGCTGGACGATGCCGAACTGAAGCAGCTTGGTATTTTCTTTGAGGACCGCATGTATGGCGATCTGATCTTTTTGATGAACCCCGCCATTCAGATTGTGCCCAGCTACATGGGTAGCAAGCGCATGCCCGGACTTCACGGGTTCCATCCCGCCGAGGCTGACTCCTGTGCCAGCCTGCTGAGCAACCGCTCCTTGCCCGATTCCCTGACCCGCATCCACCACATCTATCGTCTGATGGAACGTGACGTGCTCAATTGAGTCACTGGCCTGTATGTCCCTTCATTCTCGCGATGCGGCAATGCAGAATTCAGGAGTCATACGACAGAAGATACAATTTAGAAGTCAGGCGTTAAACACCAACATGCGAGTCACATTCTTGTGTAAGTCATTGAGAATCAATTCTGACTCCTGACTTCTGACTCCTGACTTCTGACCTCTGCCCACTATTTAATCTGGCTCAGGACAGATGTTTTCGTATCTTTCCACACGCCAGCAAGCTGGCCGCTACGGAGGCAATTGTTCGCCGCCACGAGGATGACCACGTCCATGAAGAACGCGACAATGGCCACGGGAAGGCGCAGGATCGCCTGAACAGGCGAGAGATTTTTTAGGCGCTTAAAGCGTACACCTAAGGCACCGGGATAAATCACCCATCTGCCTCCCTGTTGCACGCGCTCGCGGATGACCTTGCGAAACCAGTCTGGATCACGTGCATTATTCTTGGCGATGAGTTCGCCCGCATCCTTTCCACTGGTGTCGGCTTTCAGGTTGTCGCGCAGATAGGTATAAATGCAGTGTCCTATTTGTTGGCGACGTTGATTGTTGAAGATGTCAATGATCCGAAAGTAGGCTTCAAACACATGTGACGCATTGGGCGCACGGATGATCCTCGCATTGTTTGGTTGTTGTGTGAAGAGGTTCGAACAGATCATCTGTTTAAGAAAACCATCTTCCACTATTAACCCCAGCGGCATGTGAATACGCCGAAGCATGGGTCCGCGTGCGCAATAGAGCTGGCCCGTCAACTGAGCAGGTGCGCTTTGGGTAATCTGACCTATCGCGAGCGAGAGTCGGTCGCCAAGGGTTTTGCGGGACTTAAAAAGAATATGCTTTTGCGGCAGGTCGGTTGAAGCCTCAGCTTGGGGGGTCTGTTCTAACGCGAGCACCATATTCTTCAAGGTGTCCGGATGTGTGAAGCTAATATCTGCATCCATCAGAAAAACATAATCTGCAGCCTGATTGCTGAACCGATGAGCGAACTGATTCCAAGCATTCACTTTACCCGCTTCACGAAGGCTTTCAACACGCCAGGAAAAGCGCTCAGCAGGCAGGGTAGTGGCGCCTGCGCGAAGCGCTTCGGCAGCTTTTTCGTCCGTTCGATCCTTACAGCCGTTCGGCACAACGACAATCTCGAGTTGATCCTCGGGATGGTTCGCCAATTCACGGATGAGCGATTGTTCTAACAGAGACTTAACCGCCAGGCCGATGCTCTCCTCTTCATTCCACGCCAAAATTCCGATGCTGATAATCATACAGTATCCTTTACGCTATCAGTGTTGTCTCTGCACTCCCGAAAGCAATGCACGTAACAGTTCGTTATACGCACTGCAAGTCCTACGTCCCATGTCCCAAGTCCTTTTTCCCGCAGAGGCGCAGAGGATGGAGTTAGCAACAGTTACTCATTCGTACATTCGCGCATTGCCGCTCCATCGCGGAATACCGCTCCTCGCTCCAGCTCCGCTGGCTTCAAACGAGCGTTCGGACTTCGCACCAAGGTGCTTGTCCTCGGCGCATGTTTGATCACGCATTCGCGCACTTCTCCTCGCCATTCCCAACTTTAGAACTTTAGCACTCTCGAACTTTAGAACTATCTAATCATCCTCTGGTAATCCATCGGCATACCGGGAGTGCTCGGCTGCGTCGGCATCTTCGAGGCCTTCTCATAAGCCTCGGGATGCTTCTCCTTGATATTCTTGATCGCAGCCGTAGCCTCCTCGATCGGCGTGCGCTTCGAGGTCGAGTTCAGGATCGCCAGATAATTCAAGAGCGCCCGCTCATACTCCTCGGCCTTCTCAAAGTTCTGGGCTGCAATGAAATTGCGGATCGCTTGGCTCTCATCCGTCAGCCAGGTCAGCCCCATGCCACCGCTGGTATAAGCGAAGATCTGACGGTAGCCATCCAGATACTTCAGGACCACGTCCCACTTCTTTTTCGAGGCCGCGCTATCGATGTAGCCTTGCAGTACACGCTCCGCAGTCTCATCCTTATCCACCTCGAAATCCTTGATGCCACAAAGTCCGGCGATCGCCTGATTTTTGATCTGCGCGCGGAACTTATCCAGTACTGGCTTCCAGCGATGTTGGCCGCCCTCGTAGGAGCGATATCCATACTGTTGGAAGATCATGGCATACTGGCCATTCTTCAGCGCCTCATTCATGGTCTCAACGCCATTAATCTCATTTTGCAGATACTGCAACTCACTCTGATAATAGCCCGAGTTGGAACGGGAGGCCGTCAGGATCACCTGCTTGACCGGACCGAAGCCGTCAGCAGCAGAGACCTTCGCCATCAGGTCATTGACCAAGAGCACCACAGGGTCCTTGTCTTTCTTCGTGCTGGTGAGGCTCTTTTTCAGCAGAACCGCCTTCTTTTCCGCCAGCTCCTTCGGTGAGAAGAGGGAGCCTCCATAGCTGTCACTCTCCATGTTAGAGATCGACTGGATGGCCGCGGAATAATTCTCATTCTCGATCGCTATTATGACGCGGATCCACTGGCGGGAGGCCTGTTGCAGACGTTCCGTCTTGTTCTGAAGGACGCGATTGTTATAGAGTAGGTTCTGGTTCTTCGTGCACTGGTCCATGAAGATCTCGAGCGCCTTGTTCAGTTCATCCGAGGTCTCCGCCGTCAGGCAGCGCTTCTGCAGTTTCTCAATGGATTCCGTAAAGCGATCTGCTTGGTGCTTATTGATGTCCGTGATCCGCTTGCGCATCTCGCTTGAGGCCATGATCTTGTGGGTGGGATAGTGACCCGTTAAACTCGCGAGCGAATTGCTCGCATTACTCATATCTCCTGACTCGACACCTGCGAGGACAGTCGCCCACTCGCCCGCCATACCGGCCAGGGTGGCAAAATTATTATATATATCGATGGATATCTGCGTACTGCGGCGGGAAACGGCTCGGTCTATGCGCGTGCGGACCTCATTCACCTTCGTCTTGAAAGCCAGCATCTCCGCAGATGTCTTCGCCTTGACAAAGACCTCCGGAGCATCGTCCTCCAGTTTCTTCACATCCCGTAACAGAGATTCAGTGGTCACCGTGATCAGCGTTGAGATGTCGGTCTTGAATTGGTGGAGAGCTACATAGAAAGCCGTGTTGGTCGACCCAGTATAGACATCCATGAGCTCGCTTACCTGCTGCAGCACCTCCTCATAACTATGCTGACGCAACCTGCGGCTCGTCTCTGCGATGCCAAAGGTAAAACGCGTCGTCAACTCCCGCTTGATTGGCAGGGGAGCTCCCTCAGTCCCCGGATTAAGCATCTCCCGGATCGCAGTCAGCTGGTTTTCAAGCTGCTCCGCAGTTGGCACAGCCTCATCCTTCGCCAGTGTTGAAAACGCAACCCCACTCGACACCAGACCCACCAACAGAACTCTAAGCATACTCATACGACTCCTTATGTTTAACCACTGTTTCGCTAAATCATATCCCTCGCGTGAATTAAAGTCAACCTCGATTTAGCTGGCAGCAGCCAGCTAAATGGAAGTAGCAGTCGGCAGTACCAGTTGGCAGTCGCTAATGCCGGAGTGACATGAGGGACAGGAGAGACAGGAGTGACCAGAGGGACCAATTCTTGCGGGTCGGTACGACCCAACTTTAGAACTTTAGAACTCTCGAACTTTAGAACTTCCCCACCTCCCATGCACTGAACACTCCG
>CAMBQV010000060.1 GCA_945870145.1 Akkermansia muciniphila
TGACATCATCTTCTGTGTATTCGGCAACCTTATTCGCACATCCGACCAAAAGAACGATCTTTCCATTCGAAAACGTCGGCACGCTGACATGTCGTGTCATCATCACATGCCCGTCCGGGAGGCCGCGTTTTAAACCATTTTCGCCGGCATAATCATTTGTAATAATGGCCTTACGCTGCCGGACAGACTCGCCCCAAAGACCTGTCATCTCTAATTTAAACCCCAGGGGTAGATCTGTACCCTGGTACGCGTCCATAGCAGACTTTGACCAAGCATAGAGCGTGAGTTCATTTTCTAAGTCATTTACAAAAGCAAGATAGCCTAGCTTGCTTTGGGTCATGACAACGACCTTTTCAAGGGCGAATTCAGAAATTTCCTGCATTGAGGCATCCGTCATTCGGCCGAGCTCCAACATGGCCTCGAGGCGTTCCGCATTGGCTCGCACAAGCTGTTCTTCTCGCTTATGGACTGTCACATCACGAAAGGCCAGCACAGCACCAATTATCGCCCCTGCAACATCACGGATGAGAGAGCAACTGCCGGTGACGGGATACTCCACGCCTGTCTTTGACATCAGCACGATATTACCCGCTACATCGCGAGGCCAACCTGTTTCTAAAACACGACTGACGAGATCAGGGAGCGCACGCTTTGTCGTACTATTAACAAGTCTAAAGATATCTTTAATCTCATGCCCTTGGGCCTCGGAAGGTTTCCACCCAGTCAGTATCTCCGCGACACCATTTAAGCTTGTCACGCAACCCTTTACATCACAGACAATCACGCCATCATCGATAGACCGCAGAGTCGCCTCTAAATATTCCTCACTTTTACGCAGATTATACGTTCGTTCGTCAACCAGTTTTTCCAGTTCCCGACGACGGTGCAGGATCACCATTTGAAGCAAGCAGATCACCGATGTCAGAAACAGTCCGATTAAAAATATCAAACAGGCAGTAAAAATGTGATCGGAAAGCGTGCGAAAGTGATTTGTTGCGCGGGCGGTAACCGCAAAAGTTTTTCCAAAGGCAAAAACAGGTCTGGCATGTATTAACCCCGGGATGATAGTCCCTGAATGATTTTTTGTTTGTACTCTGTGTTCTACCGTGCCCTTCTCACCCAAAGGAGTAATGTAGACCACTGCCTCATTGCCGGCATTTAGATTCAATAATAAGGACTCCAGCCGAACTCGTGCTGCAACATAACCAATGACACCGTAAGGAGTCCCCTTCTCAAAGACCGCACGGTAAACAAAGAAACTGTGTTCTCGTTGGTTATGCGAAATTGACTCCAAAACATCAGTCGCCGTTGGCATCCGGCACTCAACGGATAATTTGAGAGCTTCTCGAAACAGGGGATCATGTCCGAAATCATAGCCGATATTTTCTTGATTTCCTTCTAAGGGGGCGATCTGACACACTGGATAATAGACCTCCCTCTTCAAAACGGGCCCCCGTCCACCCTTAAGATCTGGCTCCCAGAGCATAAAGTCAGCGCCCTTTGTCTCAGCCACCGCCCGTTCAAAACGTTCTTTGTCTTGAGCGGGGACAGAGCCAATCCAAAACCAAGAATCCACTGCGGCATCTTGAATTAAGTGCTCTGAATAATCCATGAATTCTCTATCCGAAACATATCCCGAACATTCATATAATTTTGCAAACCCCTCAAGTTCAATATTTCGTAGCGTGTGCAGGGCTTGGGATATCTTGAATGTCCACTTAGAGGATAGCCTCGTAAACTCCTCTTGATCGCTATCCTTACCGCGCTGCCTGACAAGAATAACCGCATACATCGTCAAGGCCATTCCAAAGGCAAAAATCAGCATCGGCTCAAGATAATCCATCCAGCGATACGCCGCTGTACCTTTAGAAGCCCGCCAGAAAAATAGGCGCTTTGCGATTATCAGGATCTCAGCAAGGATCAGCGCGAGCAAGATTGGAGGAATACAGGCTTTCGCCAAATAACTTATCCAGTGTTCAATACCCACTTCCATCGCTACCGTCGCAATCATCTCGCCTGTCTTCGGATCAGGAATCGGTGCGTAGGCCGTGACACTCCGCTTCTTATTAAACGATATTCCTCCTTCTTCCTGAAGTCTGTGCTCATCAAGTAAATGCTTAAGCAAAATAGAAACCGACTTGTCCGTCCCGACTGGAACAGAGTCCCTTCTTATATTCAACGGATCGCTATCAATGAGAAAACGAAAGCAACCAGGAGTTTGTCGGCAAAATATCGAAACTTTATCAACGTCACGATACACCTTCATCACATCAACAAGTTGGCTTTTCAAGCGTACATACTGGGGCTTCTCAAGATCACTCTGCTCCCCTGACAAGGTATGCAGCCGATGGACATTAATCGTTTCAGCGAGTAGGCTTGACCTTCGCAACAAATCCTCCCGCAGAAAAGTATCAGCATGCTGAATGTTGCACGCACAGAGGAAAACAGCTAGGACAAACACAGAACTAAAGAGCACGAACCATACGCGTCTTTTTGTTGCTACCGTCAGAGGTAAAAGTAAACCCAGCATGTAACAATTCCTTTAAAATAATCCAACTGCCTTGCACTCAGTTCTAGTCTGTTTTAATAGTAGCACTCCGCTAATTAAAAATCACGAAATATTTCATCGAATCCGTATAAAGGTGGATATGGACAATCCAGAGCGAAAAATGATACACTCAATCCATATTTACTCTATTTGGCTTCCTCGAACCAATGGTGGTGTGCAGAGGTGGTCAAACCAAAAAAGGAGTCTCTTATTATGAAGATACAGTCCCTTGTTTATGTCTCATTACTGTCCGTTTTATGTTTTTTCTCCTCGGCATGCCGTTCGGCAGGTCCAGCGCAAGGGGGTGGAGGGGGTGGCAGGCAATCCCTTGATGTTTTGATTGAAGAGGGTTCCGCTGCAGAGATGACGGATAAACAGTTTGGATTCCGGAGAGAGTTGCGTACCTATATGGAAAGGGATCTTCCCCGCCGTCTCGCACGTCAAGGCTTTGACATGCGCTTACTCACCAGTGCCACACAAAACACTGGTAAAGAGAGTGACGCCCCCCTACTCATCATCCGTTACGAAGCTTATAATCCAGGAAGTTCGGCTGCGCGTATGTGGGTCGGCTATGGCGCTGGTGCTGCATCTTTGGACATTAGCATGACGCTTGGAAAAGGCGGCAAGATCATTGAGACGTGGAAAGATGGCTGCGGAACTTCTCAGCACTGGTCTCGGATCATCAATACGCTGGATGACCGCCTGTCCAAAAAAGTGAGAACGCTTCTCTAACAGGTGTTATTTTTTGCCACAAGCCTGGCGGGCTGACTCGGGATAGTCCCGCCAGAGCTGGTGAAGCGTAAAGCCGGTCTTCATCCCGCCAATAACCAAGCGCAGGATGTCACGTAAGGGCGCCTTGATCTTATTGGTTCGCCAGGGATTCTTTCGGAAGCCCAACAGATAAAGAATAGAGAAGTATCGGTAGAAATCCTTAAGCGGCAACGTTGTGGGTAACAACGTATGCATGCAGTCGTAAAAAGAATAGGGGTCAGGCGCAATAAAGGTGGCGCACGTCTCTTTATAATAATCTGTCCCTGGCGACGGCGAGAGCACGGTGAACGACATCTCTGCTGGCGAAATGCGCTCAAGCGTCCGATGCAACCGCTCAAAATCTTCCTTGGTATAGTTCGGATTGACGATCATCGCCGAATGCAAGACAATCCCAATCTCATGAAGCAGATCAACTGCCTTCAAGTTCGTTGATACACTCACCCCCTTGTTAAAGCCCTTGAGTGCCTCTTCGTCCATGGCTTCCAACCCCACAAAGAGAATCTGAAGCCCCGCCTGCTTCCAGAGTCGGAAGAGGTCGGGATGCGCGCAAATCGTATCCGCACGCGCCCAGCTGATGTACTCTTTTTTGATGCCACGTTCAAGTAGCAGCTTGGCAATCGCCTCGGCGCGCGTGGGATTGATGAACATCTCGTCATCCACAAAATAGATGTACTCTTCCTTCAAGGCCGCGATTTCATCCACGACATCTTCAGGCGTACGTTGGATGTAACGTCCATGCGCCAGATAGTGAACCACGCAGAAGCTACAGCGACGAGGACACCCTACGCTTGTCCGCAATGACGCGATCTGAGGAAACATGGTTTTTAGTTTTTCATTGGGTTTGCCAGCCCAGACCGAGAAATACTGAGTTCGGTCTACAAGATCCCGACGGGGCTTAGCCACTTCGTTGAATTCAGGCAAGTGGGGTGGCGGCATCTCACCTCGGCTGACATAGGAACTGCTCCCAGGAACCAAAATAGCCTCATCTTCGATCGTCTCTCCAGCGACAAGCGCCTTGAGCAGACGACGGAGCACAATCGAGCCTTCGCCACGGATAACAAAATCGAATAATGCTGGCTCATTTAAATCGAGCGGCGCAATCGTCGCATGCACGCCACCAACCATGATCTTGGCGGCTGGACAACGCGCACGCACCACGGCCGCCAACTCGCGGACCCCACGCACCTGATTGGAGTAACAGCCGAAGCCAACGAGGTCGGGCTTGATCTCACGCAGGCACTTTTCAAAGACGACAAAGGGACGCTTTTCGCACGACAGATCCAAGATTGTGACCTCGTGTGGCGCTTCGACACCCCCTGCTACGATTTCTAAGTCCAAGGGTTCCAAATGCAAAAAGAGATGGAACCGCTTGGCTAACGTTAAAATAACATGAGGACGTACCAACAGGACTTTCATTTGCTCTCCTCCTTACAACGCGAGACATCGATCGAATAGCCTCTCTGGTCATTCCGAATACACAGAGCAGTTGGGACAAGGCCCACATCCGTCATCGTGTATGCGCGATATTCGACAAGCCGAACCATGCCATCATGCCCAAGGCGCATTTTTTCAGCCAGTCTTCCATCCGGCCATGCATAACGATACTCCGTGACCCCTGCCGCATCATGCGCCTTGAATACAAGTCGCGTTTTCGTCAGTTCCCACTGCGCTGTAGACGGGGGGGTCAAATCAAAATAAGCGAACATCAGATCTGTACCGGCAGATGTCACAATCGGGCCAGCTTTATCCTCAAGCGCCGGCATGACAAAACTCTTTGACAGGACGCCATTCGTACAGACAACTTCAAAGATTTTTACACCCAGTGGCGTCATACACGTGACGGCGAGCGAACGGGTCTCCCGCTCCACAGAAGCAATGCCAACAGCAGCCATGTCCATCCAGCGGTAATGGAAAACCAAGGCATTCTGCTCTTCAAATTGCCGTGCCAATGACTGATGAAATCGCTGCGGAATTTCTTTCGGAGACTGCTGAAGGAGTACAAACGGCGGTGGCACTGGAAAAGGATTTTTCGTTTGACAGCCGCTCGTCCCAGCAATTGCCACCAGCAGGAAGAGCGCGTTGACGCATCCCCTACCCTTCTTTGCACCGGGCTCTTGGATCGGCTTGGAGGGCACGAGCGAGTAGAGTGCCCGCAGAGTAAGCCAAGCACAGAGGTACCCAGCCGAAACACCCGCCACTAAGGTCACACCAATCGAGAAGAGTGCCGGATGCTTGGCCAACAACAGAACGCCCGCACCCAGTACCGTCGTCACCGCAGAAAGGGTGACCGCTTGAAATACATCCTCTTGCATCCCGTCACGGTACGCAAAGACCATGCAGATGCCATAATCGATGCAGAGTCCCAGCACAATAATCCCGGCGATCAGATTGGAGACGTCCAACGACCGTCCCAAGAAGGCCATCGCGGCACATCCCCAGATAACCCCTGCTAGCGGTGGCAATAGAGATAGGACGATCATCAGTGGACGACGAATCAACAGGATGGTCACCAGCAAGATGAACACGCCTGCTAACACGGAGACCCGCATGATTTCATGCGCAAAGGCCGCTGACAACTGGGAGGAGAACGCCAACCGGGAAACGATCTTCAAACGAGGAATATCGGTTTTGACGCGCTCAGCAATGTCTAAGACGCGTGGTTCGTCAGGGACAAACGTTGTTACCCGCACTGTTTGATTTGAGTGTATAAAACGTTCGCGAACTGGTTGAAGAAAGCCAATCGGTTCGCCACTCGTGGCTTCGCCGCGTTGCCACAGCTCAAAGAGAGACCAAAAAGAGGTAAACGCATCTTCTGTGAAGCCCGTCTCATCCGAGGCCTGAGCGATCTGTTGACGGAACGCTGCGGTACGTGCAGGATCCCAAAAATCACGCCAGACTTTACGGCGCTGTTGCCGAGTCGCCTCTGAGGGACACAACGGCGAGAGGCTCGAAATATCATGCGCTACTAGCCCAGACTTAAGCAAGGCGGCATAGAGCGCATCATTCAAGCGCAAGGCCTCTTCCTCGGTCTGCGCTTCAACACTTAAGATGGCGGAACGTGACTCCCCTCCCCCCCACAATTGAACAGCGCGAAGCTCCTCAGCGATCACCGCACGTGGGGTACCGTCCAACTTTGAAACATTTGCGTCAAAATTTAGATAACGCAGCCCCACGAGACCGAGTGCAAACGCCACCATTGAACACCCCAGAACAATCCGAGCGATGCTGGGCTTAAAGAGATGCCGTGACACCGCACCGTCTGCGTCTCCTTCTGCTGGAGCCTGCTGTTTTTTATTCTTCGCTACAGGAATGAGGTATGGCAATCCGACCAGGGCATAGACGAGCGAGACCAAGATGGCAATCGAAGCAAAACAGCCGAGTTGACGATAGGCCGGAATGGATGAGAAGCAGAAGGCGACAAAGACACAGAGCGTGGTCAGCGCACTTAAGCTGACGGGCAACCGAATGCGCTTCAAATTCACCTCGCGTTGCGGGCTACACGAAACCACATACGCATGGATAGCGTAGTCGATTGTGATTCCCGCAATCACAGAACCAAAGCCAACGACCAGAGCAGAAAAGCCCTTAAAGAAACAGGCGGAGAGCGCCAAGGCAGGCAAGCTTGCCAAAAAGGGAATCAACACCACATAGCCAGATCGCCAGTCTCGATAAACACCAAAAAACAAGACACAAAACACAAGAACTACCGCAATTGATGTCACCGCAATATCGCGCCGAATAATCGTTTCATTCCCCAAGGTATGCAGATGGGCGCAGACAAGCCGGGCTTCAACGGCAGGGTTCAGCTTCTTTGCACAGTGATCCAAGTGCGCGAGCAAGGCGCGGACCCCTGTGACATCCATCATCGGAATCGGCGTCTGCAACACCAACAGCACGTTCTTACGTTCTGGATCCATCAAGTGTCCCTGCACAGGAATAGCGCGGTACCCAAATGCGGTCAGTGTTTTGATGATCTTCTGAATCATCTGGCTGTTCCAATCCAATGGGTCAGACCGAGCCGAAGAGGAGGCAAACATACCCTCAGGCGTCTGGAGTCGCTTCACCAAGTTCGACAGCGAGGTGCTAATGTTGGAAGAAGAGGTTGTTGCGGGTAACGCCGCGAAGGCTTGGGCATCCGTGTACTCTGGCAACTGACGAACTAACCGCTTAAAGTCTTCAGCGATCTCGCCTTGTCGGACGCCCGTATTCATGGGCGAAGCCAGCTTTGGATCCAGCGCAGCAGAATACTGATCCGCTGAGGCACAGAGTATATCTGAATCGGGTGTCCCATCGCGCATCGAGAGCGTGACGAGGACTTTATCAGAGACTTGAACATCTTTTAGAAAAGAGAAGATGTCCTGAATTCCTGATTTTTCAGGAAGCATGACATCAATACGTCCGCTAAAAGACAAGAAAGGTAGCACAGCAAGAGAAAGCAGACTGATCACTACTACGAGGCCGCAAAACCGTTTTGCGTTAAACTTCACGGTAGTTTCCAATCCTTCTTGTCTATTTCGCCATTCAGTGACGTATCGCTAAACGTCAGCTTTGTCGTATCGCCGCTATTCTCTTCAATCTGAAACAGCTCGATATATTTCTTATCCTTTTGGAAGGTCACGGAAATACGCTTCACCATTTTTGCCTGGGGCAGTTCTGGCTTGGGTACAAATTCAAAAGCCAAGGCTTCGCCCTTCAATTTTTTAATCGTGTAATCCTTGGACAACACACGGTAATTGCCTGCGAACCAAGCGCGCAACTGCTGGGTTACCGCAGCAAAGACTGGTTGTTCGGCTAGAGAGATGCTCACCGTCTTCTTTGTCTCACCATCCCACTGCTTAGCCTGCTTTCCATCGATGAGCAGCACATACTGAACCGGCGATTCAACCTTCCACATCAACTTTTCTGGCATTTCAAGCAGAATCGTCCCCTTGGTGATCATGGGTTTCTTAAAGAGCGCCATCTTCTTTTCTTGGACAAAGCTCGTTTTGACAGTCTTCACCTCTGACAACGCCGTTTCAAGCTCCGTCAGTGGTGCTTGCTCTTCCTCGGCTACGAGTTGAAACGCCCCCAACAACGCGCACGCGACCGCTACTCCTCGTGCCAGGTTTTTAGTTCCACTGAAGAGACACATACTCCCCCCTTTCGTACCTCAGCTTGCAGAATTCCAAAGGCCCCTAACCGGGTCTCTTTGTAGACAGAGACCTCGAGACGGTCACCCACGAAGATCGGCGCTTTGATCTCTAAATCGCGAGCCCCAATGAGCATGCCTTTCTGGGGCTTTCCATCTGGACGAACCCGCGTGCGGAACCCTTGAAGCGTTGCCGCGGCTTGAGCCATTAACTCCAGATGAGCAGCCTCGGTGAGTCGTCCCTCTTTGCAATGAGGATTATCAGGCGCAATAACAGCACTAACCGTCGCGGACCGTTCTCCGACAGATTCAAGGTATTCCACCATGCGTGTCGGCAACTGATGGGGCAGTAACCCCTCGGCCTTCATCGGTAGACAGGCACACGCTTCGCCGTTTTGATTACGCCAACACAAGGGATCTGAGCCCAGATAGTTATTGGTCATCTGGTAAGCAGCACCGCGGCACCCATAACAGATATCGGCTTTTTCACATTGCCCGCATGCGCCTTGAATAGTCTGCTTATGGTTTCGCAGATCTTCAATCACTTCGCTGTCTTGAAGAATCTTTTGGAGCGACTGCTTCCGAATGTTTCCAACCGAGATCTGTACGCCCACACAGGGCATCACATCCCCTCTCGCATTAATGAGACAGGAAAAAGAGTGGCGCATACAGGTGTTGCCCACTAACGGTGGCTGTGACTCCCAGACGCGCCCAAATTTTTCTTCATCAATCTTCTGGATCAGGTCAAAGAGCTGATGGACGGCTTCAACGGTAGGTGCTAGATCACCACTGTTTTCGACAGCGCGTCCCTGTGGGGTAATCATCTCAAAATAAGGCTCAATCCCAATCTCGCGCATCCAGCACCAAAGCGCTGGTAGCTCATCAATGTTTTGACGACAGATAACTGTACTCAGCGCAAGCTTTGCCTGAGGTCCTGGATACCCAGCAGCACGCAAGTGACGATACGCCTCGTGAATGATTGGATGCGCATCAGAAACGCCAGACAACCAGTTCTGTGTCTCTGCATTTGAGGAGTGCCACTTCAGAACGACATGCACACCGAGATCAAAAAGCCTCTTGGCGGCGGCTTCGGTCATATTCGTGCCGTTGGTAAAAAGTTCGACCCCCATACCCCGTGCACGAATCCACTCACAGAGTCCTAACGTGAAATCATAGAGCATCGGTTCGCCACCCAACAAGATGATCTTGCGACAACCGACACCTTGGGCCTGAGCGATAACATCCTGAATTTCGAAAAGGGTCAATTCACATTGCGCTTCCAAGGGATGCGCCGCAACACCATCGCCCACATAGCAATAGCGGCAGGCAAAATTACAGAGTGTGCCGACTTCGATCTCCATGGTCAGTAAGCCATTGGATTTTCGCGTCTGCTCAATCTCTTCTTTACTGAATTCCTGCCCAAAAAGGGTCGAAGCACAACTCATTTATTAAATCCTAACTCAGGCCTTTTTGCAGGTAATTAAAACCCCTTTTTCGATTAAGGCCCAAAAGGTAAATAGTTTAGTCTTTTAGTGGTCTTTCTTCAAGCCTAAAGGGCGTGTTGTACGGCCAATTTTCCAGCGGCTTCGCCGGTGGCCATGCAGGTAGCAATGACACGGATTGAGGCTTGTGCGGAACTGTCGGCTGAGAGCATCATGCCCGCACAGAGCAGGTTTGAGGGTCCCTGGACTGGCTGGAGGCAGCGGGCAGGGATTTCATGCCATTGGCCCTCGGGCAAATAACCGTACCGGATACCCTTCTCTGGGTCCCAACGCTCGATCGGCCAACTGTTACGGGCAATGGCATCCTCAAAGGTGCAGGCAGAGAGCACATCGCCTTCAGTCAGCATGTAGCGTCCGCACAGTCGAGGCGCTTCTCGCAATAGGGGATATGGAATGAGGGTCCGCATGCGGGATCCCTTAAAAGCTGGTAGCTGACGCTGTAAAAAGCTGAAGAGCGCTTGTGCAGCAGACCGAGCCGCATCATCCCTGACACCAGGAGGGAGTGCCATACGGACCCACGCGCAACCGGATTCTTCAGAAACTTCACAGGTGGTATAGTGCGCCTCAAGCTCTAAAACCCCAGACTCAACTGCGATTCGGCACGCTTTAGGGACATCAATGGCAAGCCCGAATGTACTCGCTTCGGAGAGCTGAAGGCCCTCCACTTCGAAGCCAAAACCGGCAAGGGCTGGCTCGTGCGGTGTATCAATCAATGCCCCTGCGAGGCGAGAGAGTTCGGCTTGGCCTGTGCAATCAATAAAAACAGAAGCTTCAAGAGTCTTTCCCGACAACAACGTGACAGCCGTGATCTTCGCGTGTGGTGAGGGGTTGAGGGGAGTTGAAAGCGTGGTGGCAACAACCGGGTCCTGGCTGAAAAGTTCTATCGTCGGCTTCGTGGCGAGCAACGCCTGTGCGCAATCCGAAAAAACTTTTCCGGAGGCGATCGGCAAGAGCCAGACACGGCCCCGTCGTACGGCCTGTTTTCGAGGGTCATCGCGAACGAGTAGCCGGCAGAAGCGCTCGACACCTTCGCCATGGAGAAATTCATTCGGCTGGGACACATCACAAGGGAAGAGTCCGCAGAGCCAGCGCTGCAAGCCATGGCGCACGATGCCCCCGCACGCGGGAGCCGCCTCGACCAAGGCGACACGCGCACCGTGATGTGCGGCCGACCAGGCTGCGAGGACACCAGAGGCTCCTGCGCCAACAACAGCGATATCGTAGTGTGTAGCCATGCGATTTAAGATAGAATCTTCTCACGGAAGCGAGCCAGGACTGCCTTTGCCTCCTCATCTGTGATCACGCCCTCAAAGCAAGATAGAACTGCATGCAGCTTGCCTGCGTGCTGGCACAGAATGAGTCCGAGACCAGGAGGCGTCGGGATGACAGGAAAATGGATATAGTCCGTCACACGACAGCCCGAAACCTCTGAAATCGTCATTTGCGGTTCGCCTAACGAGGTAAAGGCAAAAGAGGACATCCGATTGCGATAGAACTTCATTAGGAAGGCCCAGAGCATTTTTAATGGGAAGATCCGCATCAGCAGGTTCCCCTCTTCTAGACTCGCAGGAAGCCCATCCCTCGCCTGTTGAACCAACTGCTCGCGCAGAATGGCTGCCAAGGTATCCCGCTGGACAGCCGCGCGCATGGGGAACTGAAAAAAGAGAAACGAGAGGTCATTGAAAAATACATGCCGCTTTCGTGTTGCCGCACGCTGCTTATCCGTCGAGGTCGAGACCACATAATCGAAGCCCTCCATCTCTGGACGATTAAAGACGGGGTAGAAGGCTGAAGCTGCTGTGGCGAGGGCATACGGTGCAAACATCAAATAGCCGGCCACCGCAAAGGCGCGTTCCTGGATGCGCTTTGCCTCCTCAGGCGTGAAGCAGATTTCATGGATACGGATCGGGCGAGACGGCAACATGGACGGCAAGGGCAAATAGGCCGTCTGTTGATTCATTAAACGCAAGAGGCAGCGATTGGCTTGTTGCCCATTCTTGAAACGATTGACCCACCCGTCGAGCTGAGCATCCGCACGCGGACGCACCTCCGCGTCAGAGAGTGCTGGTACTGCCCCATTCACCTGCTGAAGAAAGAGCTGGATAAATGAGTCTGCACCTTTGGCATCAAAAAGGACATGGTCGAACAGGAAGAGGACAAAACTTTTGGCGTTATCCTGCGTCTGATAAAACTCCATCGCTACGCGCCATCCAGGAATGAGCGAGTATTGGTTGATCGTCTGCTCAACACGCGTCAGGAAGGCAGTGGAGCCTTCACTTTCGGGAAGCACGCCACCCCCTACGCGTATCTCTTCGGGCACACGCGGTCCTCTCGAAACGGAGTACCGCCAGTAAGGCGCCAAACACCAACAACGCGCGTCACGTCCACGCAGCACAGGAAACTGCTGGCAGAAAATAACGAATTGCCGCTTTAATTCACTGGCGGCAGGCGAAGCGTCTAGGGCGACAGAAACAGCAAAGACAAGTCGACGGCCTGTTTGCTTCTGCGTTCCTAATGCAAGCGCACGCAAACACCAATCCGCACCGTTGAGATACCGTTTATGGGGTGAGCTAGGAATCCTCATAGCGAAGCCGAACGCGCAATCCGTTGCGCTAGGCAGTTCAGTGATTTAAAATCCTCTTGTGCCAACCCTGAGGAGGCAAGAGCAAGCTTAAACTGTTTCTCAATGAAGACCAATAGATCAACAAAAGCAATCGAATCTAACCCCATCTCATGCAAGGGTTGATCAACAGAGATCGTAGCGGGCTCCTTTTCCAGAAGAAAGCCAATACGCTCCTTGAGTTGCGCCACGACATCGTCAGTATTCATAATAGGTCATCCTTCACCATAAACAATCACACGTTGAGAATTCCCACACCTCGAAATTATTTGAATCGGGCTGGAAGAAATGGGTTTTTCTATAGACTCAAAATGTTCACCGCGTCGGAGCCACTCTGCCACAGCCAACAAGAAAGCACCGCCGATACGAAGACTTCCTGAGTAGCGGACCCACGAGGACTCCTGCAGTTCTACGGAAGATCCTTCACCCAAGGAAAGACTGTTTTCAAGTGTGCGCGCTGGAAGATCAAGGAGTGTCTTTTGTACGCGTACAGAGGGACCCTTGCCCTCACGTTCACACCTAAAGAAGAAAGAACCTTCGCCAGGCACAAAACGCTCGCCCCACATGCGCGAAATCGCATGGGCATAGACCTCCGAGCACTCCTCTGTCGCCCCGACGAGAACCACATCGCAACGGCCTTCGTTCAGCCAAGCCTCTGCTAATTCGAGCGCCGTTTCAAAGGGAAAGTGCAGATCCGCAACATTGAGGACAGAACCATGGGATTTGATCGCAGAAGCGATCATCGACGCTGCAGCCGCATGAACAGATTGTGAAAAGACCGTGGGTGAAGATTGAGACTCTCCAAACTCCAGCAAATCATTGACAAACTTAAAAACGGTTGCATGGGGTCCGCAGGCCGAAGCCAAGATGATCCCTACACGAGAAAGATCTACCTCACTCTCCTGCCAAGCCTCCAAGGCAGCCAACAAGGACATTTTAGAAAAACGATCCGCACGTCGAATGGGCGAAAGAAGAGGATTCTTAAAAACCTCCGCAGGCACTTGTAACACGGGCAGCTTCTCACGCGTTCCCATGGGCATGGGCAGAGGTGGCGTATTCGCCTGCAAGACTTTCTTCAAAGCCTCCATACCTGACCCAGCTGGACTCACCACGCCAACGCCTGTTACGATCATACCTTCTCCTCTCGACGGCACAAGACCACCGCTGCATTATTGCCGCCAAAGGCAAGGGAGGTTGAAAGGGCAAAATTTTTCTTCACAGGCGTGATCTGCTGCAACGGAGAGAAGGGAATTTCAGGGTCTTGGTTTTCGAAGCCGATATTAGCGGGTATCCAACCCTCCCGCAACGCAAGGGCAGTAAAGACAAGCTCGATTCCACCTGCAGCTCCCAAGGTATGACCAGTATAGCCTTTTGTCGAAACAACACGAAGTTGCGGACCAAAGACCCGCGCAAGCGCATTGCCTTCAATACGGTCATTTTCACGTGTTGCCGTGCCATGCGCATTGATAAAATCAATCTCTTCAGGGACAATCCCTGCATCACCTAGCGCGAGGCGAATGGCCTGTTCAATACCCAATCCGTCAGGATGAGGGGCGGTCAAATGATGTCCATCCGCCGACGCGCCAAAGCCAACGACCTCAAGTGTCGAAGCAATGCCGCGGCGCTCAGCAGAGTCTTGACGTTCAAAGATTGCAATGCCAGCGCCCTCGCCTAAATTCAATCCTTGGCGATCGCGGTCAAAGGGTTTGCAGAGGGCCGGACTCTTCACGCTCAGCGAATAAAAACCACTGGAGGGGATCTTGCTCAGTTCATCCGCGCCTCCGACGATCACCGCATCACAGAGATTAGCCCGTAACCACGAACAGGCTACGCCAGCGGCATCTGTCCCCGAAGAACACGCATTCACAACAGTCAACACGGGACCCTCCGCGTGGGTAGCCTCTGCCAGACGCTCTGCCAAGCTTCCCGCGATAAAGCGATAAACAGGTTCTAAGGGAGGCTGACCTGTTTCGCGATAACTCCGATAAAAGGGGATATCATTCAATTGGCAGGCAACAGTTGTCCCAACGCAAACCCCAAGACGAAAGCCCATGGGCATCTGCTCAAGCCTTGCTTCTACAAGCGCCTCGCGTGTTGCCTTCAGCGCGAGATGATACGTACGATCCACATCTGGAACATCGGATGTCACTGCGAATATTGGAAAGGTGGCTTCGAGGCCTTCAAGATTTCCTTGAATCGTTCTGGGGCGCATAAGCCCCTGAAATGTAACAAGTGATGACACAACGTCATCACCTGCGGCGGAGAGCACTCCAAGTCCAGATAGTATCACTCGTTCACGCATACCCATTTTTATGGATTGGTCTTTTCGTAAATATACTCAGCCAAGACACGGATCGACTGAAAGACCCGACGTCCAATATCCATATCTTTGATTTCAACACCAAAATGCCGTTGAAGAATCACAACAATTTCAACAGCATCCAGCGAATCCAGCCCGATATCACCGCCAAACAAGGGGGAATCGTCACTGATCTGCTCGACGGTCACATCTTGAAGATTCAAATTCTCAACCAACAGCTCCTTCAATCGTTGCCGAATCTCTGCTAATTTAGTCTCACGTGCATCCATCATGGTACGTTTCCTTGTTTTAAAGTAGTTATTATCCTTTTTTTACCCTATAAAGTCAAGAATGGGCAATGGCAAATCATGGTCAATTTGTTTATTGCCCACGGAATTTGTCGGTTAACTCCCCCGCAATGATCGTCTAAAATAGTTGAGTCTTTGCGCGATCGCGTTTTTGGGGCCTCAGCGCAATCTCCCCCTGCTTCCTGCCACCTTCTCTAACGTGCTCGTAATCAAGGGGTCTGCGACGGGACGCCGAGGAGGGTTTCGAGGATCGTATAGGCCGCCCGCGGTTGCGCCAAGCGCTTCATCCGTTCCCTCATTTCACTTAGGCGCTGGGGATCTTGCAACAACACGTCCACCTTGTACGGAAGCGTGACAACATCGATCGGGCTCACGGCCACGCCCTCTTCGAG
>CAMBQV010000061.1 GCA_945870145.1 Akkermansia muciniphila
GCATCCGCCGTTGAAGGTCTATCTGGAGTGCGGACGCATGGTCACTGGCCCCTTCGGTTATCTGGTCTCTCGCGTGCGCCACATCAAGAAGACCTACAAGACCTATGCAGGTCTGGATGCCTGCATGGCGAACTTGATGCGTCCGGCCCTCTATGGGTCGTATCATCACATCACCGTGATGACCAAGCCTGGCGCGCCGTGTAACACGATGGTTGATGTTACGGGTTCGCTCTGCGAAAATAACGACAAGTTCGCGATTGACCGCCTGCTGCCTGAGATGACACCGGGCGACTTGGTTGTCATTCACGACGCCGGCGCGCATGGTCACGCCATGGGCTTCCAGTATAACGGCAAGTTGCGTTCGGCTGAATTGCTACTGCGTGAAGATGGCAGCGTCAAGCAGATCCGCCGTGCGGAGACGGTCGAGGATTATTTCTCGACCCTCGATTTAGCTGATCTGTCTAAGTTTTAAGTCTGTTATCTAGGCAACCACAGAAACCACAAAAGACACAAAAAAAGAAGTTGAGCATGTTTGAATATCAAATTACTTTTTGTGGGTTATGTGGATTTTGTGGTTCCAACGCGCTGTTTCTGATCAAATGATCCAGATCCTCCATCACGATGCGGACTGTGTGGCGGTGATGAAGCCAGCAGGCGTTGCCGCCATTCCGGAAAAGCGTGATGATCCCGTTTGTCTGGTCGCGTTACTTGCCGCTCAACTAGGCGTACGTGTGATGCCAGTCCATCGATTGGATAAAGAGGTCAGCGGCGTCATGCTCTACGCGCTTCATCCCGAGGCCCATCGTTTCTTGAATAATGCCTTCGAAAAGCGTGAAGTCCATAAAACCTACCAGGCGCTGGTCCATGGCGTCATGTCAGAAGATCAAGGCGTGATTACACGTCCGATCCGCGAGTTCGGTTCCGGCCGCATGGGCGTGGATGACATCAAGGGCAAGCCCTCTGAAACAAAGTATTTTGTCCTGAAGCGTTCTGATCGCTTTACCTTGGTCGAGCTCTCGCCGCAGACCGGCCGTCGCCATCAATTGCGTGTTCATCTCTACAGTATCGGACATCCCATCGTCGGGGACACGCGCTATGGTGACAAAGCGTTGCAGGCTGGCTTCCCGCGCCTCATGCTGACCTCAACCGGCATTGACCTGACCTTACCGTCCGAGAAGCGGCTGACACTTGCAAACATCATCCCAAGTGATTTTGCTGCTATGCTGGAAAAGATTATTTAGTATTTACCGCAAGGAACACAAAGAGCGCAAAGATCAATTTCTATTTCTATCCTCTTTCTCTGAGTTCTTTGCGTTCTCTGCGGTTAAACCACTATCGGATCTGGCCTGAGCCAGTGACCACGTACTTGTAGGTTGTGAGCTCTTCAAGACCCATGGGGCCGCGTGCATGGAGCTTGTCCGTACTGATCCCCATTTCAGCGCCCATGCCGAACTCGCCACCGTCTGTGAAACGCGTCGAGGCATTGACATAGACTGCTGCGGAATCCACCTCTTTGAGAAACTTCTTCGTCGTGCGTGTGTCTGCCGTGATGATCGCATCCGAATGGTGGGAACCATATGTGTTGATGTGTTGGATCGCGGCCTTCACATCCTTGACGACCTTGACAGACATGTCCAATGTGAGATACTCGGTTGTCCAGGTCTCCTTCGTCGCAACTACGCAGTTTTTCAGCAGGTTGCAGGTTTCCTTGCATCCATGAAGCGTCACATTCCTGCGCGCGGCAAAGTCTGCGATCTTCGGGAGAAAGGTTGAGGCGATCGATTTATGGACGAGTAGGCTCTCCATGGCGTTACAGACGCTGGGGCGCTGACATTTTGCATTTTCAATAATTTTTAGGGCGCTCTCCTGATCTGCGCTGGCATCCACAAAAACATGGCAGACGCCCTTGTAGTGCTTGAGGACCGGTACGCGCGCATGTTCGACAACCGCGCGGATGAGTGATTCGCCCCCGCGGGGGATGACGACATCCAAGCGGTCATCCATCTGGACGAGCTCACGCACAGCCTCGCGATCCGTGGTCTCAATCAGTTGGATGGAATTTTTAGGGAGTCCGGCCTTCTCGCCACCCTCCTGGAGTGCCTTGGCGATG
The DNA here is from genome assembly GCA_945870145.1 of Akkermansia muciniphila. Classification (GTDB taxonomy): domain Bacteria; phylum Verrucomicrobiota; class Kiritimatiellia; order RFP12; family UBA1067; genus CAIZQW01. The sequence goes on from CAMBQV010000061.1 coordinate 2,111, forward strand.
GCGAGGTTGGAATGGATCGCCTCCTTGCCGCCGCGCAGGATGACCGCATTCGAGGTCTTGAAACAGAGCACAGCGGCATCCGCCGTTACATTGGGGCGGGACTCATAAATAATGGCCACAACACCGAGTGGCACTCGTTTCTTTTCGATCACAAGACCGTTGGGACGCGTGCGCTTCCAGATTTTCTTACCCACAGGGTCGGAAAGTCCGGCCACCTCGCGGACACCAGAAATCATGGCGTCGATGCGTGCGTCGGTCAATGTCAGGCGGTCAACCATGGCAGGGGCCATATTGCTTGCCGTGGACTGCTCGACATCCCTCTCGTTCGCCGCCTTGATAGAGGCCCGTTGAGCATCCAGCTCAGTCGCCATGGCAAGGAGGATGGCATTTTTTTTGGCAGTTGAGCAGTTCACAAGCTTACGTGAAGCTGCCAAAGCCTGATCGCCCAGTTTTCGGATCGTGTCGTGGAGTGTCATAAGTGGATTAAGAGTAGCAATTTTGAGGGGCGATCGGCAAGGCGAAAAGGCCGAATTGCCTGTTGACATGGGGAAAGGATTTAAACTAAACTATCAAATTGAATTGCCTTAATGCCTTATTGCGTTATTGCCTTATTTTTTTATATCGCGCGGATAGCAAATTGAAGCTAGTAGACAAGGAGTGCCGAGATGTTTCAACCGGTATCAAATAAGACGGATTTTCCCCAGATGGAAATGGACATGCTGGCCTTCTGGGCGGCGCATGAGACCTTCAAGAAAAGTTTGGAAAAGAATCGCGCCAAGCGGGACTATGTCTTTTATGATGGACCTCCTTTTGCGACAGGCTTGCCGCACTACGGCCATCTGCTCGCCGGAACCATCAAGGACATTGTTCCTCGCTACCAGACCATGCGCGGCTATCATGTGGAACGCCGCTTTGGCTGGGACTGCCACGGACTGCCGATCGAAGCCCTTGCCCAGGAAGCTCTGGGTGTCACAGGTGCGCATGAGATCCGCGCGCTGGGCATTGACACCTTCAACGAACAATGCCGCTCCATGGTGTTGAAGTACGTCGAAGAATGGCGTAAAACTGTCACGCGTATGGGCCGCTGGGTTGATTTTGATAACGATTACAAGACCATGGATCCAGACTTCATGGAGAGCATCTGGTGGGTCTTCAAGCAACTGTGGGAACAGAAGCGTGTCTACAAATCCTATCGCATCATGCCCTATAGCTGGAAGCTCAGCACCCCGCTGAGCAACTTTGAAGCTGGCAACAATTACAAGGATGTTCAAGATCCTGCGGTGACCGTGCGTGCCAAGGTATTGTCAGGGGCACCCGCTGCGTATGGGGACACCTATTTGCTCATTTGGACCACGACGCCTTGGACGTTGCCCGAGAACTTGGCGATCTGTGCAGGCCCTGAGATTGATTATGTTGTCGTGCGTGACGCTGCCAGCCAGGTCTCTTATGTGATGGCCGAGGCGCGTCTTGCTGCTTACTACAAAAAGGCCGAGGAGTATACGCTTGTTGCGACGATCAAGGGTTCGCAACTCAAAGGATGGACCTACGAGCCGATCTTCCCCTACTTTGCAAAGTATTCAGAGCAGGGGGCTTTCCGTGTGCTGAACGATGCTTTTGTCAGTACAGGCGATGGTACTGGCCTCGTGCACATGGCGCCAGCCTATGGTGAGGATGACTTCCGTGTGTGCAAGGAGAGCGGCCTGCTCGTCATCGCTGATCCTCTGGATGCGGCCTGTAACTTTACAGACCAGTTGCCAGAGTATGCCGGACGCTTCTGCAAGGATTGCGACAAGGACCTGATTCGCCGTCTGAAGCAGGAAGGTAAGTTGGTCCATCAGACAACGATTGTTCATAGTTACCCCTTTTGTGACCGCACCGATACGCCGTTGATTTACCGCGCGATCGAGGCCTGGTATGTGCGTGTCGAGGATCTGCACGACCGGCTCTCCGCAAACAATGACAGTGTCCACTGGATGCCGGCCTATGTAGGCGACAAGCGTTTCGGTAATTGGCTCAAGGAAGCGCGCGACTGGAATATCAGCCGTAACCGTTTCTGGGGGTCGTGCATCCCGGTTTGGGTGAACGAAAAGGACTCAGAGGATACGATCTGTGTCGGTTCCGTGGCCGAACTCGAGACACTGAGCGGCGAAAAGGTTACGGATCTGCATAAACATTTTGTCGATAAGATACTCATTCATAAGGATGGCAAAACCTATCGTCGTACCCCTGAAGTGCTTGATTGCTGGTTCGAATCTGGCTCCATGCCGTATGCCCAGCAGCACTATCCCTTCAAGAAGGTAGAAGGTAGTAAGGAGGAGGGAGGAGATGCAAAACAGAATGGAGACATCAACTCGTTCTTCCCGGCGGACTTTATTGCTGAGGGACTTGACCAGACACGCGGCTGGTTCTATACGCTGATGGTGCTCGGAACCTGCCTCTTTGACAAGTCGCCCTTTAAAAATGTCGTTGTGAACGGACTGGTCTTGGCCGAGGACGGCAAGAAGATGTCCAAGCGTCTAAAGAACTATCCAGACCCGAACCACCTGTTGAATGACTACGGTGCAGATGCGTTGCGCCTCTATATGATTTATTCGCCTGTGGTGCGTGCAGAGAATCTGCGTTTCTCAGAAGCTGGCGTGAAACAAATTCTGCGCGACTTGCTGATTCCGTGGTGGAACGCCTACAGCTTCTTTGTAACCTACGCGAATGTGGATGGTTTCAATGAGACGGAAGTGGCGACGCCGAGCAGCACGAACGTGCTGGACCGTTGGATCGTCTCGTCACTCGAGACGCTTGTCAGCGAGGTCACCGAAGCCATGGACGATTACGATTTGCAACGCTCGGTGCGTCCCTTCGTGAACTTCATCGAAGATTTGACCAACTGGTACATCCGTCGTTCGCGCCGCCGTTTTTGGAAGTCGCAGAATGACGATGACAAGATGCAGGCCTATCGGACCCTGCGCTATGTGATGGTGCAACTTAGTAAGGTTGCTGCGCCCTTCACGCCCTTTATTAGTGAGGCGATCTATCGCAACCTCAAGGGTGCCTCCATGCCGGAATCCGTGCATTTGTGTGACTTCCCGACGGCCAATGTGGCTGCGCGCGACCAGAAATTGGAACGTTGCATGGCACTTGTGCAGACCGTGGTCAAGATGGGACGCCAACTTAGGACAGAAAACGATCTAAAGGTACGGCAACCCCTCTCGGTGATTCATGTGGTCTCCAATAATCCTGATGTGCGCAAGTTGCTCACAGGTTTTGAAGACTTGATTACGGATGAACTAAACATTAAAGCTGTTGTTTATGGTAGCGATGAAACCGTCATGGCGGATGTCTCGGTGAAGGCTGACTTTAAAAAGTTAGGCCCGCGCTTTGGTGCACAGATGAAGACTGTCGCTGCAGCGATTGCCAAGCTTTCATCCGCCCAGTCTGCTCTGCTTGTAGCAGGTAAGGATGTGATCCTTGAAGCAGAGACAGGAAGTGGCTTTACCTTAACCTCTGAAGATGTGGTGGTTCAGCGGACGCCCAAGGCGGGGATGGTCGTTGCTACCGAGGGCGATGTGCTGGTCGGTATTGAGACCGCGTTGACCCCTGCGTTGATGCAGGAGGGACTGGCGCGTGAGTTTGTGAGTCGCATTCAAAACATGCGCAAGGAGGCTGATTTTGAGGTAATCCAACGTATTGCGCTGACGGTTGCAGGAGATGCAGACCTTGTTGCCGCGGTTACGAAGTATGCGGAGTACATCAAGACCGAGACATTGTGCGAGGCATTATCCTTTGCTGAAACGCTCCCAGTGGAGCCTTGCGACTTGAATGGGCATCAGGCGCGGATTTGCATCGCTAAGTTATAGCCACATGATGAAATACGAAAAACAGATCGGGGTAGCCCAGGGGATCGTCATGGCGATCCTGGGTGGAGTTGTTTTGTCCTTAGGCACTCGGACGTTGCTGACATTGGCGGGGCAGACGGTCTACGCCTCTACAACAGTATGGGTTGCACTAGGGGTGGGGTTACTGCTTGGGAGCGGTCTCTCTTGGTTGGCGCGGCGGAAGATGGGCTGGAATGCTTTCCTGCTCGTGCTGCTCAGCCTTCTCATGGCTCTCTATCTTATTCTCCTTTTAGTGCTCGAGCGCTGGCTCAAGAATGGGTGGACGCACTTTCTTCTGAGTGCAAATCGCTCCCTCGGCATCTATCTCGTGCAACTGGCTAAAACCGGTTTGCTCACAATAACCCTGCCACTGGTTCTCTTGCTCGTGATGTTTTTGGGGCGGGGCAGATCGTTTCGGGCTTCGGCAGTCAATGCGAGTACGCAGATGCTCCTGTGCATAATCGGTGCTATTTCTGCAGGGATGATATTTGACGTGACAGGTCAGTCGCCAGAAGCCCTCTTGCGCCTCTGTGTTGTTGCGTTCGCGGTCTTGTCGGGTGTGAATGTCATGCGAAAGAGTAAGAGCTTCTCCTTTGCCTGGATCTTCTCTGCCACGCTTCCGCTTGTTCTGGTTGCAACCCTTGCGATCTTGATGTTGCCTCGTACGTGGGATAATCCACTCTCTTCGAATGGCTTTTTTGGACGGCTGGCCTGTCGGGACAGTGGCTTTGCGCAAGGGGTACCCTTGCGGGTGGATTACACGCGCAAACATACCGTGACCCAGTACCAAGATCCGGATTATGGCTGGGTGGGCGCCTTAGATGGCAGGCCGCTTATTTTTGAACACCGTTTTGTAGCCTCCCGGACGATGACGGCACTGGCCCCTCTGATGCTTCATCCGGCGGCAAAGAAGGTTTTACTCGTCGGAGAAGAGGCAGGGGTCTATCTCGCCACATTTGTTCGACTGGGCGGCCTTGAGCTTCTGGTGGCCCCAGAGGCCCGCGCGAGCACCGCGCTTGTGAAGAAAAATCCGCTTTTCACGCCAGAGGAACAGTCCTGTTTTAAGTCAAGCGACATTCAAAGCTTGCGCGGAAAATGTGACATTGTCTTTGTAGCTCCTCCTCCTTCGTGGGTTATGGGCAGTGGCCAGTGGCTCTCAGCCCGTGCGCTTCAAAATTATCGGTGTGCGTTGACTGAAGAGGGGGTTGTGGCGATTCGTATTGATGGCCGTGGACTCTCCGAGGCAAACTTTGCCGAGATAGCCCGCACGTTCCTTTCTGTCTTCCCTGGCGTGCAACTGTGGAACACCGGTGCAGCGGACTGGGTCTTGTTGGGTGGCGGAAGCGAACTCAAGGTCCCTCTCGATGTGCTAAACGCTTTTGTTGAACGTAAAGCGACCTTCCGTGAATGGGTGCGAGCAGGGAACATTACCTTGCCTTCCGCCCTCGCCTGTATGGTTTACGATACAAAAGGGCTCAAGGCGTGGGTACAGGAGCGGGCAGGGCAAGCTCCGGATTCCTCTTGGAAAGTGCCCCTTCGCATCATTCGAGGAGAAAACATGGTCTCGCCGGCTTGCAAGAAAGGGCGTGACTCGAAAGCACCCTGGGTTTTAGGCGGTCAGATGGATGTGGATTTGTATGTGGACATTTGGAAGCTCATCAACGAGGCACGGGATGCTCGCGGCCTAGCAATCCATTCACTTACCGAAGGCATGCAAGGCAATCGAGATGCCTCTCTCGCAGCCATACGTGCTGCGATGAGTGTTTGTAAACAAGATCTGCTTGTTTTTCAAACCATGGATCACTTGGATATGGAGGCTCGCCGTCGCATTGCAATCGGAAATTACAAAGGATCTCTGCTTTGCTATGAAAGCTTGATTTCCTTCTCGCCTTCCAAAGCTCGTTATCATCATGGTGCTGGATACTGTCTGCGTGCGCTGGGTGAAGCAGAGAACTCCTACCTTGCGTTTGCGCGTGCGGCAGGCTATGCGCCCGAGCAGGAACAGTATCGTCTCGACTTGGCGCAGGCGGCGTTGACGGCTGGCCATTATGAGGAGGCTGATCGCCAGTATCAATATTTGCTCTCTAAAAAGCCAGCGGATGCGCATGTTTTGTTTCTCTTTGCAAAAGGGGTTGCATTGAATGGCCGCCCCAAACGTGATTTTACGCAGGCGATTAAGCTGGCGGAACGGGCTTGCCTGTTGACTAAGTGGAAAAACAGGGAGTATGCGTATGGTCTTGCAGATATCTATCTTGAAGCAGGACGGATTCAGGAGGGCTTAGGACTCAAGAAGCGCCTGAAAGAGGGGGTCCTAGAAGTGAAGGAGACATTATGATCTATCCAATTGTGACATTTGGTGTCGAGGTGTTGCGGCAAAAAGCGGCTACGGTCGCTGAAGTAACTGATGAGGTACGCAAGCTTGCAAAAGATATGCTGGAGACCATGTATGCCGCACGGGGACTCGGCCTCGCCGCTGAACAAGTTGGACGTACAGAAGCGCTCTGTGTGATCGACGTGCCCCTGGAGGCCGAGAAGGAAGAGTGCCGCGCTGACAATGCTTCCATCGGCATGCCGCTTGCCATGATCAATCCCGAGATCTTGGCGAGTGAAGGCAAACAACGCAATGACGAGGGGTGCTTGAGCTTCCCCGATATCGGTGCGCCGATCACGCGCGCCAACCAAGTCACGGTCACCTATCTGGATGTTAAGGGCCATCGCCAGACCGTGACAGCCAAGGGATTGCTCGCTCGTGCGATCCAACATGAGGTGGATCATCTGAACGGGATTTTGCTCGTGGACAAGATGAGCCCAATGCAGAAGCTCTCGGTATCAGGCCAACTTCGCCGCTTACAAGCCAAAGCCAAATAAGAATTGCCTTATTAGCGCTTCGCTTTAAGTATTAACCTAATGGTTTCCGCTTCGCTCCAACGACTAGGATGATGCTTCTCCATCCGTTGGTTCTGCGATCTGTTTCTTGTGAATAAACTTGGAAATCAGATACACCGGTGTAGCCGTCAATTGAATGATGATAGGAATGGCGATCAACCCAGGGATCATGGTGGGCCAGTTGACCGATACTCGGCCATTGTTCATGGAGATGGCAACGGACATCATGACGAGGTATCCCCATGACACACCGGCAGCAACAGCCAGTTGAGTAACTATGGGTCGACGCACAGCAGCAACTGCGAGGCACATTGCCCAGAGAAAGACAGCGGAGCAGATCATCATACACCCATGGTATTTCTCTGGCACAAGTCCACTGGCGAAGAATTCTGCAAGTGAGAGCAACCCTACGCTCGCAAAAGCGATTCCAAACGGTTTCCAGATTGTTTTCATATTTTCTCCGCAGAACATTTAATAGAGTTCGTTGTCTTTTCTTGGGAAACGAACCAAGGATGAGGTGATTATTGCTGTTTGGGTTTTCAAAAACAAGCGAAATGTGAAGAAGTGTAAAAAACACAGGGGCACGGACTTTCCAGTCCGTGGTCAACGGGTTGGAAAACCCGTTCTCCTTTGCTGGGGCGGCGATGGGTATACCATGTCTGTCCCTATGTGTTTCACGAAAGGGATACTCGAGTAGGGGACGGGGGAATTAGACAGAGGATGGAGGCGTGAGGCCTGATGAAAGCAGCTTTATAAAATTTGCTTGAGTCAGCAAGGAGCTTTCTTCTTTTTTCTCAAGAAAAGGGTCAACATCTTCAACGACTTTCTTGAAGTCAGTCGTGTTCACACGTTCAACGAGCAGTGCTCTCCAATTGCCTGAATGCAGCGCGGGGCCTTTCCAGCCTGTTTGTAAAAGCGCGTTATTGAGTTGAATAAAATTGGGTTCGAGTTGCTCCTGTCCTGTGAGGTACCACAACAGATCATAATAGTCTCGTCCTTTTGTATAGCTTCGTGATAGAAGCGCATGCACTTTGCCTGCAAGAAGGGAAGGCTTTGTGTAGTGATTCAGGTTCAGCATACTATGACGGCGAACCACCGTGTTTTCGCATGTCCAGCCCTTGGGCGGATGGGTGTCCACTTCAATTTTTATGGAAAGGACCTCAGATTCCTGGCCAGAGAGGTTTAGCTCATGGAGGAGACCCGGGAACTTGAGGAAAGCGGATTGCACCGTCTTTTCAGGTTTCGCCTTGATCGCCACAGCGTAGAGTTCGCGTTCAAAGCCTAGTTTCACCGCGCGGAGGTAATCCACAAAATCCGCTTCACTCGACTCTTTTGTCGCTGAAAAATCAAGATCCTCTGAAAAGCGCGGGAGGCTGTAAAGAAAGCGAAGTGCAGTGCCTCCGACAAAGGCCCAATTTGCAAAGGCGCCCTTGTATTGCAGAAATTCCAGTGTCCGGGCTTGCAGGTACTCTCGGAGGATACAACGGGCTTGATGCGTGTATTCACAGTGCTGCAGAAGCGTTTTAAGATGTTCTTTCATACGGTATATCCTTCGTCATGGTTGTTTAAAAACGTCAGCACGAGTGGGAGTGCACGGTCTATTTTTTTACTCTTCATCTGCGCTGCGAGAGCAGTGAGTTTGTCGGAATTGAGCTGAGAACAGTTCTGGAGTCGTAACTCCGTGATATAAGAGGGTGTCGCCGAGTTTGACGTCATATACAGTAGGTCAAGCAACGCTTTTTCAGGTGTGGCAAGAAAGCAGGTTTGACGCTCTACGATGTGCTGCGTGTATCCAAAGAAGAGCGCGGGCTTGATATGACGGAAAACAAAGCGTCCGCACGGAGATTGAATCTCCCAAGGGCGCCCGGTTGTCAATGCAAGGGTGGCGGGAACGTATTCGGGAATCAAACCATAAAAAGCAAGGGCGGATTGCAAGGAGATATAGGATGATGGACGGAGGAGCGAACTGATTGCGAAGGGCGATGGGTTAATCTTGATGTAGGGCGGGGCCAGGGTGTACACGCTCTTAGCAATCTTAATAACTTTACCTGCCTTTTCCCACCGGTCTAATTGAAGACGTACCTGTGGCAGTGATGTTCCGGCACTCAAATAGGAGGTTTGAAAGCAGGGGAGATCACTTGTTAAACGGACTAAGTCTTCTAAATTCATGGCATCAATATATCAATAATGATAAATTGGCGCAACAGAAATGTTTTCACCCTCAATCAGTCACTCGGTCACATCTTATTGTTCGTGTCAATCTCTTGCATGAGGGTATCGACGTCGGATGTTTTCTCTTCAATCTTGCGAAACATCAGAATCAGGGCGATGAGCGAGGCTGCGGCGACAAGGAGCCAGACCGGTATGAGCCATGTCATGTTTGGCCATTTAGTTACCACATAAAAGACAAGCCCGGCAGATAACACCTGCCTGACACCCCAGATAATCAGTTTCCGCTTTTTGATGGAGCGTGTCGTTTCATTCAATTCATTCATAGGTCTGTCACTGCTTTCTGTTGGAAACATCTGTAGATAGTAACATGATTTATGGGGATAAGAAGCTTGAAGTTCGAAATTGGCTTTTTAGTGGCCTTCTTCATTTCTGTTCACAATCTGATCCGCCTTTTTCAGTAACGCCAACTCTAGGTAGTCGTATCGGGAAGGCGAATGGTGATTGCCGATGATGTTCTTTACGATTTCGATCTTTTCAGGAGGAAAGCCGATGGACACGAGTAGCCCCTCTGCCACAGGCGGGCCATATTGCTCTTGCGTCACGCCGTTGTTGTAGCCGTGTTTTTCCTCTGACATCTTGATGCCGATGTCATGCAGGAGGGCGGAGGCCATGACAATCTCCGGATCACATCCCGGATAAGATTCGAGCATCGATTCGGCCGTGCGCAGGACGCTCAAGGCATGTTCAATGCGGCGGTCATCGCTCGCAAAGGTATCCACCAGCAGGCGCGTCAGTTTGGCTCGCAGAAATTTCATCTTTTAATTATTGCTGTTTGGGATTGTTGAAGCAAGGGGATTTTTGGCTCTCCTTGTTTTTTCAGAAATCTGTACCGCAAAAGCCGCAAATTTTGCGAGGCTATCTCATCCGCCTCGCCCATGGATACATGGACGGCGGAATGGATAGCCTCGCGGAGGTTTCAGATTGCCTTGAATCGTTCATGACTAGCGTTCACTGTAATTAAATGCAATAGACTCATTTCCAGCTCAAATGCCCGCTCCGCCGTCCGTGTATTCACGGGTGAGGCGGGCGAGGCATTTGAGCTCTTCTTAGCGGTTTTTGCGTTAAAACCCGCTGTTCTTTTCTATAAATTGTGAAGGCGGATTTTTTAAAAATCAGGTTCACCTTTGTGCGGGAGGTGTGATAAGCTTTTATGCTAAAGCAGAATAGAGGGGAAAAGAGATGAAGAGATGTCGTGAAAGCATCGTAGCCATTTTAGCGTGTTGCTCCATGGGAACATTTGCGGCACAGCAGCGTCCCAATATTCTGTTTGTCATGTCGGATGACCATGCTGCTCATGCGATCAGCGCGTACAGCGATAAACTTATCCAGACGCCCCATATTGACCGCTTGGCCAAAGAGGGGATGAAGTTCAACCACGTCTTTGCAGCGAATTCGATCTGCACGCCAAGTCGTGCGACCATCCTGACAGGGCAATACAGCCATATCAATGGTGTTCCAGTCTTCAATGCGATTGATACGAACAAGGTTACTGTTGCTCATCGCATGTCAAAGGCCGGATACTACACCTCCATGATTGGTAAGTGGCATTTGGGTACAAATCCACAGGGGTTTGATCATTGGGAGATTCTACCGGGGCAGGGTGACTATCATAATCCAGTCTTGTATACGCGCGAAGGGTCTAAGAAATATCAGGGCGAGTATGTGACGGAGGTGATCACACAGTTAGCGATTGCCGATTTGAAGGCGCGGCCTAAGGATAAGCCCTTCTTTATGATGATGCACCATAAGGCGCCTCACCGTTCCTGGGATCCGAAGGAGGAGGTCGCCAAGAAGTGGCGCGCGAAGACTATTCCGGAACCTGCGACACTCTTTGATACCTACGAGGGGCGTACCGAGGCTATTCGTGAGCAGAAGCAAAGCATTGCCCGCAATCTCAACAAGCGGGATGTCAAAGGGCCGTACCCTGAGGGATTGACAGGGGATGCTTTGACACGCTGGTGTTATCAACGCTACATGCAGGATTATCTCGCCTGCATTGAAAGTGTAGATGAGAGCGTGGGCGAAATGTTGAAGTTCCTGGAAAAAGAGGGCATCTTGGATGACACAGTGGTTATCTACACCAGTGACCAGGGTTTCTTCCTGGGGGATCATGGCCTGTACGACAAACGGTTTATGTATGAAGAGAGCTTGAAAATGCCCTTCCTGGTCAGATGGGGAAAGAACATTAAAGCCGGTTCCACGCAGGATGCGATCTGCGTGAACTGCGATTTCGCCCCGACCTTCCTGTCATTGGCAGGTGAGAAAGTGCCTGCAGAGATGCAAGGCGTCAGCCTCACGCCCTTGTTCGATGGAACAGCACCAGCCCAGTGGCGAACCAGCATGTATTATCGCTATTACCATACTCCCGGAGACCATAATACAGCTCGCCACTTCGGAGTGCGTACAACAACGCATAAGTTGATCTGTTTTGATGGCAAGGACCAGTGGGAATGTTATGATCTGGTGAAAGATCCTGCGGAACTTCATAACATCTATGACAAGCCGGAGGCTCAGGCTGTTGTTCAGGAGTTGAAGCGAGAACTGGCAAGGCTTCAGAAGGAATTGAAAGACACGGACAACCTGTATGCTGATCCAGCGACATGGCCTAAGAGTTCTTCGTATCGTCAGGCACCCTCTGCCAAAAAGTAGTAACCCCACCGCCTGGGGAGCGGACGCAGTGGCAGTAGGCAGTAGCAGTTGGCAATGAATTCTCGCTCCTGACTTCTAAATACTCAAATGGATAGGCAAGTTTATGCGACTTATAGAATATTTACTTTTTTATCTGGGGCTTCCCCTTTTGTTGTGGGTGACAAAAGCACAGAATATGCTTTTGCCAGTGCTTTGGCTGGGCGCTGTTTTTGCTTGGACACTCCTTCGTTATGGCAAGGGAAATCGTGCGTCGCCTTCTGTTAGCTCAACCTCAAATCTCCGTAATGAGCTCATCTTCATCTTTCTTCGCTTCGCAGGGGTGGCGGTTTTCTTAGTTGTAGCGCTCTACGTTTATCGTCCAGAGTTGCTTTTCTGGTTGCCACGCAAAAGCTTGGGGCTTTGGGGGCTAATAGTCATTGCCTACCCACTTTTATCTGTTTTTCCGCAAGCACTGGTTTATCGCGCGCTTTATGAACGTCGTTATGCCCAAACCTTCTCCTCGCCTCAAGTCTCCCTGCTGATTGGAGCACTCGTCTTTTGCCTGGCGCATATCCCTTTTAATAATGTTTGGGCTTTGGCCTTCACCCTCCCAGGAGGACTCATCTTTCTCCAGACCTATCGGCGCACGGGTTCCCTTGGGCTCTCGACTCTTGAGCATGCTTTATATGGGGACCTCCTTTTTACTATTGGGTGGGGGGCCTGTCTTGCCTCCGCAGGGACGCAACGTCTCTTCCTGAATCTGTAAAGGTTGTCTGAGCGCAAACAGGAGGTGACGCAAAAGACGAATGCCTGTTTTTATTCTCTTATGCGCTTGACGGGTTGCGCAAAAATAAGATATAGTAAAATTGCTCTAAATTTTTCACAGACATGACGAGCGTCTTTTTTTTACCATCATGACGTGAAAAAAATGAGTTTCTGAGAGTTTCAAAAGGAGTGCAAAGGATATGAACAAGAGTCAATGGACAGTAGCCCTGTCGAGTCTGGTTGTGTCTGGGGTAGCCCAAGCACAAGAAGTTGGGTCAGCAGTAGTAGAAGTGGGTTCAAAATCGTTGGTGGTCTGTGGTACCCCAGCCATCTGGGCAATCGCTCCGATTGCCTCCCTCTTGGCGTTGGTCATGGCTTGGGTTTTTTACAAGGCGATGATGAGTGCGAACCCCGGCAATGAGCGCATGCAGGAAATTGCTGGCTATGTGCGTGAAGGGGCAATGGCTTATTTGCGCCAGCAGTATTCGCGCGTGGGCATTGTCTTTGCCATTCTGGTTGTCCTCTTTGGTATTCTTGCGGCGATGGGGGTTCAGAATCCCTTTGTCCCTGTCGCCTTTCTGACAGGTGGTTTCTTCTCGGGTCTCTGCGGGTATCTGGGAATGAAGACTGCGACGAGCGCCTCTTCACGTACGGCTCAGGGCGCGAGCGAGAGTTTGAATCGCGGTCTGCAGGTCGCCTTCCGTTCCGGCGCGGTGATGGGGTTGGTCGTGGTCGGCTTCGGACTGCTCGACATCTCGATTTGGTATTGGATTCTGGATCGCTGGGTTTATACGGCAGCGAATATGCAGTCCGGCATGGGCAATCTGATCGGTGACATCTGGCTGGTCCATCCGGGCATGGATCCCTCTTCTAAGCTCGTGGAGATCACGACGACCATGCTGACCTTCGGTATGGGCGCTTCAACTCAGGCGCTCTTCGCCCGTGTGGGTGGCGGTATCTACACCAAGGCTGCTGACGTCGGCGCTGACCTCGTCGGCAAGGTCGAATCCGG
>CAMBQV010000062.1 GCA_945870145.1 Akkermansia muciniphila
GCTACTCACGGACTATTACGGACAACTCTTTCCCGGACAGTGCATGCGGGCCAGCACACTCAAGGGGTTGGTGATCCATACGGCTGATGATCTTGGCGCTGCGGGGCCGGACTATAAATTCGGCTGGGGCTTGGTGAATGTGAAAGCCGCTGCAGATATCATCAAACTACATTATGACGAACCCGCGATACAGCATCTTGTTGAACAATCGTTAACAACAACAACGACCAGCCGGACCAATTCATTCACATGGACTGGGAATAACGCGATCCGCGTCACACTCTGCTGGACAGATCCAGCGGGAACTGCTCAAACCGCTCTGGACAGCACGACCAAGAACTTGGTGAATGATCTTGATTTACGTGTCATCGGGCCCACAGGGCAAATCTATATGCCGTATGTTCTCGTTCCATCAACCCCAGATGTGGCGGCGACGACAGGAGATAACTCAATCGACAATGTGGAGCAGGTTTACATCTCAACACCCAGCACTTCGGGTGTGTGCCGCATCATCGTCAGTTTGCATAGTACGTTATCCTCTGGCACCAGTCAACCGTACTCCATCATCTTCAGCGTCTTAGGTGCTTCATCCTCCACCTACACCGTGACCTTCGATGCACAGGGCGGCTCAACGCCAGTCCCAACATCCACAAGCGTAACTTACGGCTCGACCTACGGGACACTGGCCACCACGACCCGAACAGGCTATACCTTCGGCGGCTGGTGGACCGGCACAGGCGGCACAGGCACGCAAGTACTCTCTACCACACCCGTCACGATCACTGCACCGCAGACGCTGTACGCCAAGTGGACCGCCAACACCTACACCGTGGCCTTCGATGCACAGGGCGGCTCAACGCCAGTCCCAGCATCCACGAACGTGACCTACGGCTCGACCTATGGGACGTTGGCGACCACAGCGCGCACAGGCTACGCCTTCGGCGGCTGGTGGACCGGCACAGGCGGCGCAGGCACGCAAGTACTCTCTACCACACCCGTCACGATCACTGCACCGCAGACGCTGTACGCCAAGTGGACCGCAACCGCGACCACCACGACCCTTGTCCCTGTCCCCTACACGTGGTTAGACCAATACCCACTATTGTTGAGTCTTGCGAGCGGCGATTATGAAGCAATGTCATTAGCAGATGTAGACGGCGATGGGCAAATGGCGTGGCAGGAGTATGTTGCGGGGACCGTGCCCACGAACCGTGAATCCGTTTTTATGTCTCTGATCTCGCTGAGCAACGGCGTCCCCTGGGTGACGTGGACTCCTGATCTCAGCACCGCGAGAGTATACAATGTTGAAGGGCGGACCAATCTGACAGAAGGCGCATGGGGACCCACCAATTCCGGCAGCCGCTTCTTCCGAGTGAATGTCTGGCTGCCTTAACGGAGATTAATGGGAATGCTCCTTGTTTTTGTTCTGCTCCTTGCCTGTTTTATCGTTGCTCTCAGCAACAGGCTGCGACGGCGGCACTTGGGGGGAGATCCCTGTCTTTTCCGAGCGTCCGGCAAACGGCGACTTCACGCGCTGACCCCTCTCCGGCTGTAGAGATCTGCTTTCACGTGCGGGAATGACAACTGTTTCCCTCTGAACGACAGGCTGTGTCACTGCTGGCTTAAGCTCCTTAGGTGACTGGAGTGCCTCTTGATGCCTGATAGAAGGTGTCACTGTCGGATTACGCTCCTTAGGTGGCTCTGGGTGTCGGGTAGAAGGTGGCATAGGGGCTTTGTATTCCAACGATGGCTGAACGCGCTCCTGATGCAAAGGGATTGGCGTCACCACACGCTCATGTCTCTCAACAGTTGGAACCAGGGGTTTTCGCTGACTTCCTGAAGCCGAGTCCAAACGATTCCGATCGCTACCGAACGTATGCTCCGGCTTCTTAATCTCCTGATGCCTATCATGCGTAATTGTCGGACGAATCTGAGTCCCATGGCCATGATCATCCCAGCGCCTGCCATCGGTGTGCCTGATCTCTTTGGGATAGCGATCACGAGGCAAGGTTGTCCACGGTCCGTCCTTCGAGTGAGAATAATACCATCCGTTGTCTCGATAATGGTAGTGACACCCTTGATAGACATAATAAGGCTCCGTGTCAAAGACCACAATCGGAGGAAGCGGGGGAGCTATGAAAACCTGAATCTCGGGACGTGCTTCATGCCCATATACGAGACCACTATGCCGGTACCGGGTTTCTCTTGGGTAGCAATCCCTGGGCAGGGTAACCCAAGGGCCACCCCTCGATTGTGCATAAAACCACCTATTATCTCGATAGTAATAGTGAAAACCCTGACACACATAATAAGGTTCCGTCTCAAGCACAACTAGGGCTGGAAGCGGGGGCACCACACGCACAGAACGCGTCTGATAAGAATCACTGGGAACGATGCAACCTGTTAAGAAAACGACGGTCATCATCCCGCCAGTTAACATCCATTTGTTTGTATTCATGCTCAACTCTCCTTAGGTGCTATAAACGGATGAACGCAGACAAGATTGTCTCCAAACACAAAAAAAAACGACTTTACTGATTGCTCAACAAGGTCGGACTTGAAAATGGCTCCTTTGGGGACGCATACGGGATCTTGCGCGGCAACCAACACTCACGTGCCAGCCAGTACTGACACCCCAAAAAAATAGAAGGCCTTTTTCATAAGATTTCTCCTAATAAATATGCGCCGAATCATGCGTTGCTGTGCCGTACTACTCCAGCGTCGGCCAGACGACCTTGCCTTCTTTTTGTTCTGAATGGTTTTCGTAGGAGCCGTAGAAATCACTGTTGCAGTCCATCCACAAGGTCAGCCGGTACAGGTCGTCCTTGTTGAGCTTCAGGTCGTGGTGGCCCTTGATCAGCATCTGGTATAACTTGCTAGCGCGGGCCCCTACCTGTCCTGGCTTGCTGTCGGGCACAGTGTCAAATTTCGCGTTGTCCCAATAGAAGGCAAACCCTTTAAGAGAGGTGTAGGAGACAAAAAAATCTCTACCTTTCATCTTGTCCCCAGGCGTCAGGTCTGGTGCCTTCTTTCCCTCACGCGTGCTCTTCGTGTGGCACGCCACGCAGTTATTGTCCAGCACCGGCTGGACAAGCAACGGGTAACTGAAGGGTTTCGAGCCGGGCAGATCAGGCTTGATCATTGAAGGCTTACGCTTGAGCGCTTGGGGCTGGCTCTTGCTCATGCCATAGCCGGCCGTGGGCGAGTTGTGGCATCCCAGACAGGTCAAGGTTTCTCCCGGATGCACATACGTGGCGCTGCGCATGGACTGCACAGCCATGCCTTCGGCATCCAACGCCTGGAAGTAGACGGGGCGGTCAACCGGCATTGTGAAGTAGGCGCTGCCGTCATCCTCAACCGGCACGGTTCCCAAAACCATGCGAGCGCTCTTCTGGTCGCCGAAGCCGATGCGTGGGTTGTTAGCGATGGGTGTCGTTTTCGGTAGCAGTTGAATGATCCGTAGCGCCACGATCTTGGGCAGGTTGGTCATGGGGTAGATGCTGTCGTACACATTGATCAGCCCCACTGTGCCGAAGTCGGGGATGGTCTTCGGGTCCGGTGGCACGAACGTCGCGCCGGGCTTGAGCGGCTTACCCACGGCTGTCATGTGTGGAATCAGGGGAGGAACCGCACGCGCCTTGACCGGAATCGGATCAATGCAAGAGATCGACGGGTCGCGGTAGAGCAGTTCCTTGTTGCCGAAGGCGTCCACGAGATAGATGCCGTAATTATTATTCGTCCCGGCATCGGAGCGGCTATTCTTAT
The DNA here is from genome assembly GCA_945870145.1 of Akkermansia muciniphila. Classification (GTDB taxonomy): domain Bacteria; phylum Verrucomicrobiota; class Kiritimatiellia; order RFP12; family UBA1067; genus CAIZQW01. Next base: position 3,766 of record CAMBQV010000062.1, read on the forward strand.
CATACACGCAGAGGAAGAAGTGTTCGCTTAGCGGATAGGGCGCGGCGTAGTTGGCGGGCGGACCATGCGTGCCGATTTCAGCCTCGGGAAAGAGCTGGTCAGGCGTCAGACGCTTGACCGGTGCCATGGCATTATCATCCGGTATACGCGGGTCAACCAGAATGATTGAGCCATAGGCCTGTCCATGGTGGCAGGCGGCCGTACCCATATATTTTTGCGAACCGGGAATCGCCCGCATAGAAATTTCAAAATGGGGCCGCGCTCCCTGATTCGGAGAAAAGTTGCCATGCACGGCCCGTGGGTCGCGCCCGTCCGGGCTTGTGAGCCAAGCGTGATGAGCCTGGTTGAAACCGCGGTCGACGTAATCCCAGCGGGTGTAGACGACCATGCCGTTATTGTTCACGCTCGGTTGCCACTCGTTGGTCTCGTGCGGGCTCAACGCCACGATGTCGCTGCCGTCCGCGTTCATCGAGTGTAGCGTGAAACTCGGGACCGGCCGGCCGTGACAGCGTCCGAAGCCACCGCGGCGCTCCGAGATGAAGATGATCCTGCCGCTCGGCAGGTAACAGGGGTCAAATTCGTTCCAGATGCCGTCGGTCAACTGGGTCAGCCCCGTGCCGTCCAGTTTCACGCGGAAAATCTTGTAGGTGTTGTTGGTGTAATGCTGGTTCTGGTAACGTCTCTGGTCAGCGGAAATTTCCGTGCAGGCGAAGAGGACTTCTTTTGCATCGAAGCTCAGCTCAGGCGCGAGATAACCGTCCTTCTCTGTCAAGATTCGCCCCGTGTACCGCCCGTTTTCGCAGACCGATTTCTCAAGGACGTTGCGAACCGTCGGCTGGTCGGAAAAGGGCTTTTCAAGAACGAACAGCCCGCCGCCGCGGATCGCGTTGAAGCCGAAGTACTGGTCGCACATGTGGTTGCCGCTGGTCTCGGCATTGGGACAGAAATGGCGCTTGATAAAAAGAATCTTGTCAAAGTCTAGCAGCGGGTTGGCAAAGGCCACCTTGCGCCGCAGCTTGCAAGCCTCGTCCAGCAACGCGACGCGTTCCGGGGTTCCTGCCACGACCGTGCTGGCACGGGCCGTCAGTGCGGCCAAGGCGGCCTCTTCTTTCTTGAGGCCCGGACAGCGCGGCAACGTTTTGAGATGCGCGATCAATGCGCCAATACGCCGAAGCACCGCATCGGCCTCGTCCTTGTCAGCAGGATCTGGCAGGGAGTTCGTATCGAGCACCTGAGCTGCCGCAGGCCATTTATGGTTATACGGGGTTACAGCGTTCAATGCCGGCGCCCCCAGATAAAGGGTTGCCAATACTACCATTCTTGTGATGTTCTTATTGTTCATGTCTCTGCTGATTATGGGTTCTTGATGATGCCTTCCGACCGCTCCGAGCCGTGGCTGGCCGCGGCACCCACCACAAACAAGGATTTGACCGGATCCAGCTTCAGCTTCACCCGTGTTACATCCACACCATGCTCTTTCAGGTAAAAGTATTCGGCTTTCACTGTCGACCCGGTATGCGGATTCCACAACTCCGGGACCATCCTGCCGCGCAATTTCACAGTGGCATCAACCGGGTCGTCGCTCGAATTGGCAAACAGGTAGACGTCCCGCCCGTCCTTCACCTTGTGCAGTTATGACATCACTCCGCCGCCGCTGCTGACCTTCGGATTATTCTCAAAACTCACATCCAGCGCCGCCTGCAACGCCTCAGGCGTCGGTTTGGGAAAGGTATGCCAGACATATTCCAGCACTTATGGTTGCAGTATATTATGAAGGGGGGGATAAAATAGTCAATCCCCAATTTCAGGTTTTGCACCAGATATTTTGTACAGCACAGGAGTTTTGTGGAAAGAAATAAGATTAGCGAAGTTGGATTTCCAAAGCAGCAGGCTTGGCAAGGAACGGAGCGAAAAAGAGAAGAAGGATACGCCCAGTCCCGGAAAAACCAAAACACACCCAGTTCACGGTGTTTTACAAAAAATCGGGCGAAACGCCAGAAAAGCAAAAACCCCTGTAAATCACTGACTTACAGGGGTGAAAATGGCTCCAGCAGCAGGATTCGAACCTGCGACCAATTGGTTAACAGCCAACTGCGCTACCACTGCGCTATGCTGGAATAGTGCTTCGTTTAGTGGCCTTCTTCGTCAAACGAAAACGGGCGTAAGATTAACACACTGACCTCTTCAAAGTCAACGCCAAAAATCGAGTGCAATTGTAAAATATTGCAATCGCACAGAATCCAGAAATCAGAAGTCAGAATCCAGGAGTCAGCATTCAGGAGCCAGAAGTTGAGTACCAACAGCTTATGTCCGATACTCGTGAACTTTTCAGGTCTCCCCTTTTAGGAAAAACCAAAGCGCAAGTCGCTTTCTTTCGTAGGCCATTTAGGATCCATTCTGAATCCTAGCTTCTGACTTCTGAATTCTGAGTGCGCTGTCATAAAGCAAACTCGCACCCAGAGAAATAAGTGCTTGAGTTTTATTAGCAAACCTTCTGGACTTGAATCTTGAGCAAGGACGCCAGCTTTTCAATTTTACCGGCAATGTGTCCGACGCCGATCGCGCAATGATGCGCAGGTCCGGCCTTGCTCCATTCGTTCATAAAGGCCTTCGCTCCAATCGAGAAACGATAGCGGCTGTTGGTATTCCCAATCATCAAGACCGGACCGACAACCGACTCGCCCTCTGCGACCAGCAGGAGCAACTTGCCGTCCCCACGCTGGACCACAGAGAGCAGCGTCACAGGGCCATGCTTGACCGTCATCTGGATCGACAGGCCTTTACCGGGCTTGCCATGGTAGACCGGAACAGGGACTAACCCCACGCGTCCTTCGGCAATCGCAAAGTGGGCAGGTCCGTCATGGCCCAAATACACCACATCATCCTTGAAATCGCTCAGATAAAACTCGGAGAAGGAACCCCCTGCCCCGAAGAGATCCATGATCTTCATCGCCTGGGCGTTCTTGACCTCGCACTCGCCCGCGACAGGGACGTGCTGCCCTGTCAGCAACGTATTCCCTGCGATCACCGAAGTGGCAATATTCTCGTAGGCATTTCCGGGCTGACCCTCGTAGTAATACGCCATCGAGCCGAGACGGTGTTTTGCAACGAGGGCTTCGAGTGCCACAGCTGTGCGCGCGGCGCGCTCAAGTTCCGTGGCTTCGCAGGCAGGCGCGATGTCGAAACGCTTAGCGAACTCCGCCTGCTTCTCGGCAACCTGCTTCTCCGTGGCTGCTTCGCGCAACGCATGCACCTCGCACATCTCCAGCAACTCGATATGGGTTCCAAAAACTGCGGATTGCTGACAGAGGTCGGTGTAGACGTCCAACATGCCGCAATAGTAGTGACCCAGCACGCCCAGCCGGTTCTCACGCATCGCAGCCCGAACCTTCGCGGCATCGGTCCACTCGCGAAGCTCACGCCAGACGTCAGGATCCTGAAGATGGCCTGTGACCAGATGGTAATCAATACCCGCACGGTTAAAGGCGCAGGCGATCTCAGGGGCGCTGCAGGACTGGCAATGCTCGAGCCAGACCCCTGTCATCAAGCCACGGTCGCCCAGGGCATTAAACTTCTCGTAATCAAGTTGTGCCACCGGCTGAATATTGAGTACCACGACAGGAAGCCCCGCCTCCTGCACCACAGGAAGCACAGTCGAGGAGAGCGCATAGGTCGAGATGAAGAGGAAGATGATCTCAGCGCCTTCAGCCCTGAAGAACTTGCCCGCGATACGCGCCTTCTCCGGATTGTCCACAAGGCCACCATCCACTACCGTTGCGCCGTAGCTTTTGAGCTCCTTCAAAAGCTGAGCATGATACCCCATCAAATTGGGCTTGAGATCTTTAAACTGTGCCCAGTAGGTATCGAGTCCGATGCTGAAAAAACCGACTTTGAATGTGTTGCTCATAGATGCTTCCTTTTGTTTGATTTTTTAAATTCTATTGGAGAGTTCGTAAAAAGGCAAGTGACTACTTTGAATAAACCGTGAAGGTCACGCTTTTGGGGGCGAAAGGTTCAATGATCACCTTGTTTTGCCCGGCGACCAGATGTTGCGTCACCTCGAGGCGGAAGGGCTTGCCAATGAATCCACCGGCGTACTTGCCATTGATTGTCACGCGTGCAGCCTCCTCAGGCGCAAGCTCATCCATCTCGATAAAGACACGCACCTGATCCAGCTTCACGGTGGCTGGAAGGTCGCAGACCCCCACGAAGGGATCACTCTTCACGGGACTGACAGCCACACGTTTCTTCTTCGCCGGCTTTCCATCGGCGGTGACGCTATTCGTCACAGCCGGGGGCTCAACTGGCGCGCTGGGAATGATCAACGAGGCGGGAGTCTTCCCACGCACCACGCGGATCGGCTCGCACAGGGGCTTGAGTGAGCCATCCAGACGGCGCGGCAGCTGACGCTTCTCCTTCTGAAAAACCAGCACGACACTTTCGGATGGCTCAAGCGTGAGTTCTACCTCGACCTGTTTTGGGCCAAGGCGTTTGTAGGGAATGGCGGTCAACTCATTTCGCAGAGCATCCCAACACTCGGGTTCACCCGCAGCGTCAATCCGGAAGGTTAATGACCGCACATCCCCCGTGTGATTCTGGTTGCAGACAAGGAATGTATCGCAGTCGGCCTTCACGCGATGTAACACATGCAGCCAGTTGCCGGTATCCCCTTTGACCACCTGCAGAGTCGGCAACACGCCAGCATCCTGGGTCAGTGCAACTGTGATCTCAGCAACTGTGGGTTTCTCCGGCAGGAAATAGGCGCGTCCCCCTTGCGGATTCGTCTGACACGCCTTGCTACCGATAACGGGCGAGTCACCCCAGATGGCCTTGCACAAAGCGGCAATATCCGCTGACTTTTTGCCAAGCGTGGCAGACTTTGTCGGCAGGAAACCATAGCCCACCACCACGCCGCCCTTGTCAAAGAAGGCCTTTGCTTTTTCGAGCGACGCATACGGGATGACTTCCACGGCTGGGACCACGAGAATCGGGTAGGTCTCCTTGTGAAGCTTAATTTCTTTACCTGAAAGGGTCGCGTCATTTTCGAAAGCGTCATAGTTCACCCAGTCACAGTCATAGAGCGCATCTTGGAGCGTACTGGTCATCTCTTCGGGACGGACGGCCTTCCCTGACTGAATGCTCTGGCCAACATGCAGGAAAGCAATAGGACAGACATGACGTCCGCCTGTCAACATAAGGCTCAAGCGGCTGGTGTAGTCAGCCCAGACGCGATAGAGTGGCCAACGGGGCTCGAAGCCGCCATTGTTGAAGTAAGGAGGATAATCGCCATCAAAGGGGGCACGCGGATTAAACGAATGGGGAATCAAAAAGTTGACACCACGGACCTGATGCCAGTCCGCCAGCCATTTCATTTGTGGATAGGTCACCTTCTGACCATACCCCCCATAAATTTCGCAGAAGGCGATGTCGTCAGCTTTGTTGTAGGTGTGCGAAATCGAACTCGCAATCTTCGGCATCTGGTAACACCCCATCTTGCGCTCCCCAGGATAGAGTTGATTGCAGACCAAGTCTATCCCGCCCATGTCGCTGTACTTCAGCAACTGCATCATGTTGCCACCGGACATACCGCGGCTGAAGAAACATTTGTCATGCTCCATAAAGTGTCCCATGGAGTAAACATTGCGCTCTTGACACCATTTCGACATGCCTCCATACATGGTTCGTCCCCACGCATCCGCAAAAACATTCAAATAGGTCTGGAACGCTGCAATCTGCTCATCCCCCGCGAGCTTAAACTTGTAACCGACCAGCAACTTCGCCAAATCCAGCTTGCGCTCTGCAATCAGCTTAGGCACATCGCTGCCCCAGTCTCCTTGGGTCTCTGGCTCATCGTAGAAGTAGCCTACAATGGTCTTGCCGAAATCCGCTTTGAAGCGGTCGAAATGGGGTTGGTAGACAGTCTTGATAAACCATTCGACACAATCTGGACTGGCACCATCAACAGAGATATACTTCGCCTGTCCGCTTCCAACGCCATCGAAGCGCCAGGTAAAGACCATGATCTTCCATTGGCCTTGGGGAACCTCCCACGACAATGTCCCGTCCTTGACAGACGATGTCAGGTTCACCAACGTACTGGCATCAATGGCATCGCCCTCAACCACGCGACCAGCTACAACGGCAACCAAGTTAGAGGGGCCGTATCCAGCTTCGCGCAAGGTCTTGGGGCCTTCGACCATGACAGCTGAAGCCACCAAGCGCTTGCTGCCATATTGCGCGGGCACGCGTCCACCCATCATCTGACTGGGCCACCACCAGTCATCATAGATGATCATGGTCAGATTATTTTTCTTAGCGAACTGCAGGCAGATGTCCACATCGCGATACCAGCCCTCGCCCAGCCAATCCTTGTGCGGACGGGGCTCGGCCGTAAAAGTACCATTGCCCCCCTCGACAACATTTTTCAGTTCCCGTTCCAGTTGCTCCTTGGTTTCATCGCCATGCATCCAGAAGAGAGGGCCCGTCAAACGACGCGCCTCCATCGGTAACGCACGGAACTGCTGTTCCACCTGCGTCATGGTAGGTTCCGCTTGGACCCACAATCCCAGACTTGCGAAAGCAACCATCATCAATAGATTCCATTTTTTCATCATTCTCTCCCCTTGCCTATGCCTTTAACGTTTTTTCAACTAATTAAACGAATTAAGCTAATTGGAATTCGTTCCATTCGTTTAATTCGTTGATAAAGTTACTTGTTTGTTCCCGTGGTCTTACTGCCAACTGCTACTGCCGACTGCCACTGCCCCGCTCGACGGGCTTACTTCTTAGCTTTTTTCTTCTCGCCAGCTTTTTTTACAATGTTTACAGGCACATCGTTCGTCTGCGCCACACCCGGTGTACTGCGACCCTCTGCCACATATTTTTCCAGCAAGGCTGTAAGCTTGGCGACAATCTCAGGATGCTGATTGTATTCGTTCTTCTGCTCGCCCTCCTCTTTGCTCATATCATAAAGCTGGCCTGGTGCGTCACTGACAGATCCCTTGCTCCATCCGCCGGAATCCGTACACAGCTCCAACTTCCACTGCCCCTGACGGATCGCGAAGACGCCCTTAATCGAGTGATGAACTGCCGCCTCCCGAACAGGTACTGTGACCGTCCCCGTAAAAACAGGCAAGAGGCTGACACTATCTTCACCGGCAGTCTCCGGGAGTTTTGCACCAACAATCTCCGCACTGGTCGCCATCAAATCCGTGAGACAGGCGAGCTGGTCCGTGCGCGTGCCGGCCTTGATCTTCGCAGGCCAGCGCGCAATAAAGGGCACACGGTGTCCACCGTCCCAGATATCAGCCTTATGTCCGCGCCTCAATTCACTCGGGAAATGCCCCTTCTCCTGCAATTCGTCTATTTTCGCTGCAGGAGAACAACCATTGTCACTGGTGAACATGACCAAGGTGTTCTCGGCGATGCCAGCCTTGTCGAGCGCCTCCATAACTTGTCCCACGCTCCAGTCGGTCTGCATCACGAAATCACCATACGGACTCAACCCGCTCTTACCCTGCCATTCCTGAGTCGGGACGATCGGGGTGTGGGGCGAAGCTAACGGGAGATAGAGGAAAAACGGGGCTTCCTCTTTTGCACGCTGACTGATGAATTCAACAGTCTTTCGCGTGAGGGTGGGCAATACATCAACGGCCTCAAAGCTCGGGGCTGCAGCTCCTTTGCGGAGCCATGCCTTTTGAGCTGTGGGGGCTTCTGTAAACCGGGTATTCTCAATGAAGGCGAAGGGTGGCATATCGAGCGAGGCACTGATGCCGAAGAAGGAGTCGAAGCCGCGCATGGTGGGGCCCTCACCAATTGCCGCCTGCGGATTATTCTGATCAATCTCCATGCCGAGATGCCATTTGCCGATACACGCCGTCACATAGCCCTTCTGCTTTAGCAGGGCTGGAACCGTCAGGCGAGCCTTGTCAATGAGCGGAGGACTATAACCAAACAGGACACCCGATTGTAGCTTCGTGCGCCAGTTGTAGCGTCCGGTCAAAACACCGTAACGGGTGGGCGTGCAAACCGAAGAACTTGAATGCGCTTCAGTAAAGATCATACCGCCCGCGGCCAGACGATCAATATTCGGCGTCGCGATTTTACAACGGTCGGTTCCCAGGCACTTCACATCGCCATACCCCAGGTCATCGCACAAAATAAAAATGATGTTAGGCTTCTTCGCCGGAACATCAGCAGCCAAAACGCCTCCAAACGACAATATCCCCACGCCAACAATTAAGAGAGACCTGCTGAAACGTCTTCCCCAACATGCTTTTGAATTCTTCATAACCCGACTTCCTTACATTTCCCCAAAACAGATATTTCAGACAGGCTTTGCTGTCAGCTTTTAGAGTTTACACAAGGCACCTATGGGTTTCAAGATGAAAGTCAACATCGCCAAAAAAACTGGCTATGGGCAAGCCCCACGCCCAGGGTATTGCGTCGCACTCTCTTCTGCGGTATACTGAGAGCCTTCATGAATCTTTTCAGTACCATTGAAACTATTGCCAGGAAGGGTGCAGAGGGTCTCGCCCCAGAGGCTCGTGCCGATATTGCACAGTCGATCCTACAACGCAATTGCGCAGACGGCGGACAGCCTGACTTAGCGGGAAGCAGATCCGACCCCTACTACTCCCTCTTCGCGTGGCTCTGCCTACGCGCCCTCCAGGGATGCGCACCCGAATCCCTCGAGCGTTACTTCAAGACCTGTGACTGCAAAAGTCCGATTGACATTTACAGCGCGTCCTTTGTCAACCTTCAGGCGCTCCCTGTTTTCAGACGCAAGCTTGCGTGCCTCGGGTTCCTCCTCCGCCATCCGCCCCGCACCCCCTACACCCTCCTCCTTTCCGGACTTCTTGCGGAGACCGCCTTTCCGCTTTTAACACCCCTGTTACTCAGCTGTGTCCGCCTACACAGAAAGCAGGCCATCTCGACCTCACGCCTGGCTGCGTTACTCCTCGCGAAACCCAAGGCGCGCGGCAACCAAGAGCTCCGTGACACTCTGTTGAAACGTCATGTCCCTACTGGTGGATTTTCTTCCGCCGACAAGGTTGCCCCTGATCTTCTCGCCACCGCAGCCGCTCGACTGGCACTCGCAACAGATTGCTTGGAGAATACATCCGACCTGCTCTTTGCCGAAGCCTGCTGGGCACCGAACGGGCTCTTCGCCCCCCAGCCAGGATTGCCAGAGGGGGATGTCGAGCACACCTTCTACGCCCTGCTGGTACTCGGGAGTTGCAGGTCAAAGGGATAATTACTATACTATGGCCATGAATCAAAAAGAGCTAAAGATCTTTATCTGCGCGGGAGAGGTGAGCGGTGATATGCATGGGGCCTGGCTCATGGAGGCCTTGCGCGCAAAGACGAAGACCCCGATCCTGTTCAGGGGGTTCGGCGGCGACCGCATGCGCGAGTCTGGCGCCGAGATTTTCTACCATACCGATCAGACTGCAGCTATTGGCTTTACCCCTGTTCTGATGAAATTACCCTTCTTCCTGCGCATGGCTCGTCACGTGAAACGCGAGATGCTTGCCTGGAAGCCAGACCTCGTTCTAACGATAGACTATACGAGCATGAACCTGCGCCTCGCTGAATTCGCCCACAACCATGGCTTTCGTACCTGCCATTATGTCTGTCCGCAAGTCTGGGCTTGGCATCAGTCGCGTATCCCTAAAATTGGACAGGTTCTTGACCAGTTGCTCTGCTTTTTTCCTTTCGAACCAGAGCTCTTCAAAGAGACTCCCTTGCGTCCCCAGTTCATTGGCCACCCTTTGGTGGATGAGGTCGCGCGCACCTTTTCAGAGCCCTCACCTGCCCTGCCCTGGAAGGGCATCCACCACATCGCCTTGTTGCCAGGGAGCCGAACGAGCGAACTTTATTACCTCTTGCCCCGTATGTTGGAAGCAGCCGTACTTCTTGAATCCAAACTTGATAGCGAGGCTTCATTCATTATCCCCACACCGACCAAAAAAATACGTGCCTATGCTGAAGAGATCGCCCGAAAAGCTGTGCGACGCCCGAAAAACCTTATTTTTATTGATGGACAGGCTCGCCATGTCCTCCGGCAGGCTCATGCCGCCGTTGTCGCCACAGGCACCGCCTCCCTTGAAGCTTGCATGATGAAATGCCCGACAGTCACGGTCTATGCCTCAAACCGTCTCTCGGCTTTTATTGTCCGGCGGATCGCCACCGGCATTCGCTTCTTGGGCCTTGCCAATATTCTCGCAGACCGGGAGGTTATGCCCGAACTTCTCCAAGAGGCGTTTACACCCGAACGGACGTCAGAGATCATCCACCGTTTGCTCACTGACACGCCTTATCGCGAAGCCAATATCCGGGACCTCACGGAAACCGCGAATAGTCTCGGAGAGGGGCATGCGGTTGAACATGCGGCGGAGGCCATCCTAGTGCCCTATAAATCTTGAATTTGACGACGAAATTTGGTTTACTCATTCAACTTAAACCGAAAAGGAGTTTATTATGATGTTTGATCCCCTTTACCTCCTCATGATTGCCCCAGCCCTGCTCTTGGCTCTCATCGCCCAGCTCGTGGTGAAGTTCACCTTCAGCAAGTATTCAAAGATTGCCAGCTACTCGGGTATGACTGGCGCCCAAGCTGCCCAGCGTATGCTCCAAAGCAACGGCATTTTAAATGTCAAGGTAGAGCAAACCGAGGGCTTCCTCTCGGACCATTATGATCCGTCAAAGAAGGTCTTACGTCTCTCGCCTGATGTCTTTGGCTCGAACTCGCTTGCGGCAATCGGCGTGGCGTGTCATGAAGCTGGCCATGCCTTACAAGATGCGCAAGGGTACTTCCCTCTGGTGGTTCGGTCAACACTCGTGCCAGTCACCCAATTCAGTAGCCAGTTTGCCTATCTGGTCTTCTTCCTCGGCTTCATCTTAAGTTTCAAGCCCTTGATCCTTGTTGGGGTGGGCATGTTTGCCTGTGCCTTTCTCTTTGCCGTGATTACGCTCCCCGTCGAATGGGATGCCAGTGCACGCGCCAAAGCGCATATCGTCAATTCAGGAATTGTTTCGCCTATGCAGGCAAGCGCGGCAGGAAGCGTCTTGAACGCAGCCTTCCTGACCTATCTAGCGGGTGCCGTGGCAGCGCTCATGACATTGATCTACTATCTCATGAAAGCCGGACTTCTGGGCGATAACCGGAGGCGGTAAGCCCGCAGAAGCGGGCCAGTTGCAGTAGGCAGCCGGCTTCGCTTGAAAGCTACGCCGCGCCAGGGTAGCAGTTGGCAGTCGGACAAGTCTGACAGGTCTGACGTAGGAGTAGAGTTTTTTCTGAACCCTGAACCCCGAACCCTGAACCCTGGGTTATAGCACGCCCATGTACCCCATCTGCTGAAGGAGCTGAGTGTTCTTCATCCAGTCCTTTTCGACTCTGACCCAGAGTTCGAGCGCGACTTTGACGCCAAAAATATCCGAGAGTTCTGGCTCAGAACACTGGCGGGCATATTTTAAATTCTCGCCTTTGGGTCCGATGACAATCCCCTTCTGAGACTCACGATTAACCATGAGCGTCACCGTGACATTCCAGCGTCCCTTACCTTCGTCAATC
>CAMBQV010000063.1 GCA_945870145.1 Akkermansia muciniphila
GCAGAGGGACAGGCCATCTATGTGATGCGCAGTTTTGCCAATGGGATGCCTGGGGAACGGCGCGGGTGTTTTGGGTGTCACGAGACCGGCATGAAGACCCGTTCCATTCAGTCCCCAGAAAAGTATAAGACAGGAAAGGCGCTTCAGCGTCCGGCCGTGAAGCTGACACCGCCCTCCTGGGGCGCGGGTGAGAGCGTAGGATACGCGCGCTTTGTTCAGCCTGTTTTGGATAAGCACTGTGCATCTTGTCACAACAAGGCGGGGACAGACGCGAACAAGAAACTCGACATGACCTATCGTCCCTCCACGCATGGATGGGGTGTGAATGTCTATCACCGTCCGTATGATGTTAGCCCCTTCGCTGAACCCTACTACACGTTGGTGGGAGCTGCCTGTCGTTGGCCATCTGTGCGCCCAAAGAATGCGCGAGGTGTTCCTGAGAATCTGGCTGGAATCTTTATTGTTGAAGGGTATGACCAGCGTGATCCTGCAAACTTGGCCACCTTACCTCCCTATACGGCTTTTTCACCTCTCAGCACCTTGATCTCGAATGCGTGCAGTGGCGCGCATCATCAGATGAAGGTGGCGGGTGTGGAGCGGGAACGGCTGATAGCTTGGGTGGATTGTAATGGCCCCTTCCTCGGGGATGAGGAGATCCGCCAGATGTACGATCCGCAACATCCCGAAATAGACGCCAATCCGAAGATCCGTCCGCGTATTGGGACTGCGCCACGCATTAATCGCTTCAACCTCCGTCAGGATGGCGATACCATGGCGCTCTGCGGTCCGCTCAAACTTGTGGATATCAGCAAAGTGCCAGATCGTGTGCAAATGATACGCGAGTATCGATTAGGACCTGTTTTGAAAGAGAATTTAAAAGTGGAGATTTTGTCCGCGATCTATGCGACGAAGGAAACGAAGCCGCAGTCTGTGGATGTGACCGAAAAAATTCGTCCGACCTTTAAGGGGACGCGTTACTCGCCCATACGCAACTATAACGAAGCCTTTGATCCTATCGCGCCGATTATTAAGCAACTGACAATCGAATACACCATCAACGGAGGGCTAAAGAAGACGGCCACGTTTGAGGAAAACCACGAAATCCTTTTGCCGCTATGATGCGTTGATTTTTGTGTGAAGTCTTTCAGGTGCTTAATGAGTATTTAGGGGACGTCGGCGCTCCCAGGTGGCAATTAGGCCAGACTGCTGTTGTTGTCAACTGGCAGCGGGTGTCTGTTTCGTGATAATGACATGGTGTTGTTCGATCCAGAGGTCAATGGGGTCGCCTAGCTTGAGGCGTCCTGATTTCGGACTGAGTTCAAAGGCTTTGAGTAGGATAGGGGACTCATTGGAACTTGGGATGGTGATGAGATGTTGCGCGACTTCGCCGAGATAGGTGCTTTCAGAGAAAAGGCCATGTAGGCGGTTCGGCAAGTTACTGCTGGGTTGATCCAAACGGATATTCTCAGGGCGTATGCAGAGCTCTACCTGTTCATCAAGGGCAAAGGTGGAGTTGGCCACTGCTGCAACAAAAATACCACAGGGGGCCTCCACGGTCACGGTCGTTGATGTGACTTCGCGCACCCGTCCGTGAATGAAATTGGCCTCTCCAATAAATCCGGCTACGAAACGATTGGAGGGGCGCTGGTAGAGGTCTTCAGGGGCGCCAACCTGCTGGATGACTCCGTCCTTCATGACAGCAATCCGATCAGCGATGGAGAGCGCCTCTTTCTGGTCGTGTGTGACATAGATTGCGGTGAGTCCCGCCTGTTTGCAGATGGAGCGAATTTCGGAGCGCATCTCAAGACGCAGTTGGGCATCCAGGTTGGAGAGCGGCTCATCGAGCAGGATGCATTGCGGCCGGATGACTAAGGCCCTTGCTAATGCGACACGTTGTTGCTGGCCTCCTGAGAGCTGATTGGGTTTGTCGTGAGCCCGCTCTGCAAGGTGGACGCGTGAGAGGGCTTCCATGACTCGCTGCTGGGTCTCAGAGGTCGAGACCTTTCGCATCTCGAGTCCGAATGCGACATTCTCTGCGAGCGTCAGATGGGGCCAGAGGGCATAGTGCTGAAAGACCATGCCCATATCCCGTTTGTGCGGCGGAAGGTTCGTGATGTCTCTTCCATCCACCTTGAGGGTTCCTGAGTCCGGGGTGTGGAAGCCTGCGAGGCATCTGAGGAGGGTTGTCTTTCCGCAACCGCTGGGGCCGAGTAGAAAGAAGAGCTCGCCAGGACGGATCTCGACACAAACATCCTTCAAGACGGTGAGCTTCCCAAACTGCTTGGTGACATGATCAACGGTTACGGTAACAGACATACGCTCCTATTCATGGATGACTTGCGCTTCGAAGACAAAGAAGGTGGCACTCTTGTCACGCCACGCATCTTTGGGGAGTCCAGCCTTGAGCGCCAGATGGGTAAGGGTCTCTTCGACTCCCCAGCCTTGCTCTGGCGCGACTTGCGGAAGAAAAACAGCACTTCGGTTCGCACAGGTGAGAAGGATGCCATGCTTACCAATTTCGATCCCTTGCCACGAGGCAATGGGACGTAGCGGTGTCAGGATAGAGATTTCGAGTTTTATACGGCCAAGTTCGCCTTTGCTCAGGGGGGCGAAACGCGTGTCATGGAAGGCGGCATTCAGGGACTGTTCCCGCACAACCTTCCAGATTTCGCGGCGGGGCATGATCTCGCCGATGCAACCGCGTAGCTCCCCGTCCAGATTCAACGTGACGAAGCCTCCGCGCACGGCTTGCATGCCAGGTGTGACCACGGCAGGGGTCTTGGCCAGCGCAACGGATTCACTCTCTTTGAAAGCGCATTGGAGTGTGGAACGGACCAGTTCGAGGAGCTTCTCGCAGTCCGCCTTTTCCAAGTGTTCTGAGGTTGGCGGGTCTTTTAGCGAATGGTCTTGCTTCAGGGACCAGTTTCCATTGACGAGTGCGCCGATGTAACTGACCGAGTTTGAACGATCATGTAGCATCTTGCCTGATGTCTCATACCCTGTTTTCTGAACCACCGCATCCTTCGGCATCAGCGCGATCAGAAACGCGAGCGGATCACGTCCGCAGACTGTTGCGCCCGTTTCATCTAGGTATTTGAGAAAACCGTTGAGGTCTTTATTTGTAAATAGTTCAAAGACACCCATGTCGAGCGTCTCGATGTTCTTCTCGACATCCTGGGTGAAGGGAACATAACCATAATTGGCGCCATAGTGTGTGAAGTCCGAACTGGCGACCACGAGTGTTCCTTCATCAAGCAGTTCTCGCAGGGCTGAGGCTGCTTCGATAAGATGCTTGGAATCGAATTGTCCACAGACCATGCAGACCACAGGAATCTTTGTGGAGAGACAGTGCTGAATGAGCGGAAGCTGAATCTGGTCACTGTGCTCCCGCAAATGGGCTTGTGGTTCGTTGGTGACAAAGGGAAGCTTGCGTAATTTTGCAACAAAGGCAGTGTCTACCGTCAGTTCGCCAAGGGGTGTTTTGAAGTGTGTCGCCTCTGGGACGCTGACAAGATTGGTCAATCCCACGTAGTGGCTAGGGCCCATGACAATGATTCTCTTCAGTGGCTTGGGATCGATTCGTAAATAGACACTTGCAGCGACGGCACCTGAGTAGCGGTAGCCAGCATGGGGAACGACAGCAGCGCAGATATGCTGTTTCCGAACAGGAGATAAGCCACGCAAGCGTTCATTCAAATCGTCTCGCAGGCCTGTCTCGCTTTCAGAAAACCATTGTCCTGCCAAAGGGGAAACCATGACCTTCTTCATTTCAACATCCTTCCTACACACGATTAAAAAGAGAACACATGCACTGATTAAGACTGCCAGCAAGCCAACCCATTTCATGATGTGTCTCCTTGAATTGCTTTAGTTTAATACTGATCTACAAAAATCGCAAGCGAGGAATTTGTGAGAAGGTAGGATGAGGGGGAATCCGCGAATGTGCGAATTCGGGAATGCAACAGCAAGTAGGAGGGAGGAAGTATCGAATTGACACCCACGGCAGATTTATCTAAAGTTACTCCCTGATTGCTGATCTCAGACCTCTGCCCTCTAATCCCTCTTTAGGAGTAATGACCATGCCGATCTACGAATATACCTGTCCAGCTTGCCAGAAGACCTTCGAACATCTGGCCCGGACGCTTTCGGACAAACCTAAAGCCTGTTTGGCTTGCGGAAACAAGAAAGGGCTAGTGAAGCAATTCTCGACGTTTGCCGCCACAAAGTCAACGCCCTCGATTCCTTCGGGCTGCCATGGTTGCGCAGGTGCCTCGAACTGTCCATCCCTCTCGCATGGCGGATGCCACGGGGGGTAACGCTTATCGGTCGAGTTGAATATTTTTCCGTAGATAGGTTGGGATGTCGAGATCTTGCCCATTGAAGATGGTCGGCTCCACGTTTTGAAACTTCCCTTTTCCCGTTGCACCAACGGTAAGTTTGGACTTCCCTTTGTTACGTCTCGCACCGCCTGGCTGAATATGGAAGACCTCAGCCGGGGGGACAGAGGGAACTGTTGCTGGAGAAGAGGACGATATTTTTTTGGTGTCGGGCAGGGGAGCTCCAGTACTTTCAAAGCAGAAGAGAACGACTTCGATGCGCCACTCGAAGGAGGCATCCATCACCGTTCCCATTTCAATCTGACAGTCAGGCTTACACCAGACGCGCAGGGTTTTCATAATTTCGCCGACCTCAGAAAGCCGAAGATCTGAGCCTGCAAGAATGCCAACCATGAGGGCATTTGCCTTTTTGATGGACTCTCCCGCATGGAGCAGTTGACTCTCGCAAAGGGCCTTTGTCAAGGTCGCTGCCCGATCAGCTCCGGTGGCTTGTACAGTACCAAAAGTGGCAGTACCTCCCTGAACAATTAACGAATGGAGGCGTTCGGCATTGATACTTAAGAAACCTGGACGTGTCAAGAGACGCCAGAGGAGTGTCACACCCGAAGCAAGTATCTCATTGGCTGAAGCAATGGCGGCAGGGAGTTGCACCTCATTTGTCGCACTGAAGAGTTCATCAAGTTTGATGCTGCACAGAGAATCGACATGATCTTCAATCATGGCTTGGGCACGATTCGCGATCGCGCGTCGAGCAGGTCCTTCAAAGTCAAAGGGTTCTGTGGCGATGCAGAGGGTTGCAATCCCTTGTTCGTGTAAGGTACTCACGACTTCGGGTGTGACACCACTTCCTGTTCCTGCGCCCATACAGGTGAGAATCACCGCAGTACGTACACCTTGCAGATGCGGGTGTAAGAGGTGAATATCATCTTGAATGGCGAGTCTTCCTTTGACCACATCGCCCCCGGTTCCGTTACCCGAAAGACGCGCTGCACCGATGAGGAGGCTGGGGATGGAGTCGGCACTCCATTCGCGATTGGCCATGGCATCGGTGTCAATACAAACGATCCGCATCGGCTCCGCATAGCGCTGATGGATGGCAGCAGCTAAACGTGCGCCACCCCCGCCAATACCGATCAAGATAAGAGGTAATTGATGTTCGTTGTTCATGAATGAAACACTTTCCCGATGAGTTTTCGAAGGGGTGAGAGCAGTCCGGTGTCTTCGTAGGTTTTTTGGCCATAGATGATGAGACCCGCAACGGTTGCGTATGCTGCGGGTTGTTCAACCTGCTCAGCAAGTCCGTCAACATTGATCGGGAGTCCGATCTTGCACGGAATACCGAGTGTACGTTGGGCCAGTTCCGAGAGCTTTCGCAGATACGCACCTCCTCCGGTCATCACGCCACCTGCTCCCAAGTGGATGAGCACCCCGGACTCTTCTAATCGCGAGCGCAGAATCTTGAGGGTCTCTTCCATCCGCGCATTAATCACAGTGTGCAGGGCTTTGCAACTGATGGAACGTTCCGCAGCTCCGACTTCGGCAGGCAACGCAATACGGCGGGTGGTACTCGAAGATTCGATAATGGCTGAGCCATCACTTCTTTTGAGCTCCTCTGCGCGAAAGAGAGGGATCGTGAAGGCCAGAGCAATATCATTCGTGATATGATCTCCCCCCACGGCAATACTGCCAATGGCTGAGACGATGCCGTTGGTATATGCCACATAATTGGTAGTGCCTCCACCGAAGTCAAGCAAGACCACCCCGTTCTTCTTTTGTTCGGGTGTGAGAACGGCTAACGCGGCGCAGACTCCTGAGAAGGTCACATCGGTCACATCAAGTCGCGCACTTTTGGCCACATTCACGACATTTTCGATGCGATTTTTTTGTCCATGAACAATAAGGGTGCTGAAGCTGAGCGTATTGCAACGCATGCCTTGAGGTGCAAGGATACCAGGCTGATCATCAAGTGTATACGTTTGACGAATGGTGTGCAATACTTGTCGATCAACTTCCAGTTGGGTTTCATTAGCGATCGCGGTCACCTCTTCGACATCTTCACGCGTGACGACACGGTCACTTGAACGAATCGGGATTTGTCCGTTGCCATGGTTTGACTGAATATGACCGCCTGAGGTTGCCATCAAGACTTGCCAGACATCCACGCCGGCCATCTTTTCAGCCTCGACCGCAGCGGTATCCACTCCGAGTTGCGCTTGCTGGAGGTCAATGACCTGACCTTTCCGAACGCCTGTGGTCGGATATTTTCCGATCCCTGTAATTCGCATCTTTCCGTCTTCACCGGCCTCGCCGACACATACGACGGTCCGAGACGTTCCGATTTCCAATGCTGCAATAGGAGGCATTCCCATACTCAACCTCATCTCTCTTACGTTATTCGATACCCGGGAGGGTTGCTGCAATCCGTCCCTGCACCCGTGCATCCCACATCAAACAGATAGAGCCCGCTTCAGTTTCCATGAGCCGTGCGAGGTCATCAAAGTGTGACTGCATCTTTGCGAAAGTATCCTTCTCATCATCGTCCATACCTTCCCAAGCAAACTTGGCTTGACGGTGATCCGAGAAGGTTAAGAGCAGGTAATCGTCTTTGACCGTGTCCAATTCAAGGAGGCGCAGTCGGACTTCAGGGCGCTGCGCACAATTGACGAGACGTACCGCGGACATATCAATTCCCCGCAACCTATCGCCGGGTTTCAAGCTCGCAATGTTTTCTGATCCTTTGATTAAGGGCAGTGCGCCGATGCCAGCGTTACGGTTGAAGACGACGCCCTCCTCATCAATGACACGGCCCTCTGCGCCCTTGATGCCGATACGGGCAATAGGTTCACGTTCAATGATTGTGATGATGAGTTTATCCGGCATTCTCCGGACAATCGTGAGGTCACGGATGTTTGCCGTCCACTCCAGCAAGTCCCTCCGTTTCTGTTCGATCGACAGGTCAAAGACATTTACCCCTTCCGTTAACCCCAACACACCACAGATGACTTCAGCTGTTAGCGTCTTTCCGGTGGTGACTGTGACGTTTTTGCGGATGTCTTTCAACGTAAAAATTGGGGAAGTCTTGAAATAGTAGTGATTAAAGAGGGACCATCCTCCTTGGCAAACAAGCCACGTTGCCAGGAGTATAAGTAAAAAGAACAAGCTGAATTTGACTTTTGGAGGAAGCTCAATGCCCGTCTGGATACCGGTCATGCGTCTTCCATTACCCGTTGCACGCCCAGCGGGAGGTGTAGGTTTACTTTTAAAAAGAGTCCATTTCATGAGGTCGTGATCTTTGTAACTTTCTTCTCGGATACCATGAGAATACTTAATGATGTGCGGCAAGTGTTAGGAGATGTACGCAAAGTGCACCGAAGGATTCACCTGCGCGTGCTGCGGCTTTCGGCAGAAGACTGGTTGCGGTAAGTCCAGGAAGAGTGTTGACTTCGAGAATAAACAATTGTCCCTCTGGCGTGACACGGAAATCAATGCGACTGACCCCGCGACAACCCAGCGCGTGAAAAGCTTGAACAGCTACGCTCTGGCAGGAGAGAAGCAACGCACGGTCCACGTCTGCCTCATCCTCCGGGAAAAGATACTGCGTCATGCCCATCGTGTATTTTTCTTTGAAGCCATACCAGCCGTTGGGTGCACGGATCTCGACGACGGGCAAGGCCTTACCCCCGACCACGCCCACAGTCCATTCACGGCCAGGGATGTAACGTTCAACAAGAACCTCTCCCAGAGGGTCCACGCTTCGAGCTTCTGCAAGGGCTGCAGTCCATTGGGAAGGCTCAGAGACCTTGGAGATACCGACGCTGGACCCGTCCCTGGGTGGCTTAACGACCAAGGGGATGGAAATGGAGGAAGAGGTCATTTCGTTGGTTAGGACTTCATAGGGGGGTGTGGGAAGTTTCGCAGCATCCAGACATCGCTTCGTCGCAATCTTATCCATGGCAAGTCTACTTGCAGCAACACCAGGCCCTGTGTATGGAATATTTAATTGGTCGAGGTCGTATTGTACTCCGCCATTCTCTCCATACCCGCCGTGAAGGGCCAAGAAGACAGCCTCGACATCACGTGGAAGTTCATCGACACTGTCTTTGTTGAGAATAACAGGGAGCACCTCAAGCCCTTCTGCTTGCAAGGCCGAAACAACGGCTCCGCCAGAGCGCAAAGAGACTTCCCTCTCGTTTGATGTTCCACCCATGAGGACTGCTACGCGTTTCATAGAAAAAACCGCTCTTTCCCTGATTTAAAAAGTTATCATAGAATAGCGTAAACAGTGCAACGAATAAATACAAAAATGCACAAACCTAAAAAATAAGAAGGTGGATACGGATGACGTACCCACCTTCTCTTCCAGACGGCTCGAAAGCCATGAGGTTTTACTTGCTTTCAGGTGTTGCAACAGCTACAACAGGTGCAGGAAGTTCAACCCACTGCAGAAGGCACATTTCCGAACCATCGCTACGGCGTTGGCCGAGCTTGACGATACGGGTATACCCACCCTTGCGGCCATCCATGGACGGTACGACGGAGTCGAACAGTTTCTGGAGAGCGTCTGGGCTTTGCAGACGGGAGGCAGCGATACGACGGGCAGCCAACGTTCCCTTGCGGGCGAGGGTGACAATCTTCTCGGCATCCTTGCGCGTTTGTTTCGCCTTGGCCGTAGTAATCTTGATACTTCCCTGAAGAATCAGGTTGGTGACAAGACTGACTAGGAGTGCCTTGCGATGTGCGGTCTTACGTCCGAACTTCTTGGTAATTCTTTGATGACGCATCTTACAAAATCCTTTACTTAGTTTCTTCCATCAAGTCAGGGTCAAACTTGTAACCCAGGTAGAGACCCAGTTCAACCAGTTTGTCCTTGATCTCGTTGAGCGACTTCTTACCAAAGTTACGATACTTCAGCATGTCGGCTTCTGTCTTCATTGCGAGCTCGCCTACAGTTGTAATGTTGGCATTGTTCAAGCAATTCGCAGCACGGACACTCAGCTCGATCTCATTGACGCTCATATTGAGGATACGGCGCAGATTGTCGCGCTCTTCATCCACCTTCTTTTCAGACTCTTCGAACTCCAGAACCTCTTCGCTGTAGTCAACAAAGACATCGAGATGGTGGCGCAAAACAGCAGCGGCAGTTTTGAGTGCATCGTCAGGTGTAACACGTCCATCTGTCCAGATGTCAAGAACCAGCTTTTCGTAGTCTGTGCGCTGGCCCACACGCGTATTTTCAACTTGGAAATTGACACGGTTGACAGGGGAGAAGATGCTGTCGATTGGAATACGACCAATGACCTGCTCTTCAGGCTTGTTACCTTCTGCTGGGCAGAAACCACGCCCAGAGCGAATCTCAACCTCAAGATCAAGCACGCCATTGGAGTCAAGCGTAGCAATGTGCTGAGTCGGATTCAAGATTTCAACCGAGTTGTCCTCTGCGAAATCAGCAGCGGTCACTACACAGGCACCCTTCTTATGGAGCTTCAGCATCACGGAGGAGCGGCTGTAACTCTTGAGAAGGACACGCTTTAAGTTGAGAATAATGTCTGTCACATCTTCGCTGACACCCGGAAGTGCGCAGAATTCATGATTGGCGCCGTGCACCTTCACTGAGGTGATCGCGACTCCTTCAATCGAGGACAGCAAAATACGGCGTAGCGAGTTACCGATGGTGCGGGCATAGCCCACTTCAAACGGCTCTGCAACAAAACGCGTATAGGTCGCTGTCGCGGTTGTTTCATCCTTCTGTACACGACGAGGCATTTCGAAACGGCTCAAACGAATTGGCATGTTTCCGTCCTTTCAGGCTATGCCACGCAACATGTCGTTTACGTGGCAGCCATTAATGGAATTCAATTATAACTAGCGGGAATACAATTCGACAATGGCCTGCTCATCGACGACTGGCGCGATTTGTTCGCGGGTCGGGATCGACTGCAATTCAGCCTTGAAGCTCTTGCGATCCAAGGAGACCCATGTGGGCGTCTGCTGGGGAGTCGCTGCTTCGAGGCAACGAGTGGCCGCGTCACGACTGCGAGGACGATCACGTACTTCAAGGGTGTCGCCTGCCTTCAAAATCATTGAAGGAATCGTGGAGACTTTGCCATTGACGAGGATGTGTCCGTGCAGAACAAACTGACGTGCCGAGCGACGCGAAGCGCAGAAGCCAAGACGATAAACCAAATTGTCCAACCGTGTTTCGAGCAATTGGAGCAGGATTTCGCCCGTGACGCCCTTACGACGCAACGCTTCCTTGAAGAAGCGACGGAACTGAAGTTCTTGCATACCGAATTGACGGCGCAAACACTGCTTCTGACGAAGCTGCTGTCCATATTCAGACATCTTACGTCCGCGGCGCGCACCATGCTGACCGGGAGCGGATTGACCCTGCTCAATTGCGCATTTTGCCATGTAACAACGTGCGCCCTTCAGAAACAATTTCTGTCCCTCGCGACGGCACAACCGGCACGCGGGTCCTGTATATCTGCCCATGTTAGACTCTCCTCCGTTTACGCGGACGGCAACCGTTATGCGGGATTGGCGTACAATCTTTCAGCAAGGACACTTGAATGCCGGCTGATTGAATAGCACGCACGGCGGATTCGCGTCCAGCGCCTGCGCCTTGAACCCTGACCTCAACTTCATGCATGCCCTTGGAAATCGCTTGACGTGCTGCATCCTGAGCAACCATGGTTGCTGCGAATGCTGTACATTTACGCGACCCCTTGAAGCCAGCCTTACCGGCTGAACTCCAGGCAATCACTCCACCCCGGGAATCGGTGATCGAAACCTGAGTGTTGTTAAAGGTTGAACGGATAAAGCAGATACCAGCAGGAATCGACTTTGCCTTACCTTTTTTCTTGATGTCCGTTGCGGCAGTCTTGGATTCTTCACCCAGAGACAATATCGCAGCGGCTTCTTCATGCACCTTCTGCTCTTCAGTGGCAGGTGCCTCTTCTTTTTTATTCGCTTCTTCGCTCATGCGTTTTTAGCCTTAAAGTAGTTGGCAGATGCGTTCACACACATCCTGACCGGTTAAATTACACCTTGGCTTTAATGGCTGCCCGTTCGCCTCTGTCGCGAACCGCACCTACCGTTTTCTTGCCACCTTTGCGCGTCCGTGCATTGGTACGCGTGCGTTGGCCACGAACCGGCAGACCGCGCTTGTGACGCATTCCCCGATACGAACCAATGCTAATCAGGCGGCGGATGTTCTGCGAAACCTCGCGGCGCAGATCACCTTCCACTCGGTAGGTGTCCTGAATGAAAGCCACAATATGACGGATTTCATCCGGTGTCAGATCGTCAGCTTTTTTCGCTGGGTCAACTTTGCATTGTTCGACCACAGCACTTGCCCTCTTAGGGCCGATTCCGTGAATATACCGTAACGCGTACTCGACGCGTTTCCGACCGGGAATATCCACACCCATCAATCTCGGCATGGTTGTCCTCTCTCATTAACCCTGACGCTGTTTATGGCGCGGATTTGTACAAATAATACGAACGACACCCTTGCGACGTACCACTCGGCAACGTTCACAAATGCGACGTACTGAACTGCGAACTTTCATGGTCTATTCTTTCCTTACTCAAAAAAGGGCTTTTGATTTAACCAAAAGTCCGTCACCTTGTCTAGCGTAAAATTCAGAAATCTTCTATGCCAGCGTCAAGATCTCTGAACCGTCTTCAAGCACCGCCACGGTATGCTCGAAGTGTGCGGACGTTTTCCCGTCCCGTGTTACCACTGTCCATTTGTCATCAAGAACATACACATCCTTCGTCCCCAGATTGACCATCGGCTCAATCGCCAAGGTCATCCCAGGTTTCAAGATGAGTCCGCTCCCCGGTTTACCGTAATTGGGAATCTGCGGGTCTTCGTGAAGGTGACGCCCCACGCCGTGGCCTACAAACTCTCTAACTACTGCACAACCAGATGCCTCTGCGATACTCTGCACCGCATACGACACGTCTCCGAGGCGCCCGCCCGGTCGCACTGCCGCAACTGCTGCTGCAAGTGCTCGCTTCGTCGCCTCGACCAACCGGATCTTATCGGGGTCTGTTACGCTCACCATCACAGTGGTCGCACAATCCCCGTGAAATCCATTCTTCAACACGCCAACGTCAAGACTCACCACGTCTCCTGGTAGGACAACCCTCCGCCCAGGAATCCCGTGAATCACCTCTTCGTTGACCGAAATACACATTGCTGCTGGATATTGACGATACCCTAAAAATGACGCCTTTGCTCCACGCTCTCCAATCAACTTCTGTCCCAGCACATCCAATTCGCCTGTTGTCACCCCCGGCTTCACCGCCGCTGCTACTTCAGCAAGAACCTCTGCCGCTAATCGGCAACTCACGCGCATCGCCTCAAGCTCTTTCGCGTTCTTGAGAGGTACCTTCATGAAATAACATGCCGCAGCTTTTCAACAATGTCATTAATAGGAACATCATGAGCTTGGATGCGTTTGAGCAGTCCACGGGCTTCATAATAGGCCACTAATGGCAAGGTTTGGGCTTTATAGACTTCCAGTCGGTGCTGCACCGTCTCAGGGTTGTCATCCTTACGTACCACAAGTATAGTTCCGCACACGTCACAGAGACCTGCAACCTTGGACGGGATTGACACCACGTGGTATCCAGCTCCGCAGGCAGGACACACGCGGCGGCCTGCAATACGGTCAATTAAAATAGGGTCAGGAACATCGAGAAGCACGACATGTGTCAATGTGGTACGGGAACCTGCGAGGGCTTTGCCGAGCATTTCGGCTTGAATGAGGGTTCTCGGAAATCCATCTAGAAGAAGGGTACACTCGTTTGGTAGCGTTGCCATGTACTCGGCAATCATCTGAGCGATGAGGGAGTCGGGAACCAGTTCGCCACGCTTCATGAATCCGTCAGCTTCAAGGCCATGGTGGCTTTGGTTTTTGACAGCCGTTCGTAAGAGGTCACCACTGGAGACATGTTGGAAAGTAGGATTTGACGCAGACAAACGTCCCGCCATCGTTCCTTTTCCACAGCCAGGTGCACCTAAAAGAATGACTATTTTCATGTGAAGTTGTTTAATATAGCAAAATTAGGGGTCAAAAAGCAATCCGAAAAAAATAAAAATAAAAATATTTATTAATGGGACTCTGGAATAGTGGATTTTCTGGAATATTCCACTATTCCAGGACGTCTTAATCCGTTTTTCGTTCGGTGTAGTGTGTGTGCAGGAGTTCGTGAGAGGTATGACCGAGCGGCGTGCCAAGAAACTGCGAGTATAGATCTAGAACTTGCTGGTTCTGATGGGATTTGCGCAGTTTTTTACCTTCATCCTCGGCATAAATACCGGCAATACGCTTTAAACGCACACTGTCGTCGGTGAAACGGGGTTGCCCGCCACCACCGATACAACCGCCTGGGCAGGTCATCACTTCGACAAAGTGATAGGTGACTTCGCCGTTTTTGATTCGCTCCAGCAGTCGGCGCGTATTGCCTAGTCCATGGCTGACGGCTACACGGAGTTCCACACCTTCAAGGAAGGACCATTCTGGTACGGTTCCCGTGATGGTCAGGGCAGCCTCTTTCACCCCCTCAAGTCCTTCGATGGCTTTGACATGGAGATTCTCGACAGGGAGTTCGCGTCCCGTCACGATCTCGTAAGCGGTTCTTAAGGCTGCTTCCATAACACCACCCGTGTTGGCGAAGATGTCGGCCGCCCCTGAGGAGAGCCCTAGTGGCGAATCCATCTCTCCGTCTGGGAGGGCGTTAAAGTCAATCCCGGCCTCACGAATCATCCGTGCAAGTTCGCGCGTCGTGAGGACATAGTCTACGTCACGCACACCGCTTGCATTCATCTCTGGACGTTGAGACTCAAACTTCTTTGCCGTGCAGGGCATGACCGAGACGACGATCATCTCTTCGGGTTTACGATCTATCTTTTTTGCGTAATAGGTTTTGGCCAGAGCCCCAAACATCTGTTGTGGCGACTTGCAGGTCGAGAGGTTGGGTAGGAATTGCGGGTAGTAGTACTCCGCGAATTTGATCCACCCTGGCGAACAACTGGTGAACATGGGGAGGGCAACCTTCTTCTCCTCGACCAAGGCTCTTTTCAGACGGGTGAGGAGTTCGGTGCCCTCTTCTAAGATGGTCAGGTCTGCTGTAAAGTTCGTGTCAAAAACAGCATGGAAGCCGAGTTGTCGAAGCGCGGAGACCATTTTGCCGGTGACGCGGGTCCCAGGGGGCAACCCAAAGGCTTCGCCCAAAGCCGCCCGGATGGCGGGAGCGGTCTGGACAACCACGGTTTTTGTTTTGTCGTCCAGCATGCGCCAGACATCTTCAATCGCACTGTGTTCGCTGATGGCCCCAACGGGGCAGACCGCGGCACATTGACCGCATTGTACGCAGGCAACGCCATCGAGCTTGCGCGTAAAGGCAGGGCCAATGACCGTCGCAAAGCCTCGTCCCTGCGGGAAGAGCGCGCCGATACCTTGAACCGAGGAGCAAACCGTGACACAGCGACGACACTTGATGCATTTGCTATTGTCACGCGTGAGTGCGGGCGTTGACGTGTCCATGAGTGGTGCAGCCTTGGCCCCTTGATACGTGATATCACGCACGCCAAGGTCAGCCGCCAAGTTGCGCAATTCGCAATCTTCGCTCCGGTCGCAGAGTTGACAGTTCCCGTCGTGCTCTGAAAGCAGGAGCTCAACGACTTGCTTGCGGGCTTGTCGGACACGCCGCGTATTGGTGTGAATCACCATCTTGTCTGCGCAAGGCGTTGCGCAAGCAGCCATGAGGGTTTTTGCCCCCTCGACCTCGACCATACAGACGCGGCAGGCGCCCAGAGGGTCGTTTTTCTCTAAGAAGCAGAGGGTCGGGATCGTGATTCCTGCTTGACGTGCTGCCTGCAGGATGGTGGTTTCAGGCTTGACCGAAACCGGCGC
>CAMBQV010000064.1 GCA_945870145.1 Akkermansia muciniphila
CTCTTTTTCAAGCGTGGTCTTCGCCTCCATAATTTTGGTCAGTTCGGCAAGGGCATCTGTCGACCAGTCCGTTCCCGTAAAAATCACAGCTACTTCATAATAAACATCGCGAGCCCGATGGAAACGTCCCATCTTTTGATAACAGCTCGCCGAAAGCATCAAGGCATCAGGAAAGGTCTCTACATCTTTGTTTGCGAGGATGATTGACTTACACGCGGCCTCAAGTGCCTCACGGATTTGTCCTTTGCTATAATGTATTTCCCCCCGGACCAACCAATAGTGGCCATAGGCAACATCCTCAGGATCTGGCTCATCTAAGGTCTCAAAGTCTGTAACAGCTTGCTGAAGCTTATTTTGTTTCAGTAGAGCACGACACCCTTTTAAGATGGCTAAGTGACCTTCAGGCGACCATTCTGCGCGTCCTGCATTCTTAAAAACTGAATAGGCTGCCTCATATTGCCGATGAGCCCGCACCACCGCATTACTGTCTGTTGCGTTCCGCAACTCGCGAACCGCTGAATTGACCATATACATTCCCAATTCCATGGCCACTTCCAAGCCATTGTTATCCGGGATATCCAGATAAGGCAGGCATAGACGAACGTAAGGCGTCATGATATTAACCGCCGTGCCCCAGTCACTATTCTGTAGCGCAGTCGAAACCGCTAACCGATCATAGTCAAATTCAAATTCACAGCGAACGATCTTTGCTCTATCCAATTGAACCGCGAGGGCTCCAATTTTTGTCCCCTGCATGAGAACCGTGTTATCCTGACGGCCCAAGAAGGTAACTTCGTTGTAGATCGGCTCGACATTCTTATTGTCGTGTTGAATCAGAATACCGGCCTTGACGGGGGGCAAATTTCCAAAGCGGTATTTATTAAAGGCAGTCGCTGGAGCCACCACAGAAGTTTCTGTTGGCGGTGGCTTAGAGGCACCGAAATTCTGCGCCTGTAGAGTACCCACACAGAACACACCGAGCAACAAGGCTGTACGCATCACGCTCATATCCCCTTACCCTCCAACTTTGCGCGCAGTTTAACCCCCTGCTCATATTCTAGTTGTTGCTTGAGCGATTCTTGGGACAAGAATTCAGTTAGCGTTTCCCTTGCTTTGGTCTCTTGGAAGAGTTGCATCAGGCATTCAACTCGCCGCAGGTAAGCCTTGGCCGTCCACGAGCGATAGTTGTTATACATAACATAGATGCGCTCATAATAGGCTGTCGCTTTGACCCAGTCCTTTTTGGCTTCTGCGCAGAGTCCCAAGCCATGCAAAGCTTCTGGCCAACTGGTCCGCCACGCTTTGACCCCTAAGACAGAGTCAAAACACAGTTGAGCCTGATCCCATTTCTTTTGGTCACGGTAAATTCCGCCCAGCAAGAGTAACGCCTCTGCCGCCCCACCTTGGCCATTTGCATAGACATCCTTGATAACGATCAGATGTTGTTCTGCCTTCTTGACAAGTTCAGTCGCAACAAAAGTAGCCGTATTAGGCTCTTTAGCCTTCTCAAGGGACTGCTTCGCGAGCACCATGCGAGCATCCAATGCCATATCCGTCTCTGGGTAATCTGCAATCATTCGCTCTGCTGTGAGCGTTGTCATGAGGGTCAAATTCTGGGCTAACGCGCTGTCCAACATCACCTCCATAACCGAGGGGCTGGCATAATTCAAATTTTCTTCATTTAAAAGATTCTGCCTGAGTTTGCCAGCAGCAATCGGCGTGATCTCAGGTTTAAACAGCAGGATACGTTGGTAACGAAGTCGCATCACATGATTACTCGTCGCACGCGCCTGTTCCCAATTGTGAGCCATCTGTGTCCAGGCCTCTCGTACCTCATTTGTTCCGATACGCTTGGTGGTCGCGATCCACTCATCCAAAATCAAGTCAACGCCCATCGCCTTACGATCTTGGCCAAAGCGTTCCACAGCCTGCTTATAGAATTGTAGGGCTTCGACTTGCTTGCCCATATTGAAGAGCGACTTCCCTGACCAAAAGGTTGCCAGCGGAATATTTGAGCCCTCGCGGTTACGAGACATATAGCTCTCAAAGTGCTCAAGCACCTCTTTGAACTTTTCAGCATCATAAAGAATCTGTCCCGCTTGGAACGCCGCATGGTTGTAGTACTCAATGTTGATCAAGTCATCTGGAGACTTCAGAGCCTCTTGATAATGTTTTGCGGCCTCCAGACCAGCGCCCATCGTCCCTGCAATATCCCCACGCATCATGTGCGCCTCAAAACGTAACGCCCCTTGAGGATAACGTTCCAGAAAGGCTACGAGTTGCTTGTCGGCATCCTCATACCGACCCAAGGCATAAACACAAACCGCACGTCGATACAAACTATCTTCGACATATTTTGACCCAGACTGCTTAATGACCAGAGAAAACTCCTCTTCAGCCGCTTGGAAGTTGCCAGGGAACATGAACGCCATGGCTGTCCAATAAATGGCGGCATCCACCTGCTCCCACCCGGGGAAACGCTTGCGAAGATCGCGAAGGCGCTCAACCGACTTATCAAATTGTTCTTCCATGAAATACGCATATCCGAGGAGGAAGAGACATTCAGCAGCCATCTGATGTTTGGGACTGACTTTCAATACTTCTTCAAGGAAAGGAATGAGCACCGGCCAATTTTTGTTTTGTACATAGACCTGCGCCGTCATCATCGTGACTTCATCATAATATCTGCCTGCAGGATATTTATCCATATACTGCCGCGCGAGGGTAAAAAACTTATTCCGCGTGTCAAAGTGCGAGGAACAGATATAAGCGAGATAGAGACACTCCTCAGCACGCTCCTTGTCAGGGGTTATCTCATGGAGATGGATAAAGGATTCACACCCCTCATGGTAACGAAAGGCCTCCATGTAACCACGGGAGATCCGATAAAAAAGATCCTCATCATAGACCTTAACATCTGCAAGGATCTTTAGTTCTCCCTCCGCATCACCAATCCACTCCATGATACGCATCAGGCGCCGAGGATCTGTCTTGATCCGCTTCTCATACTCCGCCAGTTTTTTCAACCGCTCCAGATGAGCCTCGGAACGACGCTTCACCTCTTCGTAGGGAAAGACGAGGCGAAAGACCCACAACGCTTCACGATACCGTTCGTCGCCAAAGAGTACATCGCCAGCCTCTAACGCTGAAAGATTAAAGGCGATGGAATGCGAAGCCAGTGAATCACGCTGCAAAAGATAAGGGGTAACTTGATAGAGTTTATCCAAGGTCATCGTCTTCAGGAACGACGTTGCCAACAACGTCGCAGCCCGACTTCGCCTTAAACTATCTGTCGAGTAACGAAATGCATTATGGAGCGGGTCACGTGCGGCGTTCCAATCATCCATGGTTAAATAACAACGGGCAATACTGCCGTAGGCATCCGCTTTGATATCCGCAGAATACTCATAGCGACTTAACGCTTCTTGGTAAGCCTTTATCGCCTCTTTCGCTTTTGATGAAAATCGAAGGCAGTCCGCTATATAGATGGCAGAAATCGCAGCGCGAGGACCCGCAGGGTACTTTTTTCGATAGGTTAGAAAGGCCGCTTCCGCATTGGGAAATTGGCCAGTCATAAAATAGGCAATTCCCAAGTTGTAATAGATGCTCTCGAGATCCATACGGCCCGTGGTGGAACTGACCTCTTTTAAGGCATCAATTAGTGCGAGAAGATCGGGGATTGCGGCCTCATATTCGCCCTTTGCTAACTTCAAGAGGACGTTTTCTCGAATCTCCCGTATCGTACTCTGAATCTGTCCAGATACGGGGGAAACAAGAGAAAAAGCAAAACTGACCACAAAGAGGGTCAGAAGCCATTTTTTACTGAATCTATAACGCAAAACTGGAATCACAAGAGACTCCTATCGGTAAAGAGACGCACTCAAACGATTACATCTAATTGATTTAGATTTAATCACACTCAATAATTAAGTTTTTAGAGTACTATCTTTAAGGATTCTAAGCAATCCCAAAAATATCGAAATTGACAAAATATATACTCCCACATCCAGTGAGCGAAATGCCCAGCTGTTTTACCATCCGAATGGCGCAAACGACACGAATGGATACGAGCATCCCCCCCTGATCCATCCGCTGTCTTGTCCACCGTAGCCGTATCCGCGAAAACGGAATACCCTTGGCTTACCGCCTTCCGAAATTACCCCAGCCCCGACGCGAGGAGGTACTGTCATAGATCGTCTGGATCTGACTAGCAAAGGTCTTGGCTTGATCGTCGTTATAACCCATATTGCGCCCCGTGATCTCCAACAGTGTTGACCGCTCTTCTTTATAGAGGTCATCCACAGAATGGCTTAAATCGTGCATCTCGGTACGCATTTGCTCAGTAACCTCGCCCTTGCCATCACTCATCGCGGTGCGTAACTCATTCATACGGCTCACGCTGGCGAGCAACTTCTCATGGTTAACCCGCTGTTTCTCACTCATGTTGGCGGTATCGAGCGATGTTAGAAAATCTGCACGCTCCGTGGCTCGTTGCTGCATTTGCTGGAGGAATTCCGTACGTCTTTTTTCCCATTCCGCCTTCTGCTCAGGGGATATCTCCTTGCTGATCATCGAGGCGATCTGTGAAACAGGGTCTTTCTGAACTTTGGGTTCCTCTTTGACAACTTCAGGCTGTTGCGGCTCACTCACTTGATTTGCCAGCTGACTCTTCAATTCGGCAATTTCACGTTTGGCTTCATACAAGGCCTGTTCATCCACAACCTTGACGATCTTTGGTGGGGGCGCTACTGGCAAAACCGGGACTTCTGGAGGCGGCGCCATCAAGACCTGCCACCCAAAGGCTCCCCCTGCTCCAACAAATAGTCCAATGACCAGTCCAATTCCCACAGCGCTAAACGTTTTATTCATATTATAAAAATCCCTTTGAAGTATAAACGAGGAGCATCCAGAAAAATTGCCAAAAATAATTATTAATGTTCTGAAGCTCGCCTCTTTTCCCCAGACTCGATGGCCATGGACATCAAGGCCTGGGTGAGCAGGGCCGCCGTGAAGTCCGCATGGTGGAACCCTTGGATCGGTGCAAACTCGACAATGTCCATCCCGACAATCCGTCGGGCGGAGACAACCCTGCGCAAAATTCGAATGACATCATACCAGAAAAGCCCGCCGATCACTGGGGCCCCTGTCGCAGGCATGACAGAAGGGTCGAGTCCTGCAACATCAAAGGTCACATAGACCTCTTTCGGAAACCCCCGTGGCATAAAGTCACCCGGCATGTGTCCATCCGCAATGTCGAGTCCATCATACGCCGTGATGGTCTTTTTATTCGCGCTACGGTAATCCTTCTCCTCTTGAGAGACTGCCCGAGTAGCAATTTGCACGATTGGGAAACCAAGTTCATGAATACGCCGCATCACGCATGCGTGCGACAGGGGAATCTCGTCATATTTATTCCGTAGATCCGCATGGGCACCAAAATGGATAACCCCGATCTTCTTCCCAGCCTTATGGAACGCACGCGCCGCGCCCAAAGTGACAGTATGCTCGCCTCCCAAAAGGACCGGAATTGCCTGATGGGATAGCGCTTTAGAAACGCTTGATTCAATAGCCTCCATCCATGCCTCCGGTTTTTTTGAGGCGACCTTAATTGGTTTTTGGGTATGGATGCCCAAATCCCCAGGGCGATACCCATAGATGTCAGCTTCCAGTTGCTGGGAGGCATCAATGATGGCATCAGGCCCCTTCCGTGTTCCCCCACCGTAGGAGACGCTGAGCTCCATTGGAGCTGGGATGACATGGAATCCCCCCTGCTCTGCAGATGCCGGCTTAAACTCTAATTGGAGAAAATGCTTCATGATGGGGTCCCTCTCTTGGAATTGATTGGTGAGACTTTAGCAGATTCAGTGCGCCTAAGGAAGTTAGGAGTTCTTCTCCGCCAGAAACCCATTGACCACCTCAATGAACCGTTGGGGCTCTTCGCTGTGGAGCAAATGGCCAGCCTCGGGGAAAACTTCAAAGGCGATCTGAGGAAAAAGTTGACGGAGTGCCGTCTCCTGTTGCATGACATGAAAGGGAGACTTTCCGCCAACCATCATCGTTAACGGGCCGCTGTAGGGGTGCTTCAGTTCGAGCGCACCGCTGATCGCTGGATAATTGGAAATCAGATGATCGAGCGGAACTCGCCAGAAAAAACGGCCCACCTCATCGCGCGCGACATTCTTCAACAGAAAGGCACGGGCTTCGGGTTGGGTAACATTATTTGCCAAAGCCGCATCCAACTCGGCACGGGTGGTTGCTTTTTCAAGCGCGAGACTCTGACAGGCCCGCAAGATAAAAAGAAAAACCGGCGAAATGGCATCCGAAGTCACATCAACCACAATCAAGCCGTTAACGCGCTCGGGTCTTTCAGCGGCCATGAGCATAGCCACCTTGCCACCCAAGGAATGCCCAAGCAAAAAAAAGCTCTTTACGCCCAGATTGTCCAGCGTCTCGAAAACATCCGAGGCCAGTGTATCCAACGTAAAGAGAGGAGCAGATGGGGAGAGCCCATGATTGGCGAAATCCAGGCAGATCACTCGGTTTTGAGAAGCTAGCGCACGTTGAATCGTGCGCCAGTTTTCTGAAGAACCCATGAGCCCATGCAAGACAACCAAGATCTTGGCACCAGCCCCTTCTAAGTTGCTATGAAGAATCATACCCTATTTGTCGTACTCACACGGTCACTGGTATTTCGCCGTGAATGCACATGAAAAAAGGACGCGCCTGAGCGCGTCCTTGGTCACACAAACACTTAACTCTCCCACGTTCTACCGTTGGATATTCCGTGTTCACTATTGGATATTGACCTTACATCCACTCGGCAACAGTCTTCTTGTCGAGCTTGCACATCAATGCTGTTGCGGCGAGATCCACATCAGAGGCGCTCAGTCCTTCGGTCTTGAGCTCCATCAGGCGATCCGCCAGCACAAGTGTCGTCGAGAGTGCGCGAATGCAGTCACGGACAAATTTCTTGCGGCAACCGATCGGATCAGAAGGATCGCCATCTGCACGGAGCATGTGGCAATCAAACTCAACCACGCCCTTCCAGCCGACTTTGCGCAGTGCCCAAAACATCTGTACCGTCTCCTTCAAGCCTTCCGGACCGATCAACGGTGGGAAGTCGTTATCGAACTGTGCCTTAATCTGGCTGCCGAAGTGCAGGAAGAAGAGCTTCTTCATGCTGGTCAGGTAACCGACGGTGTGAACCGCATTGAGAAGCGCCATGCTCTCATGCTGCAGAAGTTCAGGATTGACACCAAAGAATTCCGGATGTTTCAGCTTACTGCAGATAAAACCAACCGCATGCCCTGAAGTGGGGATGAACATGTGCCCGCGGGGCTCATTGGGTTTTGGCTCGATGGTCATGCCGACATAGTTGGTGAACTTATTTTTCTTCACATAGTCATATGCGCCATTGAGCGCCTCAGCGATCCAGTTGTAGACGTTCTTCCAATCCACAGCTACCGGCACTTCGAAGCCGTCACGTGCGACCCAATAGGTCAAATACTTGGCTCCGAACATCGCACCGATGCGAATGTTACGTTCGACCTTTTTCTTGGCGATTGCACGGATCTTTGGATCCGGATTCGTCAAACCGCCGTTACGGAACATCGCGTTGCCATGAAGACTGCACGTCGCCATGTTGATCTTGAGTCCTGCGTCATCGAGAATCTTCTTGATCGTCTGAAGCTTCTGATAGGTCGCGCTCTTTTTATCCAGATCGTCATTCGGATTGGCCGGATCCCATGGCACCAAATCATCGTCATGGAAGGAGGTCGCTTCGATCAGACCTTCCTTTGCCGACTCCGCCAAGATCTTAGCAACTTCAATGGAGTCAATCTTCTGGAGCACGGCACTACCAAAAGGATCTCCTAAGGGATTACCCACACACCAGAAGGGCATGGACCGCATAGTAACTGGGTCAATATTGAACGCTTTCTTTGCCATATCAAAACCTCTCTACATTAGTTAATAGAAGCTTATACTTTATCCTGTTCATGCAGTAGAATCAAGTAAAACCTCTTTTTGCTCTATTTTTTATCTGTCACAGTAATCATCACCGTCGTGGCTGCATCCGCCTTTCCCATGACAATCGCCACTTGGCGTTCATCCTTCTTATACGAAAGCGAACGGGTTTCACCCATATCAAAGGAGGCTTCCTGCTTCCATCCCTGAGCCTTCAATTCAGCTTCATACGTCTCAGCGAGCTTCGCGGCAGACTGCTCGACCTGCAGGTTCAGCATGTAGCCGTCTGGCGTCTTCATCGACATCTGAATCTTTGCGCCCTTGACTACATAGACATCTTTTGGAAAATCTGCTGGAATAGAAGCTCCCTCGCCTGAAAAAACGGCCGTCTCACCATCCTTCGTTTTGATGGTCATCGACACCTTGGAGAGGTCAACCTTTGCAGAGGTCCCATCCGCATCCTTCATGCTCATCTCAATAGCCTTTTCCGCGATCTTTTCAGAGATTGACTTCTTCGCTTTCCCACAACCAGAAACAAGCACGGCTGAACACACCAGAACGCCTAATGCCACACCAAAACTTTTTTTCATACCTTCACTCCTTTTGACTCCTTGTTGAGTGGGAGTCATTCGTCAAATGATAGAACGGTCGCCGATGAAAGTCAATTCGCTTTACGCTTATAACACGCGCTCAACTTCCTGGATGACTTAACCTTCCTCAGTCAGCTTTTACCAATAAAAATGCCCCTCACCATGCGGAATCCACCAAACAGATGCCAATTCTAGAACAAGAAACTACAACCCCTGAGTTAAACCAAGCACTTAATCTGTAACCGGACCATTTTTAGATTTAATCACATGTTGCCGGTTTGTGACATTTACGGATGATCGAAAATGTTTATCCGTCGGAGCCCACCCCGATTCAGGACGGGGATTCCACTCTCTTCCAAGATTTCTATAATAAATGGATAATCCTTGGATCGTATACTCTCTATGACAAAAGGCTCCTTTATCTTCCATCGTATCAATATACTTTTGAAGCTTGTCAGCCAACAGATCTGAACGTTTTTGATCCATAGAACTCAAATCTCGAAGTCTGGAGAAGCATTTAGCGGCTATTTCAGCCAACTCATCTCGCCGTTCCTTACTCAATTTTTCATCATCAAGCATCGCGACTATTTGCTCAACAGCATTCAATCCAAACTTAATTAATCTTTTTAAGTCAGCTTCGAATTTGACTTCTTTACCTTCTTGTCTCCACTTTCTAGTCAGGTCACGCGCACCTATGTTTGAAGTTTTATAATATTCTTTTCGTTTGACCGGGTCATTATAGTCCTCCCATGGAATAAAACTTTCTGGCTGTGGCTCAAGTTTTCGTAAAATATCCCGAATGTTCTCAACGTCTTTTTTATCCCGTGACGCATACTCTGCACATTTCGCCATTGCATCCTCTCTAAATTGATCAGGCAGTGTCAGGTCATTAGAAAATGTTGACAATTTATAGAAGTACACAGAAAAATCGTTATCCTTATCAATAGCGATTACGATTTCCCGCCAAAGAGCTACAGGATACATATTACCCCAATTTAGTTTTTTTGCCTCCCGCATATTTGCGGCTTCTATGTCAATAGTTACCAAGATAAACGCTTTTCGCTCGGTCTGGTCAAGAAGTGGCAGAACTAATTTGAATACCTTTGCTTTAAATGAATCGGAATACGGATTGGTCGTGACCGGTGACGGTGGAAGGGTCATAAAATATGCCACCAATGCAGACTTCACTTCCGGAGTATTGCCACATGCTAGCGTAGCTAACATTTCATATTTTTCAGTCTCTGACTCTATGCCATTTACTTTGCATAACGTCACAGCGACATCAGAGCTATTTGTATCACCATTAGTTGACAAATTTACATCTGCTTGAGCACCACAGGCCAAACAGGCAACAATACCTACTACTCCTAGCACAGGTACCATGGAAACGTGATAAAATCTTACCATTACCATCCCTCTCGCTGTTCAATTGTTACGCCCTGGTTCTGCCCTCTGACCTCCGCCCTCTGTTCTCTGTTTACTTGCTGCTCAGCGACTTGCGGAGAAGGGTTTCGGCGTCTTGGATATCCGGGTTGGCCGTAAAGACGGCTTGCGTCATTTTATGGGCGGTATCTTGAGGGAAACCAAGTTGGGTCAGCGCCAAGATCGCATCACGCAACATCGCGGCTTTTGGATCGCCACCCCCTGCTGTTGCAGCAGCAAGCGCTTCCAAGGGATTAACCTTGTCGCGCAACTCAACAATCAGCCGTTCCGCGGTC
The DNA here is from genome assembly GCA_945870145.1 of Akkermansia muciniphila. Taxonomy (GTDB): domain Bacteria; phylum Verrucomicrobiota; class Kiritimatiellia; order RFP12; family UBA1067; genus CAIZQW01. The sequence continues at coordinate 10,274 of CAMBQV010000064.1, forward strand.
TTCTTGCCAATGCCATGAATGCCACTGATGCGCTTGATATTGCCCTCTGCAATCGCGCTCGTCAACTCGGAAACCGTCATGCCGCTTAATGCACTCAAGGCAATTTTTGGTCCAATGCCATTCACACTGATTAATCGCTCAAACATCTGTTTCTCTTCTGTCTGTATAAAACCAAAGAGAATTTGCGCATCCTCACGAATGTGATGATAGGTCAGAAGTCGACACGGAGATCCTGTGGCCGGCAAACGGTCATACGTGCTTAAAGAGATGAAAAGTTCATACCCCACGCCCTGAACATCCAGCCACGCGACGCTTGGACTTTTTTCAGCTAAAATACCATTCAAAAATGCAATCATGCTACTCCTTTTTACTCATTATCAGACAGCCCACAAATCAAACCCGCGATGAAGAGGCAGGTCACAAGACTGCTCCCTCCATGGCTGATGAAGGGCAAGGTGATTCCTGTCATCGGAAGGGCCTTTGTCACCCCCGCCACATTCAAAAGCGTTTGCACCGCAAGGGATGCAGTCAGCCCCACGCAGAGGAGGCGTTCGAAGGGGGTTCGCGTTACGCCCGCAGCGCGGAAGCCACGCGAATAGAAGGTTGCATAAATGAGGAGTAGAAAGACGCACCCCACAAAACCTACCTCCTCGGCAAAGGCAGCATAAATAAAATCAGAGGTCACGATCGGAACCGTCTCCGGCGCGCCCGTGCCAAGCCCTGAACCCCACCAGCCTCCAGAATACATTGCGGTGAGTCCTTGGAGAATTTGCCAGCCTTTGCCCGTGGGATCTATAAAGGGATTTAACCAGATATCAAACCGTGCCTGCGCATGGGAGGAGATAAACTGCATAGAAAAAGTAGCCGCGGCCACCCCTGCAAGTCCGATTGCGAGAAAACCCAGACGTTTGGCAACCGCGAAGAGCATCACAATCAGTATCGTGTTTAATAACACAACCAATCCCATATCTCGCAAGAGGATGGCCACAGAGAGAGGAATTCCCCAAAAGATGACCAATCCAAGCAAGGAGGGAAAGGAAGGAATAGGGATGCCACTGACTGTATCTGAAAAATCTTTCTGTCGCTGACTGAGATAGCACGCGAGGAAGAAGACCAACAAGGGTTTAATCACTTCTGTTGGATTGATATTTCCAGAGAGGTAGACCCCCCCTCGATACTGTTTCCCCAGAACCATCATGGCGACGAGTACGCCAATAGCCAGAAAATAAGCGCCCCACCCCAGCATCTGCATCCAGCCACCACGTCCTTTGCTGGTAAGAGTCACCCCCATGACGAATGCTCCCAGTCCGAGTGCTAAAGGCAAGAGTGGATAGATATTGGTCTTTAGATCAATAGCGTCATAACTCCCCATCCGAAACTGAATCAACACCCCCATCGCACTTAACACGATCACTGAACCCAAAACACCAGAGTCCCCCCGCCAATGGTTCAAGGCCAACCAGATCAGTACGACGGGAACACCGGTTGCGTAGAGCGCAAGTGGGAGCAAGGGCTGCCATTGAACACGTCCTGGATTCAAGAACGCCTCGATCCCCAGCAGGGAGAGCATGGCACAAGTCAGCGCCATGAGGGAGATCAGATAGACTCCCGTCGCAGAGGCAACTGAACCAATAATGGCTTGGCCTTTCTTCACTTTTTTCTCCCCACACTCGGAGGTGTTGATTTCAAAATTTTCATGACTTCTGGTTTTCTGACATACCCCAGCCGATCCGCTGCCAATAAAACTTCCTTGGCCACTGGCAAAGCAGCAGCAGAACCAAAGCCCCCATTCTCAATCAGCACCGTGACGACGATATTAGGATGCTTCTCTGGCGCCATACAGGTAAACCACGCATGATCCTCTCCGTTTGGAACCTGTGCCGTTCCGGTCTTACCACAGACCTCTAGCCCTGGCAAATTGCAGGCCTTACCTGTACCACTGATGACGACTTGCCGCATCATGGAGCGGACCTGCTGGGCGACACCCGCCGAACAGAGCGTATCCAGCTTCTTCACGGTCTCCGCCATATCCACACGGGGTGCCATCAGATCGCCATCATTAGCAATCGCTGCGGTCATTGCTGCGACATGTAAGGGGGTCATCAATATCTCTCCTTGGCCAATAGCAAGCATCGCCAATTTTGAGCGATAGCGCACAACAGGGGCATTGCCAGCTACCGTTTTGAGCGAATCATCCACGGACTTCATGTAGATCAGCGGTTCATTGATATGTAGTCGCTTCATCATGGCGTTAAAAGCCTCCGGACCACAGGCCACGCCCAGCTGAGAAAAATAGACATTGGATGAGTGTGTCATCGCCTCCCGCATGTTCAAGTTCCCCCACCCTGGCCATATTGCGCCTCGACGTTCACAGGAATAATATTCGCTATCGCGAATGGGAGGGGTGTTATCCGCTGCGACATACCCCATCCCAGGGCAAGAGAAGATCGGGGATCGTTTCTCCATGAGCGCTGTTGTTGCAATCACAATCTTAAACAGGGAGCCAGGCGGATAGAGACCCTGCGTCGCTCGATTAAAAGCTGGCATATTTTCCTCAATCGAGGCTGGACCCGGATCATGAGGATTAAAGCCAGGCGAACTCACCAACGCCAGAATCGTCCCTGTCATCGGCCGCATCATAATGACAACACCCTTCCGGCCTCTCAGTAGATCAAACGCTGTCTCCTGCAATCTGGCATCGAGGGTCAACGTGAGAGAGGGCCCCTCCTCTGGACGGCGCTTAAACAGATCTTTCGCCTTCTCAAGCGTATCTTCTTCCTGGAGATACCCATTCAAATAAGAGTCGTACAGCAACTCGATGCCCGTAATCCCGCAACGGGGATGGTAGTAACCGATGGGGTGGGCAAACGCATTTCCATAAGGGTATCTTCGGCCCCACATATCATCGGCTCGTGGTGCAGCCACCACAAGTCCACGGCAATCAAATATCGGGCCACGCATGATTTGCCGCGCTACAGGTGTTGGACGCTTGTCATAGCGGCGCATATAGCGCACAAAATCGCTTCGACTGAAGCCACCAATCTGCCACGTCATTTGATATCCCAGCACCGCAAGGAAGAGCACAACAATCCCCGCACGGAGCATCCGATACGTCATCTTACCAGGGGCGGGCGAGGGTGCAAAGAGAATGACCAACGCAACAATCCCAAAGAAGAAGAGGAAGATGATCTTCAAGACACGTACGCCATCCTCCTCAGGCAAGATGGTCATAAATTTATGGAGCCATTCACTCATTCGAGGGTACACACTTCGCTTGCCGAGGGAATCGCAGAGGCAGCAATGACTTGCTTCAAATCATAAACGCCTTGCGTGACATGGAACGGCGGAACCTGCAGATACTCCTCTTCAGGCCAGACACCATTGATCAACTGATAAATCATGCGAATATTGCCAGGCTCCTTCTTCCACTCTCGGGCGGCACCATCAGCCTCTAAACGCACACGTGCGCGTTCCATCGCCTCCGGAGTTGACGTTTCGGGCAGGTCAATGAAGAGCGCAGGCTCATCCTCTCTCACAGGGTGAAGCGTCTGCCAGATGAACTTTGCATTATCCTCGCCATAGCGCTCTACATACGTCTCATACGTATCCCCCATGGTGCCAAAAAATCCCCCCTCGGTCCGATAGGTCTCCATGCCCCGCTCCAGATACCCAAGCGAAGAGAAGGGGCGACTCGGGTTAGCACCAAAGACCTCCTCATAGCGCGCCACGCTTCCTAAGAGCACAGTCGCACAATCGTGGGCACGTGGAATCACCAGCGGTGTGCGTCGTGAAACCAGTCCGACACCCGCATTCCCGCACAAACCATAGAGCAAGAGAATAGCATCGTGGCGGATATCCTGTTCATTTTCCGCATCAATCAAGGCTTGGAGTCGTTCACGCAAATACGAGGGGTTGACATGCATGCCCAGTTCCACAAAAACAGGATCAACCAGATGAGGTGTATGCGAGAGACACCAACAGGCCTCACGCTGAAAGACATTACAGGCAATCAATTTTAACTTTAATCGTTTTTCGTTTATCTCATTCATCTTCTTCTTAACCTCCACACGCCAGAATCTCTGTTGCCGAAATCGCCCCCTCACGAAGGACCGTCAGTACCCCATCCTTCGTAACCTTGACCACGGTACTCGGAACGCCGCCAGGCGATACGCCATCGTCCAAAACTAGATCCGCTTCCAACCCAACCTCTTTAAGCGCAGAGACTGCAGAGAGCGCTGGCATCTCACCACTCAAATTGGCACTGGTCACCCGCAAAACACCCCCACATGCAGCAAGGAGCTCACAAGCACCATTATGCGCCGGCACACGAAAACCTTCAAACGTCTCGCCGCAGGGCAGGACTAAGGTCAGCGCCCCTGGCCAATAGCGTTCCGCCAGCTTCTGCGCCACAGAGGGGAATTCAGCGCCAAAGTGCACAATCGCAGCAGTATCCGAGGCAAGTAGTGCTATCGGTTTCCCTGTCGGCCTTCCCTTGATTGTA
>CAMBQV010000065.1 GCA_945870145.1 Akkermansia muciniphila
CCGCGTTCGGCTTGAGGTTGAGGTTTTCAAGAATGGAGTCAAAGAGGGTTTCGCTCCCCAGTTGGACAAGGCAACACATTGCCACGAGGAAGAGGAACATCCAGGCCATTTTGCGACCGATCGTGGCGATCTTCCCATAGAGCAACATGATACTAAAGCTGAGCACCATGAAGGGGATGACCCACAAGACAAGGCCAAAGATGTTATACCCGATGAAGACGGACCATGCACCGACGAGACCGATGAGGTTGGCCGGAGGCGTGAGGGGCGGTGCATTCAATAGCGAGATGTCGCGCCAATTGTAAGTAATGAGGCTCAGCAGCGGAAAGAAGGCAATGGGCAACAAAATAATACCGAAGATCCGGCGGTGCGCACGGCGCTCGATTTCATGTCGGTCCTGTAAAGGATTTTCTTTTACAAATTCTTCCATAGCATTAAGGTTGATGGGGTTCTCCAGAGGTCACAGGCGAGGCCTGTACATTAGAGGGGTTCGAATCTTGGATGGTTAAAATAGAGGGAAGGGGGATCAGGGGTTTGTCATCACTCTTTTTGACCGGACGCTCAAATTGGACACTGACAAAGGAGGGTTCAATACGGGCAACCCGTAAACGGCCGATTTGTTTTACATGCGAGGAGCTCACGCGGATGATCTCCTTGTAGATCGGTTCTTTCATCTCTTTCGCCGGCATGGAAGGTTTCACGAGAAAAAGGACATTAGGTGTATAAAGTTGATCCAGTTCCGCCTTTGTGCCGCGCAGAGTCACATAGACGCTTTGCGGTTGGACACTGGTAATAACATAGCCGTCTCCCATGATGGGGACCGCGAGGGTTCTCAGGTTGCTGAGTTCAGAGCGAAGCGAAAAATAGACCATGAGGGCGATGGCAAAGGAGAGCATCTTCCAAGGCCAGTCGCGAATGAAGAGAAGCCACAAGAGGCTGCGAAGACTAATGGCTTGCATGCTCACTCCTTTCCTTGACCTGATGGGCAAACTGATTCCATTGCCGGACAAAACGATGTTTCATCCAGGCAGAGAAGGAGGTGTGGCGTGTACGTTGATCTGGCATGGCAAAGCGGAGCCAGCGAAGAATTTTGCGTTGGGCATTCTCCGTGTAGCGATTCAGCTTGCCGTTGTAAGCAACAGAGATAGCGCCAGTTTCTTCCGAGACGACAAAGACAACAGCATCTGTCTCTTCACTGAGCCCCGCTGCTGCACGGTGGCGCGTGCCACACAAGAAGTCCGGATGGTTGGAAAGAGGAAAGAGACAACGCGCCGCAGCAAGCCTTCCATTGCGAATGATGCATCCGCCGTCATGCAAGGGCTGGGGAGGTGTGAAAATCGAGAGAAAAAGCTCACGGCTGGCCAAGGCGTGCAAGGGGATACCTGCCTCCTCATAACCGACGAGCGAGATGCCACGTTCGATTGCCACCAACGCACCGATTCGTTTCGCTGAGAGTTCTAAGAGTGATTGGCAGAGGATCTCGGGCACATGGAACTGCTCTTGGCTATTGTTGGTGCCCATGATAAGGGCTTGTCCGCCCATGAGGGCCAGCACCCGACGAATCTCGTGTTGGAAGATGATGACCATGCTCAAGGCAAAGCCACCCAAGACATAATAACTGATGCGTGCAAGAACATCGAAGCGGAAGAGGTGGGTGAACCCCAGAAAGATGAGCACAAGAATTCCGACGCCCATCAGCACTTGTGCACTGCGGGTTCCGCGGACAAAGCGTAGGACACTATAGATGCAGAAATACAAAATCAAAATCTGTATTGCATCTGTGAGTCTGATCTCTAGGAATTCGTCTAACATGTTCTCTTCTCACTGTCGTGAATAGCCTTGAGTGCCATTGCTAAAGCAAGACTCTCCTTTGTTTCTTTCACATCATGTACGCGTAGGATGGAGGCTCCTTGTAAAGCACTCCAGACTGCTGCACAGAGGCTACCACTCAACCGTTGGGCCGGGTCAGGCTGGTGACAGAGTTCTCCAATAAATCGCTTTCGTGAGGCACCAATCAATAGGGGGCCGAGCGTGCTTAAACGGTTGACCGCAGCCAACAACCGTAGATTCCCTTCGGTATTTTTTGCAAACCCCAGCCCTGGATCTAGCACGCACGCTTCACGGGAAATACCGCTCTCCTGCGCAAACACCAAGGCTTGTTTCAACTCAGTCTCCACGGTTGCGACGACATCTTCATAAACGGCGAGGGACATCATGGTCTGTGGTGTGCCACGGCTATGCATCAAGACAAGTCCAGCACCCATCTCTCTCACCACGGTCGCCATCGCGTCATCCTCTGTGAAACAGGCGACATTGTTGACGATGACCGCCCCTGCATCCAAGGCTTGTTGTGCGACGGCCGCATGGCGCGTATCAATTGAAATGGGAGTCGAGGCCCTTTTTGAAAGCTCCTGAATCACGGGAAGAACGCGCTGGAGTTCCTCGGCTTCATCAAGAGCTTGAGCCCCTGGGCGTGTGGATTCACCCCCGACATCGACAATGTCTGCTCCTGCTGCAATCAGGGCTAAAGCATGTTCAAGGGCTCGCGCGGTGGAAAGGTAGCGTCCCCCATCAGAAAAAGAGTCTGGGGTGACGTTAAGAATCCCCATCACGAGCGGTGTAGCCAGCGAGAGCGTCCTCCCTCTGCAACGCCAAAGAGGTGTTGGCCTCTTGGACCCAACAGGAAAGGTCGCGCCTGCTTCCGCTGTTTTAGCTGATGTTTTCGGTCTTTGCTGCATCCCCTTCAACCTTTTCGCCTTCGGGTTTGTCATTCAGCAATGCTTCTACTTCACGTCCATCCATGGTCTCACGCTCGATCAGCTTCTCAACCAGTTTTTCCAATTTCTGCCGGTTCTCTGTGATCAGGGTCGTCGCGCGTTTCCACGACTGTTCAAGCAAGAGCGAAACCTCGCGGTCAATGCGTTCGGCAGTATCTTCGCTATAAGCCTTGTTACGTGTGACTTCGCGGCCAAAGAAGAGAGTCTCTTGATTATCACCAAACGACTGGAAGCCAAAGGCGTCGCTCATGCCAAAGGCGCAAATCATCTTATGCGTGATCTCGGTGGCCATCTTGATATCCATACGCGCCCCGGTCGAGATGTCGTGGGTATGGATCTGTTCAGCGATGCGACCGCCCATGAGCACCACGAGTTGATCTAGCAATTCGTTACGCGTCCGGTTCAGAATATCTTTCTCCGGGAGCGACATGGTTGCGCCGAGGGCTTGTCCGCGGGGGATGATCGTGACCTTGTGGAGCGGTTCGGCATGTTTACAGAGCACTTGGAGAAGTGCGTGGCCTGCTTCGTGCCAAGCGGTGATACGACGCTCCTTGTCATCCATGGCGCGGCTACGGCGTTCACGTCCCCACAACACTTTATCGCGCGCCTCTTCGAGGTCGATTTGTTCAACCCCTTGTTTGTTGGAACGTGCTGCCAGGAGCGCTGCCTCGTTGAGGAGATTTGCAAGGTCTGCGCCCGAGAAGCCAGGCGTGCCGCGTGCGATGCGAGAGAGGTCGGCATCAGAGGCCAGCTTGATTTTAACAGCATGCAGTTTCAGAATATCCTCGCGTCCCTCCTTGGAGGGCAAGTCGATGATAATCTGGCGATCGAAGCGACCCGGACGCAACAAGGCGGGATCGAGGACGTCTGCACGGTTGGTGGCTGCGATGATGATGACACCTTCGGATGTTTCAAAGCCATCCATTTCCACCAGCAGGGCATTGAGCGTCTGCTCGCGTTCATCATGTCCGCCACCGATGCCAGAGAAGCGGCTACGGCCCACGGCATCAATTTCATCAATGAAGATGATGCATGGCGCGTTCTTTTTGCCTTGGTCAAACATGTCTCGGACCCGCGAGGCGCCTACGCCCACAAACATCTCGACAAAGTCAGAGCCACTGATGTTAAAGAAGGGAACGCCTGCTTCGCCTGCAATAGCCTTCGCGAGAAGGGTCTTGCCGGTTCCGGGAGGTCCCATGAGGAGCACCCCTTTCGGAATACGACCACCCAAGGTCTGAAATTTTTTCGGATCTTTCAGGAACTCGACAATTTCCTGCACTTCCTCTTTGGCCTCTGTGATGCCTGCGACATTCGCGAAGGTGAGCTTCTTGTTGTCCTTCGCCATCATCTTGGCGCGGCTCTTGCCAAAGCCCATGGCGCGTGAGTTCAGATCCTTGATCTGTCGGGCGAAGAGAAAGAAGATGATACCCAAGATGATGATGATGGGGAGCAGCTCTCGGAGAATGGAGCCAAAGTAGTTGTTATTGTAGACGAGTTGCCAGTATATCTTCTTGTCGAGCAGATACTGTTCCATGCCCTCAGAAGGGAGGGCATTCACGACGAAGACCTCCTTCTTCTTCTCCTCGCTTTTTTTCTCAAAGCGCAGGTACATGGATCCACTCGGTTCGCGAACCCACTCAACCTTATCCTCTTTGACCTCGCCCTTTTCGACCATCTCGCGGAACTCGCGCTGGCCGATCGTCTTGATTTCGCCTTCGGGCTTGTAGAAGTACATTCCGATGGTGAGCATGATCAACATGCCGATCACAATCCAAGGTCCAAACCCTTTGCCAGGAGGAAGGCTTCCTGCTGTGGCGGTAGGGTTTTCTTTTGATAGTTGTTCACCTGACGACAGCTCGGGAGTCGGCGGTGAATTCTGGAGATTTTTATCGTTTTTTTCTTCTGGTGCCATATAAGGTATATATAATACCGTCTTTGACCCCTTTCAAGCAATGCAAAAAAGGGATTACTCCAGTGATTTTTTCACGCCTTTTTATGCGCGAATAGAGGAAGACGACGGCTCGTTTTTTTTATCCAACACACGCTTGTCGTGGCGGTAGAGCTGCCAGGCGTTCCAGAGATTGTGCCAGAGTACGTAGATGGTTGGGCCGAGGGCGACCAGAGGGGTGGCGTAGGTCAGCGCCAAGTCGACGGTGTAGGAGTTGTTTTTCTGGCCGAGGGCTTGGCTACATTCGAGCCCATACTGGGGCCGTCCGAGTAGGTAGCCGATAAGGAAATTTATGGCGCAGATGGCGAGGGAAAGCAAGGTAATGGTTCCGAGCAACACCCAGGGAATTTGCGCCTGCTGGTCTAGAAAGTGGCGTGCTTGCGCTGCGATCAGAATGATGAGGCCAATCCACGTGTAAAAGGTACTCATGGAGAGGCGTTCACCCAGCTTCATGGCGGTGGGCTTGGATACACGACGGAGGAGCAATGCTGCTGTCAAGGGGATGAGTGTCACGGAGAGGACGCGAAGGAGAACGTGTTGGGTCAATCCAGGCGTTGGGTTTCCAACGACGAGGGGAATCAAGAGGGGAAGCGAACAGGTGATGCAGAGTGTGGAGAGTATGAAGGTGGTGACCGTGTACGTGACGTTGCCCCCGATGAGAGAGACGATGACGGCTGCGGCGGTGGCAGTCGGGGTAATGGCGGTGAAAAAGGCGACACGAGCGAGTTCTTCTTCGCCAGCGTATAGAAAAAGTTGCCAGAGGGAGAAGGCAAAAAAGATGTTAAAGGCAACTGAGAAAAGCTGGCTCCAGTGGAGCATCTTTCGTGAGGGCTCGATTCGCAAAAAAACCACGAAGAGCATATAGATCAATCCACAGCGGATCAACCAACTATACGCATGCAGTGCAGGCAGGCAACTCCCGGCTGAGAAGGCCAGTAAAAGGCCAACGGCACGTAACACGGCAAATTTCATGACGGATGGCTATTCAGACTTGATTTCGCGTTGCTGCTTCTTTGATTTCTTAGGGGCTAGATCAAAGAAGGTTGCTTTCGCGAAGGTCTCTTGCGAGATGATCTCTTCCTCGCAACTTTCGATGACAACGGGTGCAGGCTTACCCTTCCGGGTTTTTGCCTTTTCAGCTTGGAAAACGCCCCGGGGTATAGGCTTAAGTAGATCCTGTAGCTTCTGTTTAAAGGCTTTGACGCCAAGGTCTTCCGGATCTATCGTGGACATTGGGACAGGATGGGTCCGTGTCTTCTTGATGAAGGCCGGGAGATTTTCTATTGCGGCCTGTTCATCCATCTTGTTAGCAACAATAATTGAGGGACGCTTGAGGAGTTCCGCGTCATACTGCTTGATCTCTTTGCGCAGTTGCTTGTAATCATCCCAAGGGTGCCGATTGTCCGTGCCCGCCATGTCAATTAAATAGACAAGAAGTCTCGAGCGGGAGATATGACGCAGAAAATCAAGTCCGAGTCCCACACCATCCGCAGCACCTGCGATGATACCGGGAATGTCCGCCACGCGAAGCTGTGAAAAATTTTCATAATTCACGGTTCCAACAATGGGATTCAAAGTCGTGAACGGGTAACTCGCCACTTTGGGATGGGCATCGCTGATCCGCTTGAGGAGCGAGGATTTCCCCGCGTTCGGAAAGCCCAAAAGGCCTGCATCTGCAATGGTCTTTAATTCGAGGCGCAGGCGAAATTCTTCGCCAGGTTCACCAGGTGTATGCTCGGTCGGAACTTGGTGTGTGGAGGTCCGAAAGTGGACGTTTCCGAGTCCGCCTTCGCCACCCTTGGCGATGATGATCTCTTGGTCGTGCGAGACAATGTCCGCCATGAGCTCGCCCGTCTCTTCACTGAAAACCTCGGTTCCACACGGGAGGAGAACAATCAGATCCTTACCCATGCGGCCAAACATCTTCTGTCCCCGGCCTGCAACGCCCTCTTCAGCAAAGACCAGCGGCGAGAAAAAGAGAGCAATGAGAGAATCGACATCTTTGCAACCTTTAAAGATGATATGTCCGCCACGGCCACCATCGCCACCGTCTGGACCACCTTCTGGTACACAGGCCTCACGACGGAAGCTACAGCTGCCATCGCCACCCTTGCCCGCACGGACATGGATTCTAACTTGATCAACAAATCGACGTGTTTTCATGAGAAAAAAAATAAACGACCAGCGACATTCCAACGAGCGAAAAGGATTGAAGTCCTGAATCGCGGGGTCACTGGTCGTTACGGGTTAAGACAGAAAAGGAGACTACTCGGCTGTCGGAATGATGGCGAGAACTTTGCCATCCTTCTGGAACTTGACGGTTCCGTCGACCAAAGCGAAGAGCGTATGATCACGTCCGAGGCCAACATTCAGCCCTGGATGAACCTTTGTCCCGCGCTGACGGATCAGAATAGACCCTGCGGTGACCACTTGTCCTTCGTACCTCTTGACGCCCAAACGTTTGGCGTTACTATCGCGACCATTTCTCGCGGCGGCTGCACCTGCCATAAGACACTCTCTTTCTTAATTGTTGCTAAAGCCCAAGGAACTTCCCCTTGAACATTCGATTAAGCGACTGATTTGACCGTTACCTTGGTCAGCTCTTGGCGATGACCGATCTTGCGGGCATACCCTTTGCGGCGTTTCTTCTTGAAATTAATGACCTTTTCGCCACGTTTGTGACCCATGATGGTCAGAACAACCTTAGCACCCTTGACAAAAGGCATGCCGATGGTCAGCTCCTTGCCATCCGAAACAGCCAGAACGGTGTCCAGTTCAATGTCTGTCCCTGCCTCAGCATCGAGGCTCTCAATTTCCAGTGTATCGCCAGCAGTTACACGATACTGCTTTCCGCCTGTGGCCAAAACTGCATACGCTTCCATGTCTTTACCCTTCATCAATCAACCATTCTGTCTAATCGGAATACCTTATGCCGCGACAAAATGAGGTGTTACTTTATCTAATAGTGAGGGTGTTTGTCAAGTAGCACCCTCAAGAATTTTCATTTTTTTTGTTCTGCGACAAGCGGGACCAAGACCTTTTTGCACGGATTGTGGAGCTTTCCATTGGTGGCCAGAATGGCGAGACGACCATTCGGATAACGGGCAAGAACTTCACAAATCCCGCTAGCCCGCTCAAGGATTAAACCTGCTGCTGCCATGTCCCACAGGTAGATCCCTGACTCAAAATAGGCGTCAATCCGGCCCGCAGCCACCATACAGATGTCTGCGGCAGCGGCTCCCATCAGGCGGGGACGCTGAACCAGTTCGGTAATCGCCTGAAAAATCTTAAGCGAGGTCTCCTTGTTGCGCCATTTGCCCATACCGGTGGCCATGAGTGCAAGTTCAGGGGTCTCCTGTTCGGAGACGTGTAGGGGAACGCCATTACAGAAGGCGCTGTTGTCGTGGGTGGCCTCAAACATCTCGCCCAGTTGAGGGATGAAGACTGCTCCGGCCAGGGTCTTTCCGTCATGTTGGACAGCCACGGAGCAACACCACCAGTGAGAACCATGGAAAAAGTTGACGGTTCCATCAATGGGGTCAATGATCCAGACATAGCCCTTTGCTGGGGGGCAGGGGGTTTCAGATTCTTCACCAAAGATTAGATGGTCAGGATAGGCCGCTCGGATGACGGCTGTCGCGACATCCTGCGCCTCGACATCAAGTTTGTGTTTGATATCAATCCTGAGGACCGAGTTGGCATCTGCTCGGCGATGGAGGTTTTCGAGGACATGTTCCCCTGCGCGTCGCGCCGCCAGCGTGGCAACAGCCTGAAGTTGGGTTGAAGTCAGCATAAATGAAAAAGATTCTTGGGGTTATTAAGAGGGTTAAATGATAGCAAGTAGCTTTTGTTTTGTCGAGAGGGGTATGAGTTGCAGTTGGCAGTTGCAGTTGGCAGTGGTAGCCGTAAAGGGAGAAAATCGTTTTTGGCATGGGAATTGCGTTTGACAATGAGAAGCAAGAGCAGATATAATACCTTGCAACTTTCATCCAAAAGGGGTTTTCCTTCTTTTTGGAAAATGTCTATCAGACGTTAGGGAGTCTGTAGAGTGATATAACATCATGAATGAGGGGTTGCAAGAGTCGGTTCAGAAATTCATCGAACATCATGTGTTTCGACACACGGGTTCGGCGGAAAATTGGAACGTGCCCTTCTATCACGTGAATGCACTGGAGTGGTTCCGTTATGATGTGGTGATGCTCGGCCTCGTCGTGCTCACCCTAGTGCTTCTTGGTGTTCAAGTCCGTCGCCGTTATGGGACGATCCCTAAAGGAATAGCCACGGTGGCCGAATGTTATGTGCTCTTTATCCGCGATCACATCGTCTACGCGAATCTGGGAAAAGAGGTGGGGCAGCGCTTTCTTTCCTTCTTCTGCACGCTCTTCATCTTTATCCTCTGCGGTAACCTGTTGGGGCTTATTCCGCTCTTCAGCTCCGTGACTGGCAATATCAGTGTGACTGCCGGACTCGCCACACTCTTCATGGGCGTCTGCCTTTATGCCGTGATCCGGCTCCGTGGCATGAAGGGATTACTCTCGGCCTTTGTCCCGCACGGCTTGCCGGGCTGGCTGATGCCCTTGATGGTCGTGATGGAGGTTGTCAGCTTCTTCTCGCGTATCTTCGCCTTGACGATCCGTCTCTTTTGTAACATGCTGGCGGGTCATATCGTGATCTACTCCTTGCTGGGTATGACGATTGTTTACGGGTGGATGGGTCTTCCTGGGGTTGGAGTAGCAGTCGTGATGTACTTCTTTGAGCTTTTTGTAGCCTTCCTTCAGGCGTATATCTTTACCTTGCTTTCAGCTATTTTTATTAACATCATGGTCAATCAAGAGCATTGACCACTAGAGAAAAGAGGAACAGAGTATGATGCTTCCACTAGCAGAGTTCAGTACAGCCGCGCTTGGCGCAGGCATAACCATTATTGGTGCTGGTATTGGTATTGGCATGGTCTTTTTTAGCGGACTTCAATCGATTGCACGTCAACCTGAGTTGCAAGCCAAGTTGCAGACGCAGATGATCATCGGTGCGGCCTTTATTGAGGGTGCGGCGCTCTTCGCCTTGGTCATCTGCTTGATGAAGGGTTAAGGGGAATAGAAGAGTGGCAGTTGGCAGTGGCAGTTGGCAGTAGCATTTTTAGCCAGTATCCCCCATCATTCTAATATTCCACGATTCCATTATTCCAGTGAAGTTAAGGAGTCTATTGTGAGCGAAAATCAAGAGACGCATGCGGTCGTGAGTGTCCCAGGCATTCCCGATGTCATCCAGCAATTGCCGACGGACGTCATGAAGGTCTCCGGCCAAATGGTGGTTCTGACATGGATCGCCTTCTTGATCGCGGCGATCTGTCTGCACAAGCTCCTCTGGAAGCCGATTCTCAAGGCTGTTGGCGAGCGCGAGAAGGGCATTTCAGATGCGCTGGAGGGGGCTGAGCAGGCGAGAGAAGAGATCGCTTCGTCTGAGACGCAGTGTAAGGACCTTGTCCGACAAGCGGAAGAGGAGTCACGCACGATCGCGGAGCAAGCCAAAAGGAATGCCGCAGTGATCGTGGGTAAGGCGGACGATGATGCGCGCCGTGTAGCAGACCAACGCCTCAGAGATGCGGAACGTCAGATCGAAGTGGAATATCGAAAATCGTTTGAAGCCTTGCGTCTCGATGCAGCAGCTCGTATGACGGATACGCTTGAGCAGATGATGCGGTTGACCTTGACGGCTGAGCAGAAAAAAGTCTATCAGGCTCAACTTGTGAATGAGGTCAAGGTGTGAGTGTTGACCCTTCCACATACGCGCGCGCCTATTCACGGGCTCTCTACCGTTCGGCAGTAGAGCGTCAGGAATTGGAGGTTGTGGTCTCGGATATGAATGCTCTGGCTGCTCAGTGGCGGGAGTCCAAAGAGCTTCGCCTTTTTTGCAGCCAGTACCAGTCTGGCAACACGCGTAGCCATGAGCAGTGGGTGGATACGCTCTGGGGCACGACGTTTTCCGATAGTCTCCTCGTCTTGTTGCGCGCGCTTGCGCATCGTGGACAACTTGAGCTGATCCCATCGATTCTTGAATACTTCCACAAGCGGTATGATCAGGAGCGTGATTGTGCGCATGTCGTGCTTACGTTTGCAGAGCCACCAACGGACCTCATGGTGGAGCAGATGCGCGAAAAGATTTTGAAGGCACGTGGGGGAACCCTGCAGATGCAGGTGACGGTGAATCCTGAGTTGATTGCAGGCTTCGTGATGACGCTCAATGACCAACGGATTGATGCCAGTATGTCCGGACGGTTAAACAGGCTGCGGTTGGGGCTTCAGAAACCAGGGGTTTAGGTGGTAGGTTTTTAGGCTGTAGGGGTTTAGGCTGTAGGGGTTTAGGCTGTAGGGGTTTAGGCTGTAGGGATTTAGGCTATAGGAAACAGAGAAAAATGAGAGATCACAAAAAACTACGTGCGTTTGAGTTGGCAGATGAGCTCGCGTTGCTGATTTACCGAATCACAATGTCCTTTCCCAAAGAGGAAGTTTATGGTCTTGTTTCTCAGATGAGGAGAGCTACTGTTTCTGTCCCCTCAAACATTGTTGAAGGTTGCTCTCGTGAAACACAAAATGAGTATCTGCGGTTTATGGAAATAGCTTTTGGTTCAGCACGCGAACTTTCTTATCAATTTAGTCTTGCAAGCCGCTTAGGATTCGTCAAAGCGGATGATATTCCCTTTTGCACCCAAAAGCTGGAGGAAACAGAAAAGGTATTGGGTTCGCTTATCCGTTCTCTCCGAAATCCTAAACCCATACAGCCTACCCCTAAACCCCTATAGCCTAAACCCCTAATTTATGAATGTACAATTAAAACCAGATGAGATTTCGGCTCTGCTCAGACGCCAAATGCAGGCGATTGACAAGCCGATCGATGTGATGGAGTTCGGCACAGTCCTGAGCGTTGGCGACGGAATCGCCCGCGTGGATGGGCTCTCCAATGTCATGTTCAACGAGTTGCTCGAGTCAGAACATGGTGTCGCGGGGTTGGCCTTAAATTTGGAAGAGGATGCCGTTGGTGTGGCGATTCTGGATGATGACACCTTGGTGCGTGAGGGAGACATTTTTAAGCGTACCCAGCGTGTCGTCTCTGTGCCGGTTGGTCCAGCGTTGGTGGGTCGAGTGGTCGATGCTCTGGGGCGTCCTATTGATGGCAAAGGACCTATTGTTTCTGATACCTATCTGCCGGTCGAAGCTCCCTCCCCTTCCATTATTGAGCGTAAAAATGTCTGCGAACCCATGCAGACGGGCATCTTGGCGATTGATGCGCTGACGCCTATTGGACGGGGGCAACGCGAATTGATTATCGGGGATCGCAAAACAGGGAAGACCACGCTTGCCATTGATGCGATTCTCAATCAAGTCACCTCTGGCGTTCAGTGCATCTACGTGGCGATTGGACAGAAGCTCTCTACCATTGCCTCGCTCCACAAACTACTCGAACAGCATGGCGCGATGGCGTATACGACATTGGTGGTTGCCAATGCCTCGGAGCCCGCACCACTCCAATACCTTGCCCCTTATACGGGTTGTGCGATGGCGGAATATTGGCGCGATCGCGGGGGGCATACGCTTGTCATTTATGATGATCTGACCAAACATGCACAAGCTTATCGCCAAATGTCGCTTTTGCTCCGTCGTCCGCCTGGACGCGAAGCATTCCCTGGTGACATTTTCTATCTTCACAGTCGCCTGCTCGAACGCGCGGCCAAACTCTCAGATGCGAAGGGCGGGGGAAGTCTCACAGCGCTTCCGATCGTCGAGACTCAGGCCAATGACATCTCGGCGTACATTCCGACGAACGTGATCTCCATCACGGACGGACAGATCTTTTTGGAGTCGGGCCTCTTCCATTCGGGACAGCGTCCAGCCATCAACCCTGGTATCTCGGTCTCACGTGTGGGTGGCGATGCGCAACTTAAGGCGATGAAGCAGGTCGCTGGTCCCCTGCGTGTACAACTGGCCCAATTCCGAGAGCTGGAGGCGTTTATGCGCTTCTCCTCCGACTTAGACCCAAGCACGCTCGATCAGCTTGATGTCGGACGTGCCCTCATGGGCGTATTACGTCAATTACCGAATCATCCCGTACCCGCGCACAAGCAGGTTGCTGCGTTGTATGCGGGTTCGAACAAGGGCTTTTTAGGAGTCCCGGACAGCCGTTTCCCAGAGGCCATTCGGGCTCTTTATGAAGCTCTTGATAATACGGAAGCGGGGCGTGCCTACACGGAGCGCTTCAACGCAAAGCCTGTGATGGATGATGAACTGAAGGGACTCCTTGATCCCTTAATGCGTGCCACCCTCAAACCCTATAGGAGTCATTAGGGAATTGCCTTATTTTTAACTTACTGACACTTACTGACACTTTTAAGACTTACTGACACTTCTTAATATGCCTAATTTTCGAGAGTTTAATGTGCGCCTCAATGCGATGAGCGGTATGCGGCGTGTGACCTCCACCATGAAAATGGTGGCGGCTTCACACTTGCATCGTGCACAGAATGAACTTTCGTTTCCCGTACCTTTTAACAAGGAGTTGATAAAATTAATGGCACTGGCCTCGCAACTTCCCGCTGCGGACAAACATCGGCTCTGTCTGCGGCCTTCCGCAGGCCCTGCAAAAATACTCATGTTGGTGATGACCTCTGATCGCGGACTGTGTGGCTCCTTTAACAGTATGATTGTTCATGAAGTCCGTAACTGGGTAGCTGCGCAACGAGAAACTCGAGCGTTGACCATTGATATGATCTATGTGGGGCAGAAGGGGTACAACTCCTTGCATCGTGAATTGCCCGCTTGTATGGATCCCTTGGACCTCTCCGCGCATCCGAGTTTTCAGGAGACAGGTCATATCTCTAAGTACGCGATGGATAAATTCATGGACGGCACTTACACCGAGGTTTGGCTTTCAGGAAGTCGTTTTGTCAATACGTTGAAGCATGATCCTGAGACGAAGCGGATCCTTCCGATTGATCCAGAGGCGGAGTGTAAGGCGACCGGGAAAACAGCCGAGATGCCGATCCTTGAGCCCGCAGACGAACGGATGTTGGTGGCCATCGTCAGACAGATGGTTCATTATTATGTGTATCTCGCGCAACTTCATCGTGCGGCCAGCGAGCAAGCCTCTCGGGTGATGGCCATGGAGAGTGCGACGACTAATCTGAGAGTGATGGAGAAGGTGCTGACGCTTCAACGCAATCGCGCGCGTCAGGCAACGATTACGAATGAATTAACGGAAATTGTCAGCGGAGCAGAAACACTGGCCTAGAAAATGCGTTATTGCCTTATTGCGTTATTGCCTTATTTTCAGAGGCAAAGACACGGAAGAGGAATTTAGGAGAAAAAAGATGGCTGAAGAAAAGAAATTAAGAACAGGGCGCGTTATCCAAGTGTTAGGCGCTGTTGTGGACGTAGAGTTCCCCGATGGGTATCGTCCGCGCTTGCTTCACGCCTTGACAACCACGAATCCCTTGCTCAACGATCAACCCAATAATCTCGTTCTTGAAGTGGCGCAGCATCTTGGGGACTGCCGTATCCGCGCGATTGCCATGGACTCCACCATCGGACTGGTTCGTAATGCAGAGGTCGTGGATACAGGGGAATCGATCTCCATGCCTGTCGGTAAGTCGACGCTTGGACGTGTGATGAACCTGTTGGGACGTCCTGTGGACGGCAAAGGTCCTGTTGACGCAGAGGTTCACTTGCCGATTCACCGCAATCCGCCCCCCTTCATAGACCAAGACCCCAACACGCAGATCCTGGTGACGGGCATCAAAGTCATTGACCTGATCACGCCCTATCGCAAGGGTGGTAAGATTGGACTTTTTGGCGGTGCGGGTGTGGGCAAGACCGTGCTCATCCAAGAGCTGATCAACAACATTGCCCATGAGCATGGTGGTTACTC
>CAMBQV010000066.1 GCA_945870145.1 Akkermansia muciniphila
AAAGCAGTTTAGCGAACACCAATCAGTTTATGCAATTGGAGCGAGAGACGCCATGGGGCCTCATGTAGATCGGCATTCAGACGCTTCAGCAGTTCCATCGTTTCCGCGACATTCATGATGCCATTACGGCAACAGGGAGAGAGAAAATAATTTTTTGCGCTAATTTTCTCCCTCATGCGTATACAAAAGTCAAACACGTCACCATCAACGACAATGCGCACCTCATCCGCTTCCCGAATCATCTGATCCTCGTGATAACCCGTAGCTTGAGCCTTGGGCGATGTGGAAATATAATCCAAAAAACGCCGAAGGGCGGGGGCGGGATTGATCAATCCATTGGTCTCAAGGGCGATCCAGTAGCCAGCCTCTTTCAACGAAGAGAGCAAAGTTTCCAAGGTGGGATGAATCATGGGTTCGCCACCCGTGAGAATTAGGCGTCTGACGCGGAAAGCGGAGAGCCGTGCTAGAATCGTCTTCGTATCCATCATTTCAAAGACAGATGAGTCTGTATCACACCACTCGCACGAGAGATTGCACCCTCCTAACCGGAGAAAAGAGACGAGCAACCCAGCATTAGCACCCTCCCCTTGTACGGACTCAAAGAGTTCGACAACAGGGAAAAGTAGAGCATGATCATCCTTCTGCTTTTTCATTGAGGATAGCCTTTAAAAGGCGTTTAGACAAAGAAGACGTCCGGAACCCACTTCTTTATGACTGCTTTGGAGTCCGCGTAAAGGGTTTCACCGAGGCAATTGCTACGTGAAAGTACATCTTTCGCTAAGGCACGTGCATCTTCAATCGTAACCTGACTAAGCACATATTTGATTTGAGGTATCTGGTTTGGCGCCATACTCAATTCATCCACCCCGAGTCCGATCAGCAATACAGCCAAGACCGGATCGGAGGCCATTTCACCACAAACTGCGACAGGGCAATTATGGGCATGGCCCGCACGCACCGTCATATCAATCAGTTTTAGCACTGCCGGATGTGTCGGCTGGTAGAGACGCGACACATTCTCATTGAGGCGATCAACAGCCAACGTATACTGAACCAGATCGTTTGTTCCGATGGAGAAGAAGTCTGCCTCCTGCGCTAATTCGTCAGCGATCAGAGCAGCTGAGGGCACTTCAATCATGACCCCAGTTTTAATCTGATCATTAAAGGGAATGCCCTCTGCCTTGAGAGCCAGTTTACATTGGTTCAAAGCGGCATTTGCGGCACGGAACTCTTCAAGCGTCGCAATCATCGGATACATGATCGAGACGTTACCATGCGCACTCGTCCGTAGGATAGCCCGCAATTGCCGGTGGAACATATTAGGTTCGTTCAACAAATAGCGGATGGAGCGATTTCCGAGGAAGGGATTAGCCTCCTTAAAATGACTGCCCGTAACCATCTTGTCGCCACCGAGGTCCAATGCGCGAATGACAAATTCCTGATCTTTGGGTAAAGCATCTACCAATTTAGAATAGGCTTTATATTGTTCCTCTTCCGTTGGCTCACGATCAAGGGAGAGCCAGAGATATTCCGTACGAAAGAGACCCACGCCCTGGGCATTAACTGCTTGTAACTCTTCTTTTGCTGTCTTGTGATCAACATTTGCAAGCAGAGAGACAGGATAACCATCCCGCGTCAGACCCGGTTTTTGGCGAAACTGGTCAACGGTCTCTACAATCTGATGAGCTCGGGCCACGACCTTTGCAAAGGCCTGCTGAGTCGAAGCACCTGGATTCAAGATAACTTTGCCACGCGAACCATCTAACAGAATACGATCCCCTGTCCGGACATGCTCAGAAAAATGGCCGATCCCCACGACAGCAGGAATACCCATTGCACGCGCGAGCAGGGAAGCATGGGAGGTGACACTGCCACGATCCGTTGCCAACCCCAACACCATCTCCTTCGGCAGCAAAATAGTTTCAGAGGGGGTTAATTCTGCGGCAACAACAATGCGAGGCTCAGTGAAGGTGAGGATTTGATCATCCTGTCCACGAAGATTTCTCAAAATACGGCGAGCAATATCATGAACATCATTGGCACGCTCCCGCAGATATTCATCATTCATCTGGTTAAAGACACCAGCAAAATGGTTGGCAGTACAGGAGACCGCCCATTCGGCATTGTACAGATGATCCTTGATTCTTTTTTCCAAATAGCCGATAACGGATGTATCCTCAACCAGCATCTCATGTCCATCCATGATCGTCGCGACGCTACCATGCCCTGTGCGGAGGCGATTGGCCATGGCACGTATCTGCTCTTTGGTCTTGGTGATCGCCTGTTGTACCCTCAGCAGTTCCTTCTCAACAGCTTCTGGTGCAATCTTGACCTCGGAAACAGCCTCACTGTTCAACGGACGAAAAACATACGCAGGAGCAGAAGCAAAGCCACGAGAAACCGGCATGCCCGAAAAAATCTGCATGCCTGCTTCTTGTTCTGTATACAAACAATCTGAGTTATTGTTCATCAGGTATATCAAACTTACGTGAGACGAGCGCTTCCAGCTCATCCAGCACTTCCTTAAACTGAGGGCCACTTGCCGTGACGCGTAACGATGTTCCGCAAACGGCCTCAAGCGTCATCAACGCCATGATACTTTTTCCCGAAACAATACTGCCGTCCTTCTCAACCTCGACATCAGCATTAAATCGTGATGCTACTTTTGCAAACAGTCCTGCTGGACGGACATGCATGCCGTACTTGTTCAGCAGAACCAGATCGCGCGACTCCTGTTTTTTATCAAATAGTCCCATTTACTTTACTCCCTGTAGCATCATGCTGCTTTTTAATTCGTGCATCCAACTCGGCCACAGCCACGTATCCCGTCATACGTAACTTATACTCTTGAGCCGCTGTCTCAACAAGATTGACGAGATCACGCCCGGGCGCGACTGGCACAATCCTTTGCGGGATTCTAATGCCGAGAAATTCACGATAAAGTTCCTCGGTTCCTGTACGGTCAAGCTCTGCGTCTACATCCGCCTGGCGCATCAAGGTAATGACCAGATCGGCATGTTTTTCGCCACGCACAGCTGTCACTCCAAAGATGGCGGGAACATAAATAATTCCGATGCCGCGGATCTCCATAAAAAATTTAGTCACGTTGAGCGCAGAGGCGATCAAACGACCATTACTGTCGCGTCTAAACTCGGTGAGATCATCAGCGACCAAGGCATGTCCGCGCTTGATCAGGCCCAGTGCGGTCTCGCTCTTGCCAAGCCCCGGGGCCCCTTCGATAAAGACACCCACGCCCGAGACCTCAACCATGGTACCGTACACCTTGCAACGCGGCGCATCCAGTTCTTCCAACAGGAAGGTCCCAGCGCGCAAAAACTCGCGCGTCAACATCTCAGACTTCATCACTGGAATACCCAAGTGCTCCGCCACCTCGACAATCTCTGGGAAAACCGTAAGTCCGCGAGTAAACACCATGCAGGGGATGTTCATTGCAAAGAGTTCATGGACGCGCTGCTTCCGTAACGCCTCTGGCAAGGAAGAGAGATACCCATACTCCGCCATACCAATGGTTTGTACACGCTCCCACGCAAAATGCTCATAGAAGCCTGTCAACGCCAAGCCAGGACGATGAAGCAAAGGCTCGGTCAACACCCGATTGATTCCACGCTCACCCGCCAGCATTTCGAGTTTCAGTCGTTCGCGCCCTTCCTTGAAGAACTGGTTGACTGTCACGCGTGCATGCTGGTTGATGATTTGGTGATTATCTGTCGTCTTAACACTCATTAGACATGTTTAGCCTGATGCAGATGCACTGCTTCAACCTTACTCGCCAATTTACGCAACTGTTTGATGACACGTGCCGCAGCGGTATCAATCGCCGAACGCAGATTTTCCGCATGCTCCTTAGCTTCAATCGTGTGCCCTTTGATATGCACAACAAACTCTGCTTCATACAGAAAGCGTTGGTGATCAACGACGACATGCACATTGTCTACTTTATTAAACTTTTCAATAATCTGCTCAGCACACACCTCTGCATACGCCTCTGCAAATTTCTTTTTGGCATCTTCTGTTTCATGACGCACATTTACTTCAATTGACATAACTACCTACCTTTCGTTGTTGCGATTACATTCTAAAATTTGCACCTAGATAAAACTGGCGCGCCGTTTCATCTTGCACAAGAAAATCACTTGTTCCCTCACGCAAAATTTTACCATCATAAACCAGATACGCACGGTCAACGATCGAAAGCGTCTCGCGAACACTGTGATCAGTCACAATGATCCCCAAACCCTTATCGCGCAAACCTCGTACGATTTCCTGAATGTCGTGTACAGCCAAGGGGTCCACCCCACTAAAGGGTTCATCCAACATCAAGAGGGCAGGACGTCGCACCAAGGCGCGTGCAATCTCAAGCTTGCGGCGTTCGCCTCCGCTAAGGGTATAGGCCCGTTGCTTCGAGACTTTTAACAAACCCAAACTTCCGAGCAACTCTTCAGCACGTTCCTTACGTTGAATTTTGTTCAAGGGCAACGTCTCCAGAATCGCAAGCACATTTTCTTCAACCGTCAACTTACGAAAAATAGAAGCCTCTTGAGCCAAATAACCAATCCCCATGCGCGCGCGACGAAAAACAGGTGTCCGTGTAATGTTGATACCGCGAAAGGTGACAACCCCTTCGTTAGGCTTAACCAAACCGACCAGCATATAGAAGGTCGTGGTCTTTCCTGCCCCGTTGGGTCCGAGCAAACCCACAATCTCTCCACAACGCGCAGAAATGGATATGCCATTCACAACGGTACGGGTCCCATAATTCTTGACGAGCCCCTCTGCCTGAAGATCAGGGACGAGACTTTTCTCGGCGGGTATTGTTTGATTCTCGTTCATTTTTTTTCCGGAGCCAGCGGCGCTTTTTTATCCTGTTCGTCGGCCTTCTTCTCCTGCTCGCCGACTTTCTTAAAGGTACCAGGGGGCAAGGTGATACGGGCACCATCTAACACCTCGACGCGTTCATCATCCACCCAGATCACAACCTTTTTGCCACGCACCTCGCCAGTGGTCTCGCCTTCGGTCTTCAGTCGCACATCGCCGGACAAAACCACCTGGCCATCTTTACGTGTATAGACAGCCTTATCACAGGTTGCAGAACGCATGTCATTCGAGAAGATCACGTTGCCAATCGCCATGACCTGGTTCACATCATTCGTGCTCTCCATAAAAACCAAGAGACGATCGGAATGCATCACAAACTGCGGGTCATCCACAACCACACGATCATCAAAGAGGATAACGCCCTCATTGTAGTCGAAATCAATCTTGTCAGAGGTAATCACAGTTTCTCGTAACGGGGCATTTGTCGAACTCCCCGCCTTGCTAAAAAATGAGTTGCCGGTCTTTTTCTTTTTGGGCTGGGTCAGCGTGACCGTCGGTTTTGCAGGAACGCCCGCGAGAACTGGGACGTTTGTTGGTACTACAACAACCGGAGGCGCCACGACAACCTCAGGAGGCGTCACAACTGCAACAGGCGATGCCACGACGACAGCAGGCGGCGTCACAACAGGTGGAGCCGCCACAACCACTGGAGCCGCCACAACCGCTGGAGTTGTCGCAACCGTAACAGGTTGAGCGTGAACTGCAGGAGCGGGCTTAGCCACAGCAGGGCTGGGTGGCAGTGGCTTAACAGAAGTCGGAGCCGGAGCTCTCAATTCATTCAAGAGGTCAGCCGCAGCGGTTGACCCTTGCGCCCCCGCCATTCCAGCAAGCGCAACAACAGTTAAAACAGATAGCATCCCTTTACTCAACATCATGGCAATCTCCCTACACGCGATGGTATACGCTTTGTCCGAATTTCAGATTCGGAAAGTATTTTAATGAATTTATCATCAGCGGCGAACATCATGCCTCGCCCTTTAATATGATCCGCTCCTTTGGTCACATCCACCAAGCCTCGGCAATAACCCCGCTTTGTGGATTGATCCAGCAGGCAGTCTTCCGCGAGAACAACGCCCTCCGACTTTCCTTCCGGCGACAACATTTCCAGCCGAACGCTCTCAGCAAAGATCAAAGATTTCGATAAGATTTGGGCCCTTCTCGCCAGGAGAACGATACGCTTACGGCCATCTGGATATTGATCCACAGGCAAGGAGAGATTTTCAATCGGAGCCGTCATTTCGGCCTTAGAGTCATCCCATTTGTCCACCAAGCCCTGCCACGCCGCAACAGTCAGCCGATTCGTCAGCCAGCGTGTAGCACGCGCTTCTATACTCTCGGCTGAATCCGCTGCAAATGCCTGCCCCACGGTCAGACAGGCAAACAGCAGGATGATGGGCTTATTCAATCGCATCGTTTTCAAAGGCTTAACGCTTAAGCCCCTCCTTTTGAAACAATCGCATGAATCGCAATCAGTTTTTGCCAGACACGTTTCAAATCTTTGAAGGCAATCGCATTGGCCTTATCCGAAAGGGCCTCGGCTGGATTGACATGCGTCTCCATGAAGATGCCGTCCACGCCCGTGGCCACTGCTGCGCGCGCCAGCGCAGGTGCCCAGCGTCCATCGCCACCACTGGTCTTACCAGCACCTCCGGGACGCTGCACGCTGTGCGTCGCATCAAAGACGACTGGATAACCGAACTCCCGCATAACCAGCAGACTCCGCATATCCGCAACCAGATTGTTATAACCGAAACTGGAGCCACGCTCGGTCAGAATGATATTCGTGTTGCCCGAGGCCTCAATCTTGGCTATCACATTGCGCATATCCTCAGGAGCCAAGAACTGTGCCTTCTTCACGTTGATGACACGTCCGGTCTCGGCAGCAGCCACGAGCAAGTCGGTTTGGCGACAGAGAAAGGCGGGGATCTGGAGAATGTCCACGACATCTGCAACGAACTCCGCCTGCCACGCTTCGTGAATATCAGTCAGCACCGGCACGTTAAAACGATCACGAACCTCTTTGAGGATTTCGAGACCATCAAGGATGCCAGGTCCGCGATAAGAATCAATCGAGGTCCGATTGGCCTTGTCGAAGGAGGCTTTGAACACAAAGGGTACCTTCAACTCTTTCGCCAACTTCACCAGCTTCTCAGCAAGATCCATGGTCCCCTCAACCGATTCAATCACGCAGGGACCAGCAATGAACGCCAGTTGTTTACCACCAAAAATTGCTTTGTCTACTTTAATCTTTTTCATACTGTCTGCTTTCTGATAATCGCTTCGACTACTGCCACATCCTCTGGCGTATCCACACCGATGCCCAGCTCCTCGGTCTGAATCACGGCAATTCTTCCGCCGAGATACAACGCACGCAATTGCTCGAGACACTCCGTGGTCTCAAGGGCACAGGGCTTCTCTTTCACCAAGCGCTTCAAGAAGGCTCCCCTGTAGGCGTAGATACCCAAGTGACGCAAGTAGAGTCCTGAAGACAAATCTGGTTCACCATCCCGGCGACAGGGAATCGGCAACCTCGAAAAATAGAGCGCCCCACCATCCTTGTCCAGCACCACCTTGACGACCGTCCGCGCCTCCAGATCACGTGTGTTTCGAATCGGACAGGCTGCAGTCGCCATCGCCCACCCTGGGTCAGCCTTCATGCGTCCTGCAAGCGCGTCGATCAAATCGGGATTGATGAGTGGCTCATCCCCTTGAATATTAATCACAATATCCTCGTCCTGAGGATTGGCTGCCTCCGCCACACGATCCGTCCCGGAGGGATGATCCGGACGCGTCATCACCACCTTTGCAAAACCTTGAACTGCAGAAGCTATCCGTTCATCATCCGTGGCCACAATGACCTCATCCAGTAGACGAGCCCGTTTGACAGACTCAACGACCCACTGAACCAACGGTTTACCACAAATCGGATAGAGGCTCTTCCCTGGAAAACGGGTCGACCCCCACCTCGATGGAATCACACCAATGATGCGCATACGTAATAAATTCCTTAGAGCTTCTAAAACAGGGTTATTTTCCGATTATTTGCATATAGAGTCAAGAACCTTTCATTAAAAAGGGCGTGAAAAAAATATCAGGAGTACGTGATTCTGTATTGACATCCTAAGCCCTCTGGCGCATTCTTTATACTTTTCAGGTGTAAGAGGAGATTTTTATGATGGAATTTGTGACGGTTTGCCCCATGAACTTACCCGTAGCAACGCTCATTGATGGCTTCACGTCGTCGAATTTGATGGGTAAGGCGATTGTGCTGATTCAGCTCGCCAGCTCCATTGTCGCGGCAGCCATTATTATCGGCAAAAACAAGGAACTTTCGAGCATTGTGGGCAATAATAAGCGGTTCTTCCGAGAATTTATTGCCGGCGGCGATGTCTTAGCCCTTTACCTTTCGAGAAAGAAATTGACGCTGACCTCCTTGTCGCTGATTTATGATCGCACCTGCGAACGTACACTGAAGTTTTTAGATCCGGATACGCGTCGGACCGTCATTACGCGTAACCAAGGAGGAGCTGAACGTGCCGCCTTGGCTCCAGCCGAGCTTGAGTTAGTCCGAAGCACCTGCGAACACGTCGTGATGGAAGAGGAAATTCGCGTCGAGCACGGCATGGGCATGTTAGCCACCATCGTAACCGCCTCACCTATGCTCGGCCTCCTTGGAACAGTCTGGGGCGTTCTGGATGCCTTTGCTGAGATGGGTGCAAAGAACACCGTGCTTCTTTCAGCTATCGCGCCAGCGATCTCCTCCGCCTTGCTGACCACGGTGGTCGGCCTCTTGGTCGCCATTCCCTGCGCTATTTTTTATAATAACCTCGCGGGCAAAGTTCGCCATATCAACAACGACATGGAGGGTTTTGCGGACGAGATCGTCGGACGCATCGGTTGCGAATTTAAGGGAGGAGACAACTAATGGCTCTCCGCCGACTGAGGCATAAGAAGACGAACATGATCATCAACAACATCGACATGACGTCGTTGATTGACTTGACCTTTATTTTGCTGATCACCTTTATCATCACCACGCCTGCCTTGGAACAGGGCATCTCAGTCCGCCTGCCCCACGGGAAGACGGATTCACTGCCCAGCAAGAAGGTCAACATCGTGACCTTGGATGCCCAAGGAAAGGTCTTTCTGAATAATCGGACCATCTCCCACGACGATCTTGAGAAGACCTTAGGCAATCTTGCGGCAGACGATGCAGAGACCGCCGTGCTTGTGCGCGCCGATGAACGCCTCGACTATGGCAAGGTCATGTCAGTTGTCAAATTGCTCTACAAAGTTAAAATCACCAAGATGGCCCTTGTCACCCTTGCTGAATAACCCCCCACCCCTTTAAAACGTCTTCCATGCCTGGCCCCATCACACCCTTTTCACTCCGTTGGTCGTGCACGCTGCACGGCTTGGTTCTCCTTTGTGCAATCATCCTCCCACTCCTGCCCGCTTTCCGAAAGCAACCGCTCGAAATACCTGTTGAGTTCACGGTCGTGCTCAATGAGAATTTGATCGAGCCCATCAAACAGCCTGATAAACAGCCCCCTAAAAAAGTAGAAGATCCCGAAGATCCTGTCGAACCGATCAAACCCAATAAACTCCCGGATCCGGTCAAGGATGCCGTGGTTCTGGAAAAGAAAAAGAAGGAACCGGAGAAGAAAAAAGAGCCCGAGAAGAAAGAGCCGGAAAAGAAGAAAGAACCAGAGAAAAAAAACGAGTTTAAAAAGGGGGATCGTGTGACCCTGCCCCCAGACAAAACAAAGCCAAAAATTGATTTTACAAAACTAAAGCCTGTCACCGACAAGAAACTCAGCTCCAAGGAGATCGCCGATGCGCTCCCTGCCGGGGCCAAGATCGGTTCACGCAACCAACTCCCGGCAAACGAACTTTCGCGCTGTGTCGGACTGGTCCGAACCGCGCTTTACGAGGCCTGGGAACAACCCGGCGCAAGTGAGGCCGGCTCACGTCCAGCAAAACTCCTCATTCGTCTGGATTCCAATGGAAAGATCGCCAGTTATCGCATCACACAAAGCTCAGGTAGCGAACTTTTTGACGCCACCGTCCTCAGGGCAGCAGCTAAGTGCGACCCGATCCGCGGCCTCACCGTCGCATTTCTCAATGATCACGATGAGCTCACCATCGAGTTCAAGCTGGAGTAGTGATGCCCGCCGCCCGAGGCGGCTCAGTGGCAGTTGGCAGTAGCAGTTGGCAGTGGGCATCCGCCTACGCGGATACGGCTCCAGCGTACAAGGTTTAGGATTTTATCACTATGCAACTTGAAGAAATACTGGGCAAATTATTCATTCTCCTTGTTTTCTTTTCCCCAATCGGCTTTGTGGTCAGGCGCATTATCCGTCTGCGGCGTGAAAAAGAGAGGTCGCGCGAACATATTCATGACGTGGTGGTCGAGATGGGGAAGCATGGCAAGATCCGTCGAGGCCGAGGCAAATATCATCCGCGTAATTGGGCCATGAAGTGGATTTTGTATTCGAAGAGCATCCCTGTCTCCCGCCAGCGTTACCAGATGAGCGGCGGCGAACTCCCCAAATGCCCACGCATCAATGAGTAATTGCCTTGCCAACATAAAGCCAAAGGGAGATGTGACCGAACCAGCGTAAGTTGGAATTGCCGGCGTTGATGGCATTGGAAATAAAGGCGCAGAATGGAAAGTTAAGCGTCACAGCCTCCCTTTCAGCGACTGGTTAGTAGGATTTATTTTCCAACCACTTTGGTATTATAGTAGACATGAGCCACCATGCCGTCATCCAAAATAATGCAAAACCGGAAAATATCGCACCAAATCCAACGCCGCGCCATGAAATAGACTGATATCCACTTTTTAATACGGACTCATCATAGTTAGTGGGATTTACATATACTGACACCTTTATTTTTTTGTCATTAGCTTCAGGGTTTATCTCAGGAAGTCCATTTGCTAACTGCAACCAATCACTATGATCTAAATTTTGAAGATCAACAAAAACAACACGATCTGAATAATAAGCTAAACCATCTATGGAATATTTATAAGATAGTGGCCCAATAGACTTTGATTCTTCATTTCTTTTATTAAAATTATTTGAAATAATAACGCCATCAACGCTGAGCCACGACGACGTACCCATTTGTTTCATCCCATTTTTAATGCCGACAGACATTACAAATAAGCCAGCCAATAAAAATAAAGACCCGAAAGCCACACCAAAACATCCGAATTTTTTTCGGGCAGCTGGCGACATTTCATTTATGTTTGCCATATTATTATTCCTGCTAACGTTGACCTAGAGCGACTGAGTGACCGCCTGGGTCACGAGGTACGCTCCGAGGCTTGGTTAGGCCGATTTCTTTTAAGTCGCTTCTCCAATCTTAGTTCGTATTCACACCCGAAAGAAAAGAAATTGATGTTTTTAACTTTGATGGCCTTGTATCTTGTGTAAATACCAGCCGTGCCAATGTTACGGAATCTCGCTTGATCCTTGCATAGAGACACCATCTTCCCGATAAAGTAAGATTTTGTATTGTCTTCGGTAAAAAATGCTATTGGACCATGCGTTGCGGCTCTTTGCAAAGATGATGGCATATCAACCATTTCTTTCAGACTGAGTCTACGGAGAAAGGCTGCGATGTTTGTTTGGGTAACGCCTCGGTATTCAGTCTTCTCGCAAAGCCGAAAACGGCTAATTTCCTTTGACCTAAACACCGTGAAGCCATCAAGGCGTTTACGCTTTTCGTCAAGATTTATGAACACCGCAATCTGCCCGTTGTCTTTGATGCAAATACCTGTCCACAAAAGATTACGGGATGGTTGAAAATCGACATCAATAACACGTCGGTCTTTTACACATTCTTGAAGCGTAATGATTGATTTATTAATTTTCATCTCCTCTGATGACACAGGGACAGACAGAATGTCACCCCTAACGTCATTCTGAGACACGGGTATCCCCATGGTCTCTAGGCCATGATTCGAGAACATTTAAGCGTGCACACCGACTTGTAGCCGTTCAGCAAGCCACACTTTAATCACTGCTTGTCTCGGCACACCGAGCCGCTGGGCTTCTTTATCCAGGGACTGAATCATCCAGACCGGGAAGTCAACATTAACTCGTTTTTGCTCTCTCCCAGGGCGGGTTGCCCTTGAAAAGTCCAGATATTTTGAAACGTCTTCTCCCTTATCAAACGCTTTATCAAAAGGTTCAGTTTTCGTATGCATTTACTTCCTCCTCCCTTGCGCGACGAACAGAGATAATTCGGATCGTTTCGCCTCTGTACGTGAATATGACCGACCAGTGTTTCTGTCCGATCTTGCCGATCAACATAAACCGTGCTTCAATCTGCGTTCTTGCAGGAACAAGAAGGCGGTCCCTGTCTTCCCAAAGTTTCTGGGCCTCGGCAAAGTCAATGCCGTGCTTTTCTTTGTTGGTCGCGCTTTTATGTGGATCGAATTCGAAATCCATGGTATACAGGATATACCTTTTTTATACTGGTTGTCAATTACAGATTTAGGATGATTCGACGTCTCCAAGGCGCGGCAGCGTTAGCCGTGAGCTCACTTGGCTTGTCGGCCTATTTTACCCGCCTCTTCGGTGAATGTGACATCGTCCAGTGTTATTGTCCCAGCTCATCCAAACGTACGAACCTATGCCAAAATACTTAACATTAAATCCTTGTTCAGGCTGCCACCAATAGGGGGAACTTTTCGCGAACTCCTTAATACCTTTTTTATCCAAAACTGGGGTTAAGCGTTTATTCTCAACATACTCCAGCGCAGCTTTTTCTGTGGTGTCAAAACGGTAGTAAACATCACACCCTTGCAAAAACCGAAAACAATAAAATACTCGTTGGAAATAGAATTCCCATATCCAAACTCTGCTTTCGCCAGGTCCTGTGCGTCTTTTGAGCGTCTTAGAGTGAAATCTTTATGAAACGAATAAACCCCGAGAGCGACTACGAGCGCGAAGCCCATGCCGGCTCTTATTATTATTTTTATGCATCCTGATTTCATTTTATGCATGGCCAACGTCACGGGTGAGCGTATTTCGAGCCCGCCGCGGGGCCGAAATACGCTCCACACGATTGTTGGAACCTCTTCATTTTTTTCTTCGGTAGAAGGGCTGCACTGTTGCGACAAGGTCAAAACCGACTCCTTTACCGTCATACACCTGCATTGTAAGCGATTCTTGCTCACCAAGCAGGCCGCGCGTCGCGATGCCAATATCTTCGCTAATGTTCTGCAAATACTCTTGTCCGACGGAATCGACCTTCAGAATGAGGAAAAGCTGAGGCTTCTCTCCAGGAAGATCGAAGTGAACCTGCCCGAGATACGCCGCTTCGACTTCATGATTCCGGTTCATGCAGGTAGTCAGTGCGTTCACAAGACCGTCAGGAATCCTTGCTGGCGCACCAATAAAGACTTTGGTTCCTGTGGGAACGGTGAACGCCGCTGGTTTTTGGTTCTCAAAGGCACGGCGTAGCCATTCTAATTCGTCGGGCGCAAACTCCTTGAAAAAGGGCGTTCCGACGTTGAGAGCGAGATGGAGCTTGGGGTCAAGGGTGGAGCGAATCAGTGCATGGGCAGGCATCTGGATGTAGGCGATCTCCTGTCCCTTCGCCCACGCTTGGAGTCTCTCCATCTTGTCGAAAATGGGTAGAAACGGAACCCCATTACTCTCGACGACAATAGGCGCGAACGACTCACCCTCTTGAGAGCGGCGCATCTCAATTCCTGTGGGGTCGGTCGTGTAGTGCGTAGGAATGAGGACATCAGAATTGAGGAAGAGGTTATAAAAGGAGTCTGATTTGGCTTGGTCTTTCTGCGCCGCTGACAGTGCGTTATCGAGTTCGGTCATCCCGGTCTCCTGACGGGCACATCCGACCAGAATCGCGATGGTCAGAAGTGCCAGTATTGTTTTCATTCATTGTTTCAACGGTCACAATCTGGCTGAGGAGCAAAGCGACAATAGCCAGAATTGTGTGGTTCGCAGTCCTATTTATGACTCAGTGCTCTCTTCAACTTTCGGATCCTGATCCACTGCCAGGCAACCAGACCGACCAAGATCACCGTAATGAGGGGCCAGATGACGCAGAATATCCAAATGTTGATCTCGTTGTAGCTCACGCCAAAGAGAGTGGCCAGCCAAATCAGGATGCGCACACATAAATCGAAGAGTGCGTCAATCCATCCAATTCCTGATCGGATCGGAGCTTCCATCATCAATCATCCTTCTGCGAACGTTTAATGTACCACCTGTGTCTTTTACTGGCAACCTTACCAGCGATGTGTAAATCTTTACGCTTTTTAATGGACAAAGCAAGTTGATATTGCTCATATTTAAGAAAAATTTGGGGCGGAGGTTGTCTTTTAGTACGTTTTTCCGTGATTAGGCCAACTGAGGCCTAATATGGGAGGCAGAAGCGAGCAATCGCGATTGCCAGAAGTGAATCGGGTATACCATGTATGTCCCCATGTGTTCCCCATCTCCCGCCAGCGCTACCAGATGAGCGGTGGCGAACTCCCCAAATGCCCGCGACTCAACGAGTAAGCTCTACACGACGAGCCCATCATAACTCACGCGAACATGAGGGGGT
>CAMBQV010000067.1 GCA_945870145.1 Akkermansia muciniphila
ATCATCCTTTAACTCAGTAGGAATCTCGCAGACACGAACCTCACGACCCTCTGACCCTTCGTCATAGGAGTAGGCCTTGAGCTCGACTAAATCAATAATCTGGGTAAACGTCTCGGCTTGACCGACGGGCAACTGCAAACAGACGGCATTCGCTTTGAGCTTCGCGCGAATCTCGCCCAAGCAACGGTTGAAATCAGCCCCCATGCGATCCATCTTGTTGATGAAGGCAATACGGGGAACATGGTAACGATCCGCCTGACGCCAAACAGTCTCGGATTGCGGTTGCACCCCGCCAACTGCGCAAAAAACGCCCACCGCGCCGTCTAATACGCGCAATGAGCGTTCTACTTCAATCGTAAAATCCACATGTCCGGGCGTGTCAATGAGATTAATCGCCACGTCCCGCCAGGAACAGGAGATCGCTGCGCTCGTAATTGTAATACCGCGCTCACGCTCCTGAATCATCCAGTCAGTGACAGTGTTGCCCTCGTCTACATTTCCAAGACGGTGCGTGCGCCCAGCATAAAAGAGAATACGTTCGGTCGTCGTAGTTTTCCCAGCATCAATGTGGGCAACGATTCCGATATTTCGCACATTCTGTAATGTGGACTGCTCTTCCAAGACGCTCACCATTCACTTCGACTTTTCAAAGATCAACGGATTTTCTGACACCTGTGCCAGCTTATCCCATACGTTTTTGATCACGTTGAATCTGACCATCTCGCCTCTTTTCAGAAGAAAAATAGACCGATAATTTACCAAACTGGCCCTTCATTGGCAAGCGGGAAAACAATTAAACCGCTTTTTTCTTTTGTGTGTGTACGTTAAGGCGCTCTTTTTTCAACCTATACGCACAAAAGTTCCTTTATTTGAAACTTTCTCGTTGACAGGAAGAGCACTGCTTTGATAATGTGTGCGCCTCTTATGGGACAACAACTACGCAAACGTCTGAAACGTCAACGTCGCGAGGCGCGCAACAAGCGCGTTCAAGCTCGTTTACGTGCAGGCATGAAGAAATAGCTTTTTAAGGCGCGATGGCCGAATGGTTAGGCAGAGCTCTGCAAAAGCTTGTATAGCGGTTCGATTCCGCTTCGTGCCTCCACTACTGCACCAATGATTTGAGCTTCGGCCCAGATCATTGGTTTTTTTATGCTTTCGCTCGCATCGCTGGGAGACGTTTGCTACACTATAAACTTTTAAACCACTTTTGAAAGTTGCAGATGAAGTGTGAACTTTGCCATCAAGCTGACGCCCAGCAAGCCATCCGAAAAACCGTGAATAGCGAGGAGCAGGAACTTTATGTTTGTAAGGCCTGCGCTGTGGCGCAGCACCCGAAGAAGGAGAAGGCTGCTGAACACCTCGAACCGCCACCTGAAGTCCTCGAGGCAATCAAGGAAAGCTTGCCAGAACTCATGGGCATGATTCTTGGAGCTGCCGTGGAGTTCACGGGACGCATGCCCTCTTTTAAAGAGCTGATCTGTCCCCTCTGTGGCCTCACGCGCTCCGAGTATAAAAAGGCGGCTCGCCTCGGTTGTGCACAGTGTTACGAAACCTTCATCAAAGATTTGGATGGCGTTGTGGGCGAAATGCATCGCGTGCCCCACCATTTGGGAAAGAAGCCCAAACAACCACACCCTTCTAAATATGCCGTTTCACTTCTGGAACGACTGCGTGTTGCGGAAGAGGAAAAACGCGTACCCGAGGCAGAGGAACTGCGATCGCGCATCCGTCAATTGGGATGGGATCCCGAAACGAAGAAGGGACCCCCAGCACTATGAACGATTTAGTCTCCCTCATCCGCAAACGTCCGAAGCGCTTAAGTGTCCCTCGAATCCCCATGGAAGATATTCCCATGGGCTGTCGTGTTCGGATCGCGCGTAACGTACAAGAGCATGTCTTTCCAGACCGTGCAACGCCCCTTCAATCCACAGAGGTGTTGAACACCGTCATGAACGCCATTGAGAGCACGCAGCAAAAAATCTTATTGGCTGCCATTAAGGATTTTAGCGAGCAGGAACGCCTGAACCTTTTTGAAGCTCGTCTCATCAGCAAGGAGCTGGCTAACCGTGAAACCGGTGGGGTCGCGATCTCCCTGGACAAGAAGATGGTCGTCATGGTGAATGAAGAAGACCACCTACGTATTCAAGCATTTGCACAAGGGATGGACATTGAGAGCGCGTGGCAGCGAGCTAATGAGATGGATGCGTTACTGGATGAGAAGCTCACTTACGCCTGGACACCTCGCTTTGGCTATCTCACGGCCTGTCCCACCAACTTGGGAACTGGCATGCGCGCCAGCGTCATGCTTCACCTCATGGGCCTTCGCATGACGGGCGATCTCGATGCCGTACTCAGAAGTCTTGAGCGTTTGCGTCTGCTCGTGAGAGGCCTCTACGGGGAAGGCTCTGAATCCTCCGGCCACATCTATCAAATTTCAAACATGGAGACCTTGGGCATGGATGAAGCTACCATCCTCGCGCGCCTGAGGCGTATCTGTGAAGAGGTCGTGCGACAGGAGTGTCACGCCCGCGCACGCATGATCCAAGACTCACCGCGCGTGGTCCAAGATTTCTTTATGCGTTCGCTCTGCTTGCTACAAAATGTACTCATGATGCCCTCTGGCGAAGCGGTCGAACTGCTATCCGCGTTGCGCTTTGGTGTCTCAGTCGGTATGGTCACCGGACTAACGATCACCGATATCGATGAGTTGATGCTCAAGGTCCAACCAGGACATCTGATGCTGGAATGCCGTGAAATCCTGACCCCAGAGCAACGTGATGAGTTTCGCGCGATTTTCTTAAACCTGCGCCTCGTAAAAACCAAACTCAAACAATCCTCTTTTCAACCTAAGCAAGGAATACTCAGATGAAACGACTCGAAACGTATATTCTTGAAAAACCCATCATCTGTGATGGTGGCATGGGAACCCAACTCCACCAACGGGGGTTAAAGCCAGGGGAGTGTCCTGAGCACTGGAACCTCACTCATCCCGCGCTTGTCAAGGAGGTCTATCAAGCCTATCGTGATGCGGGTAGCAACATGATCGAGACCAACACGTTTGGTGGAACCCGCTATAAATTGGCCCATTACGGGCTCTCGGATGCCGTAACCGAGATTAACCGTGCGGGGGTGGCCCTCGCCCGCGAAATCGCGCGTGACACACAGTATGTTATGGCGAGCATGGGCCCAACTGGCGCCTTCATGGAACCCTACGGTGATGAAACCGAAGAGTCCTTCTACACCGCGTTTAAAGAGCAAGCATGTGCGTGTGAGGCAGGCGGAGCAGATGCGATCATCGTCGAGACCATGACCGCGCTGGAAGAGGCGTGTGTCGCTATTCGCGCGGTTCGTGAAAACACCGCACTCACCTGTTTGGCCAGCTTCACCTTTGACCCTCAACCCGATGGCGGTTATGCCTCGATGATGGGCGTCACACCTGAACAGTTCGCCACAGCGGCTGTTGCTGCGGGGGCAACGATCGTAGGTGCCAACTGCGGCCTCGGCCCAGAACATCTGCTGAAAGTCATTCAACGCATCCGTGCCGCAGTCAATGTTCCGCTGATTGCGATGCCGAATGCGGGAATGCCTGTACTACAAGAGGGCAAAACACTCTTTCCTGCCACCCCTGAAGAGATGGCAAAATATGTACCGGCTTTTCTCGCCTCTGGCGCACGGATAATCGGTGGTTGCTGTGGCACAGGACCAGCCCATATTGCAGCGATGGCGGGGTTAGTGTGACCACTAAGTGGTCACACTAAAGTGATTAAAAGCTAAGGATTTTTTTAAACACTCATTTGTGACCACTGAGTGGTCACAAAAAGGAAGTAATTAATTATGCTTTATTGGATTGCACCTTACCTAACAAAAATATGGGGGCCCTTTCGCTTAATGTCCTCCCATATCATGTTGCTGGCCATCGGCACCCTCGTGGCGGGCCTGCTGACTTGGTTACTCTTGCCCAAACTTTGGAAAATGTTGCCAACAGACAAAGGCAAAATTCTCGCACCTGACGGAGGACTCAAATCGATTGGCAAGCCAACGGGGGCGGGCATGCCAATCTCGTTGTTGCTTCTGCCGATCACGCTGTTGTTCGCCCCCTTACATCTGCCAGAGCTGGGCGTCGTGGTTTGCCTCTATTTCTGCATGGCCTTTGGTTTTTTAGATGATCGAAGCCAAGTGCCGTGGGGTGAACTCAAAAAAGGCATCCTCGACATGGCAGTTGCGATAATTGCTGCAATCTGTATCTACTCGGCACAAGGCGCCCACCTCTGGATGCCCTTTTTTAAAGATGCCATTGATGTCCCGCTTTGGCTCTACTTACCTGGTGCAGCAATTTTACTTTGGTTCACCATGAATGCGACAAACTGTTCGGATGGGGTGGATGGCCTTGCAGGCACACTGACCCTCTTCTCTTTGTTTGCTTTGGTGGCTTTGCTCTACGGTGTTGTCGGCTATTATCCCATTGCGAACTATCTATTGATTCCCCACAATCCCGCAGGTGCTCGCTGGGCCATTCTGGTAGCCATTTATGCGGGTGCACTCGCAGGTTATTTGTGGTTCAACGCGGAGCCCAGTCGCGTCTTAATGGGCGATGCTGGGTCTCGACTCCTGGGCATGTTGGTCGGGGTGGCGGTCTTGGTCGCTGGCAACCCCTTCCTCATCTTTGTTGTCTCTCCTGTTGTGCTCGTCAATGGCGGAACAGGACTCTTCAAGCTCGTCCTGCTCCGTTCCTTGCGTCGCATTGGTTTTGATGTACGCCCTACCCATACACTCCATCCCGATGAAGCAACGCAGCAGCATGTCTTCGTCAAAGCCCTGCATAGCATCCGCTTCCCGCTTCACGATCACTGCCGAAAAAATTTAAGCTGGAGCAATGCGCAGGTGTTGATGCGTTTTGCGCTCTTACAAGCCTTCCTGATTCCCCTACTCTTTGTGATCCTCATCAAAATCCGTTAATTGCGCTATGTACGCTTATCTCTTCATCCTTGGCCCCCGTGACCAACTCTTAGAGGGAACCCTTCAAAAGCTGGCCCAGGAGGCTGGCATTTCGGAAACCGCCGTCTGCGTCATCGACAACCTTGCTGAACGGGCCGTGTCGCGTGATCCTATCCTAGCAACGCTTTTCACCCTGTCCGAACCCGTTCTCGCAGGCGCCTCGCGTCCCCGCGCAGCACAAGCGCTACTCGCCTCTGCTGGCGTTGACATCACAGCAAATTCGATTATCTGGAGGACCTTGCCTTACAAAGAGAAGGCCTTAAAAGATGAGTTTGGTGTGCCGTGGTATCCAACAATCGACCGCTCTCGCTGCACAGGTTGCGGCACCTGCGAGGACTACTGTCTTTTCTCTGTCTACACGCTTGAGCGCGAGCGTCCGCTCAACGAGCGTGTTTGTGTTTCAGCACCGCTAAACTGCAAAACGGGTTGCCCGGCCTGCTCTCGGCTCTGTCCGACAGGTGCGCTGATCTTTCCCTTCTGTGCAGAAGCCGCGTTGAATGGAAGTATCGAAAACCCTCAGCCTCGTGCAGCGGAAGACGTGCTTGCAACCTTGGGCGCTGACCCGCTCAAGGTACTTGCAGAGCGCAGAAACAAAAAACGCCTACTCGCCTCTGAAACCTTGCAACAAGCAGAACAGGATCGCATTCGTTATTCAGGAATCTTATAAGCA
Source organism: Akkermansia muciniphila (assembly GCA_945870145.1). GTDB lineage: Bacteria > Verrucomicrobiota > Kiritimatiellia > RFP12 > UBA1067 > CAIZQW01. The sequence continues at coordinate 5,666 of CAMBQV010000067.1, forward strand.
ACCCAAGGAGTGACTATCATGACTATGGACTTTGATCTCAATCGTTTTATCCAGCAACAGGTGACACGTCGGGAGAAGAGCCTGCTGGCGGCTGATTTTACGCGTTATGATGCGGAGCTTCGCGCGCGACTAACAAATAAGCGTGTGCTCGTCATCGGGGGCGCTGGCTCAATTGGTTCTCACTATATTAAGGCACTCTTGCGTTTCAACATTGCCTCTCTCTGTGTCGTTGACATCAATGAAAACGGCTTGACCGAATTAGTGCGCGACTTGCGTAGCGCGGAGGGATATCACATTCCAGCCGACTTTATCACCTACCCCATCAGCTTTGGCGATCGCGTCTTTGAAAAGCTCTTCCGCGCAAAAGGCCCCTTTGACATCGTTGCCAACTTTGCAGCCCACAAGCATGTACGAAGCGAGAAGGATGTCTTTTCCATCGAAGCGATGATTGAGAACAATCTCCTTCGAGCACGCGGTCTACTCGATCTGTTAATAGAAAAACCACCGCAACACTTCTTTTGCGTCTCAACCGACAAAGCCGCTAATCCTGTGAATATCATGGGGGCAAGCAAAAAGCTCATGGAAGAGCTCATTATGGCCTACGCGGACGCCTTGCCTATAAAAACTGCGCGTTTCGCAAACGTCGCCTTCTCAAATGGTAGCTTACCGCTGGGCTTTTTGGAACGCCTTAGCAAACGCCAGCCCTGGTCCTGTCCGCTCGACATCCGGCGCTTTTTTGTTTCACCGCTTGAGTCTGGCGAACTCTGTCTCATGGCCTCCATCATGGGTCAGAGCGGCGACATCGTCTATCCGAAATTGGACGAAGCACGCGACATGATCCCCTTTGATCAGGTGGCTATTGATTTGCTCCATGCGTTGGGTATGGAAGCAGACCGGTGTTCCTCCGAAGAAGAAGCCCGCGATAAATGCCGCGCATTAGAAGGGTTATCCTCCACACCTAAAAAATGGCCCGTCTACTTCTTCACCTCCGATACCAGCGGTGAAAAAACCTTTGAAGAGTTCTTCGTGCCTGGCGAGACCTTGGATACCACAACCTTTGCCAATCTGGGCGTAATCAAAAATGCGCCGCGACGGAAACGAGCTGAGATTGACGCCATCTTTATCGCTTTACGTTCTGTCTTTGAAAAGCCGCAGGTTAATAAGGCTGACATTGTTGAGGTACTCAAGGACTACCTCCCCAACTTCTCCCACATTGAGACCGGCAAATCCCTTGATCAAAAAATGTAATTTCGTTGCGAATTTGATTGGACATCTTTGGAGTGAGTATGGTACGTTTCACTCATTATTTTTTTTAAGTTTGAAAAGGCTTCAGCATAAGCCTCAGTTGTTTTAGAAGGTCTTTTATCATGACGTTCATCAAGTGGATAAGTTTTGTTGCTCTCGCGATGATAGCAGTGGAAGGGCTTTCCCAGGCACCGGCTAAGCCGCAAACTCCCCCTGCTACACCCAAGCTGAGTTCCGCGACAGGGGAAAAAATCCCAACTGACGAAGAAATCAAAGCTTTTGTTCAAGAATATAAAGAGACCGCGAGCAGTAACGAGTCGCTCTCATTACAGGTAAGAATGGGTGCTCAGAAGAAAAAATCTGAGGACCAAAAAAAGAGTAAACTGACTCAAAAGGTCCCCTATCAACTCTTTATTGACTTGATTAAGACAAAAACAGTTAACAATAAGAAAACCATGACACGGATCACCAACGGCAAGTGTAACGTTGCGATTATGGATGCCAAAGGGAGTGTGCTTAAAAACTCCTCAGAAAACCTAATTAGACTCTGCGCGTCTTGAAAAGGCGGCGGAGGCCTTTCAGGTGAAATGGCCGAAGGAACATACAAAGTAATCGTTTGGATTCGCAAACCTAATGGAGTTATTCTGGGACGAGTCATCGACGCAACACTTACTCCCTAGGCTTACTGTGAATAACGTCTCCTTTCTAAGCAACCTTTTTAAAACCCGCGGTTCTAAAAGGCTGCTTTTTTCTTTTTTGTCTGCATTTTAGGGTTGCCGACAAGGATGTTTCTGCGTATCCTATTCACTTTACAAAACTGTATAAAAGAAAAGAGGACTTATGGGCGGTTTTTTTGGTGTTGTCTCTAAGCAGGATTGCGTTGCAGATCTCTTTTTTGGCACTGATTATCATTCACATCTCGGGACGATGCGTGGAGGAATGGCTGTTTTGTCACCCAAAGGGTTTCAACGCGCTATCCATGATATTTCGAACTCACAGTTTAGAACCAAATTTGAGAACGATTTCAAACGTTTTGACGGTCACGCGGGTATTGGCGTCATCAGTGACAATGAAGACCAGCCTTTACTCATCGCCTCGCATTTAGGGGTCTATGCCATTGTCACGGTGGGCGTCATCACCAATCTCAACGAGCTTGTCCAAGAGATGTTCTCCTCCCACTCCGCCCATTTTTCGGAGATGAGCCAAAGTGGTGTCAATCCAACCGAACTCGTCGCGATGCTGATCAACACGCAGGAGACCTTTGAGCAAGGTGTTCAATATGCCCAATTAAAGATTGCAGGTTCCTGCTCCATGCTGATCCTCACCACCAAGGGCACCCTCTATGCTGTGCGGGATCGTTATGGTCGAACCCCCATTGTTATCGGCGAGAAAGAAGACTCCTTCGCCTTTGCGATGGAATCGAGTAGTTTTGCAAATTTAGGCTACAGGTATAGTCGCGACATCGGCCCTGGCGAGATGGTTCGATGCGATGCAGACGGTTTGACCACCTTGATTCATCCTGGAAAAGAAATGGCCATCTGTGCCTTCTTATGGGTCTACTTTGGTTATCCCGCCTCCTCGTATGAAGGTAAGAATGTCGAGATCTCCCGTTATAACTGCGGTGCCGCCTTGGCGCGGGCTAACCCAGTCGAGGCAGACTCCGTCGGAGGGGTCCCTGATTCCGGCGTGGGCCATGCGTTAGGATATGCAGCAGAGGCTGGCATCCACTATGCGAGACCTTTTGTCAAATATACGCCAACCTGGCCCCGTAGCTTCATGCCACCAGATCAGAAACAACGTGAATTAATTGCCCTCATGAAGCTTATTCCTATTCCTGACTTAATTAAAGGAAAGCGCCTGATCTTTTGCGATGATTCGATTGTACGAGGCACACAACTTCGTGATCAGGTGAAGCGTCTTTATGATGACGGAGCCAAGGAGATTCACATGCGGATCGCCTGTCCGCCGTTGCTCTATCAATGCAAGTTTCTGAACTTCTCGCGCTCACGTAGCGAGATGGACCTCGCAACCCGCCGTACCATCCGCGAAATCGAAGGTGATCATGCAGATGTCTCCGCGTATCGTAATCCTTCTGGCGCGCCCTACCAAGAGATGGTTGGACGCATTCAAAAACGCCTCGGACTCTCCTCGCTTGCTTACCAAAAGCTTGATGACTTGACCCAGGCTATTCAAATGCCCAAGAGCCAGCTCTGCACCTATTGCTTCACGGGTGAAGATATTGCAAAACCTAATGGTTGTCAGCAAGGATGTTCGCACTGCGCAGCCCCCTGCACCTCCACGGCGACACCGGTCAGAAGTTAACGCTTTGCATGGACAAAAAGCAACTAGAGCGATGTTCTTCGGCCGTGACACTCTCGGATATGGAGGTCTTTGTCTTTCCCGAACTGATGTACAGTCTCGTGTTGGCCAACATCATGTCGCCACGACTCTGGCTCTGGCGTGAGGACCCTTGGTTTCAGGGCATCCGCAAGCTGAAACCCCATCGTCGGCTACAGCGTTTAAAACAGTACATCATGGATCACTACGTCTTCAACCTTGATCTTGAGACGTGGGGACTCACAAATCAAGCCAACGAGCTTGCGCGCTTTGAGGCCTTTCTCACCCCAGAGGTCATCGCCGAATCAAATGCACTCTTTGGTTATACTGGAGATGCTTACTACTTTGACATGGATATCCGAACACACTTTGGCCTCGACAAGTACACCTCGGATGTCATCCCTTATTGGAAGACCGAAACCATCGAAGCTATGGATGCCTTCCGATATCGAGAAGGTTTTACTGCAGGAGCTGGTGAATGTGTCTCTCTTGCGGCACTCTATGCCTCGGCACTCTTTGTGGTCGCTGGCATACCTCTCGAAAAGATTTTTCTGATGGCCACGCCCCTTCACTCGCAAAACTTTATTGATGAGGGTGAGGGCATCCTGATCAACAACCGTCGCCTCGTGACCAAGGCCATGTGGTTCAACGGAACCCAGATCTCCGGGCAAGCACGTCGCGCCCTTGAAAACGAGCGCGTCACAATCATTGCACATCACACAGGATACATTCACACCCTCTACCCCCGCGCGACCATTCAGCGACAAGCCTTTGATCGGTTTTCCAAGCAATTGCGAGCCTATCTTAAGACGAATTTAACCCCGGAAATTCTTGGCAACTTTCTACGCCAAAATCCAAAGGTTAGAGACTGCTTTGTTTTACGCTGGCCAATCAATGGCATCAACCGCTATTTGCTTCTTGAGCAAGCCTTTCGTTTCGAACAAGACAGCACCTACAAGGTGACAGATGAGACGCGCGAGCGTCTGATGGCGACTATCCCTATTGAGACCTTCTCAGCAGGTCACCTCCCCTGCAAGGTCGTCCTCAATGATGTCGAAGCGTTTGTCAAAACGCGCGACGTGAATCTTGAAAACCTCGAAGATGTCGAAGCTCTGAAGCAAGCCATTGGCAATGCGTGTATGAGCGCCTCGGAGATCGTCCGCCAATTGACTCTCTTCTGTCATACCGAACCAAGACTTCCTGCTGTTGCGACTGTGTCCTTTGACACTCAAGAGCCCACGATTCACTTGACGACCTCCATGACACGGGAAGAGGTCATCGCCTCAGTCGAAGCACTTCGCGCAGAGAACACGACCGCTGACATGGCCTTCTATGCTTGGCGCGATCTGTCGCGCACAAGCGTTGAACCTTTTATGTTGGCCGCTTTGGAACGTAACCCTGTTTCACAAAATGGTGCGTCCTCCTTGAGCCAGCAGGACCTTCTTGCCCTTGTCTCGACATGGCCAGAAGAATCGATTTATGACGGGGAGACAAGACTAGCCCAACCGGATGAGGTGTGGAACTTTAAGCGTGGCGACGGACTCGAGAAGGCTATCTTGGTTGCTGCACTTCTGCGCGCACGCGGGACTGGGCCATTGCAGGTACTCCGCAGAGCAAACCAAGCTGAGATTTTAAACGCTGAGGGTGCAGTAATCGGTTCGTGGACCTCTACTAAAATGCACCCTAGTTTTTCGCTTCGAATCGAACCCCTGTAAAAGCTTTAGCCTTTTTGCATAGAGCTACCAAACTCCGGAAGGGCAACCCAATCAATGGGTTGGTTGTGGTGAATCAGATGAAGGTCACGCAGAACCTCTTTCCAGTCCTGATAGCGGTTATCGGGATTTTTTGCCAACATGCGCTCAAACAACGTCACGATTGACATTTTTATGTGCGGCACAAAAATACGAGGATCCGGCGCTTGGTTTTGGCCAACATGTGCCCGCATCATGTTTTCGTCATCGAGGCCGATAAAGAGCATTCGGCCCGTGACTAAGTGATAGAGCGTTGCTCCCAACGAATAGATGTCGGAACGACAATCCAGTGTGGTTGTCCCATAGATCTGTTCTGGAGACATATACGCAGGGGTTCCCCAGATATCATCGCTGATTCGGGTTGTCTCCTTCATACGAGAAAAGGTCTTACAAAGTCCAAGATCCGTGACCTTCACTGTGCCATCTTCATCCACCATAATATTGTCTGGCTTGATATCACAATGAACCACTTGATGAAAGTTCCATGCGTAGTCCAAAGCCACAGCAACACTCTCCGCAATAATCAAGGCGTCCTCGACGGGAACGGTCTTTTTACGCAGGACCAAATCACCCATGGTATACCCTTCAACAAGTTCCATCACAAAATAACAAGACCCGTTTGAAAAGTTGGCATCATAGACCTGCACAATGTTTGGGTGCTTCAGTTGCGCAGCCGTACGGGCCTCTTGGCGAAACTGCTTCATATCCTCTTCCGTTCCAACAAAGGCAGCCGAGAGGACTTTGACAGCGACCATACGGTCTAACGAGATTTGGCGAGCCTTCCAGACGGCTGCCATCCCGCCCTTTCCAAGCAAGCTCATGATCTCAAAGTTCGGAAGGTTAATAGACGGTTGAACCATTTCACTCATCGTGTTTGAGCCCCCTCACCACGGCAGCCTGTACAGAGAACAGAGCCCTCGCTTTTGCAATCTAAACAAGCTGCCCCATCCTTCATTTTCCCCTGCCCCTTACATCGCGTACAATCCATGACACCCACTCCTAAACAACGGATGCAACGAACCGCTTGTCCACTCCCTGAACAGCTCTTACAGGGAACAGAGCCCAAGGCATCGCATTTGGAGCAGCGGATCGTTCCAACGCCATTACAACGCGGACAGACACTTTTATCAATATCAACATCATTTAAACGAATCTCTTTACGGGCATTCGACTGACTTTTGGGTATGTCAACACGACCACTCTTACATCCTGTTCCAGGACATTTGATCCAGCGTTCACCTCTGCAGGTTGAACAGCTCATGGTTTCAAGCCCCTGACAAGACGAACAGGGCACGGTGTAGCCGGTCATCACCAGCGCGCGTTGACGGGCGTTCAGAAGCTTCTCCAACTCTGGGGTGACGAAAAGGCGTCCTAGCCGGGTTTCACCCGCCAGCATCCGGCGCTGTTCATAGTCGGTACGCCCGCGCAACAACTCGGCCTTGGTGCGTTCAACATCGGCCATGCCTGTAAAAAAACAGGCGCCATTACACATGGGACAGACCGGTTCAGCAAGCCTGTTCCCTCCCTCAAGCTTGGTCTTGGTGACGCCGTCAACCTTAATCGTACTCTGCGACTTGGCAAGTTTTCCGCGTCCTTGACAGACTCGACATTTGATTTCAGCGGTCTTGAGCTGGCGCATCATCCGCTCTGTCCCTCTCATGAGCAACCCATGAGACTCTTTAGAAAAACGTTCATTCTCGAGAAGACGTGACAAGGCCATTGCATTCTTGTAATAAAAGTAGGCAATCGCAGGATGTCCATTGGTCTCCGCTCTAGACGCGAGTTTAAAATCTTCCTTTATGCTGGCGACCGTTATCTTTGAGATCTCTCCTGCAACATCCATCGCAGGCAACTCGCCTGTCACCACGGACTCCTTCTTCGGTTTAGGCAATGCAACGGAACAACGCGAACAGGTCGTCTCACCCGCCTTCGCTTCACGCCCACACGAGGTACAGATCAGAAGTCCCTGTGCGTAGATGGCACCTGCAACACAGAGCCCGATTAAAGAGACGATCCATGTTTTCATTCCTTGCGCCCCTTCTTGGTTTGCTGCTGACGAACAATCTCATATAAGGCAATGCCACCTGCTACACCTGCATTTAATGAAGCGACCTTACCCCTCATGGGCAGACTAGCAATAAAATCGCAGGATTCTCGGACCAGTCTGGAAAGACCTGTACCCTCGCTGCCAACGACCAACCCGACACGACCTGTAAAATCAATCTGGGTATGAGGCTTTGCATCATCACCAAAATCGAGTCCCGTCAGCCACGCACCGGCCTCTTGGACCTCCTTCATCGCTCGCACAAGGTTGACCACCTTGGCCACACAAATATGCTCAGAGGCTCCGGCGGAGGCTCGAACCACGCCAGGCGTCACACCAGAGGCGCGATCCTCAGGAAGGATAACCGCACAGACACCAGCCGCCTCAGCCGTCCTCAACATCGAACCCACATTCTGGGGATCTTCGATATGGTCCAAAAAGAGAACAATGGCATTCGGATCTTCCTTCACAATTGAGAGGACGACCGTCATATCGCTGTACGGAAATCCCCCCGTCCGCAATGCAACACCTTGATGGTTCCCTCCATCACAAAGCGTATCCAGTACATCACGTTCAACCGTCTTAAAAGGTACGCCACGCGTAAGCAGTATCCCTCGGATCTCAGCCACCTCTGGTGCGTCACGTCCTTCAGCTGGCAGCACCGCCTCATAGAGATGACGACGTTCCGCCTTGACCACCTCGAGTACGGGACGCCGTCCATAGATCCACTCGCCTCTTTCTGCTAAGGGGAGTGAACGTGGCGCACCGACTTGAAAATCTTTGTACTGTTTGTTGCGTGGTCTCACTTTACAAACTCCAGTAAATCATGCTGATAGAGTTGCGTAACCGCACGGACATCCAACGTGTGACCTGCGCAGTAGGAGACCACCCGCCCGACAAAACGTCCCGTATCAATCAGCGCGAGGGCCGCCAAAAGATCAAGGGTCGCACGGTGCCATACAGGCTCCAACGCTTTCCCACTTCCCTCTTGCACAAACCGGGGCTCACCATAGAACTTCTTTTTGCCATGAATCAGAATATTGTCTGTCGTATAACCTAGGTTACGTGTATCGGCAAAGATGAAACCAAAGGCCTTAACCATCAACATCTGTCGATGCGCTGCATTGGTACGCGCAAAGGCTCCCGTGCGGAAGGTTTCAGGCGTCACATCAAAGACGATACGTTGCTGACCGATGATCGAGTTGAAATTAATCGCGCAATCCATGCGCAACTTCTTCTCGCCATTCTCGGGTGGCAGAAAGGTCAAGAAATCGCCACGGTCTCCACCGAAGGTAACAGGCTCCTTGACGGTGACATAACGAGCTGGCTCATCGAGTTCAATAATTTTTGCTTGATCAAT
>CAMBQV010000068.1 GCA_945870145.1 Akkermansia muciniphila
AATACGGATTTGCGGGTTTAGATTAAACCCATCCGTCTTTGAGGTCAGCGCGGTGGAATTGATTGCGCCAACAATAAGCGCTTCCTTTAAGCCGCTAATGATCTCATCCTTCGTTAGGCCACTTCCTGCTGAAGAACCTGTGTCTAGAAATTTGTCTAACGAAAATTGGTTTAGCGTGTCGACGCAACCAACCAGCATGAGGCAGGATAACGAGACAGACAAAACAAAACGCTTGTTCATGGGGTGTTTCTCCTTTAGGTACCAGAAGGTGTCTCTGGCAGTTGTCGTTGTTAATTTATAGCAAAAAAGCGTGGAAACAGGAAGTATGATTCTCGGCTGAGGAGCGCCACTTCGGGAGAAAAAAATATTCGAAAAGGTTGAGTGCACTAGCACAGGGGCACGGACTTTCCAGTCCGTGTTTCAACGGGTTGGAAAACCCGTTCTCCTTTGGTTCCGTGGCTTGAAGGGCGTGGAACAAGGTGGGGCAGACATTCCTGTCTGCGACACCTTGGGATATATCATGTCTGTCCCCTTATCCGCTATGAAGTTCCCTGCTCCCAGAGCTTCAGGACTTCCGTGACGGTATCGCGCACCTTTGAGCGTGCAGCACTTCTTTCGATCATGCTCGAAAGCAGTTCATCATAATTCGTTTCCTGATGTCGGACATGGGCGGCCACGGCAAGCCGAACCGCTTTAGCGTCAAAATTCTTGGCGGCATCACTGCGGCCGACACGACCACTGTATTTTCGGCAGGCGTGCTCTGCAATGAGTGTTTCCCTTCCAGGCGGGCAGTTGGGAAACAGTCCGCGAACTTGAGCAGCGAACTGCCGGATGTATTCGTCATCGAGTTCAGCGCGGCGAAGAGAAGCCTGACCACGCCTCATCTCTCGCTGCGTCGCGTCGGCTTCACACTCCTGTTCAGCGCGTTCAAGGGCCTCGTTTTCAACTAGGAGGCCCTGTCGTTCGTAACGTTGACGGGAGCGACTCCATTTCAGCACCACGGCAGAAAGACGTGAGTGTTTGCTGGATCGACGCGTGAGCGCCGTGTCACCTGCAGGTAAGAAGACAAGATGGTCCAGATCCGCACACGTCAAGCAGGTTGCACCCTTTTCTCCCTTAAGGACAAGCCATGCGTGAGAACCAAGATCTGTCCCGCACTCATCACAGGTAGATTCCCTGCTTGATATGAAAACTTTGAGCTGATTGTTATCTGATTTCTGCATTTGGCTCCTAACGGCAGTCGCTACCGAAACTTATTCGCATTCGGTACGGTGCCTTGCGAGGGATCATTTCGAGTGTTGGACGGCGTACGTATCCAATAGATTCCGAATCATCTTCTGGTAGGCGGTTTTGTGTAATCCCGCCTGCTCCTTGAAGAAGTCCAGGCTGGCTTTGCTCAGTGAAATCGTGACCTTGACCTTCTCCTCTTTGAAGGCGAGTTGTTCCGGGGACGGTAGAAAGTCCTGCACCACCCGCACTTTGCCCATGGGTCCCTTTTCATTATCCTTCTTGTTATTGCACAACGTTTAGCGTTTTATGCAATATGTTGCAAGTATAAGACGGTTCGGAATTCAGCGCAAGCGGAAATGTTATGGCGCGAAGGGCACGAAGCAAATAAGGCAATAAGGCAATCAGGCAATAAGGCAATTCTATTAAAGCTACTGGCAAGCGTTGCAATACGCCTTAATCGGGCAATCAACACAACGCGGATTGCGCGGGGCGCAGCGAGTCTGGCCAAAGGAGACGAGGTAGGAGTTCCAGGTCTTCCAGTAGCGGATGGGAAGAATCTTGCGCAGTGCCATTTCGGTGTCGTAGGGGGTCTTGGTGGTGATGAGCCCGAGGCGGTTGGTGATGCGATGCACATGTACATCCACGCAGATGCCCGGCTTGTCAAAGCCCAAGGCCACGACGAGGTTGGCGGTCTTGCGTCCCACGCCAGGCAACTCGCACAGCTCTTCAACTGTGCTTGGCAAAATGCCACCGAACTTTTCCTCAAGGACATGCGGCAGCTCTTTCAGATGGCGCGCCTTGTCCCGGAAGAAACCGACAGGATAGATGAGCTTCTCCAGCTTGTCCTGTGAAATCTTTTTCAAATCATCCGGGGTCCTGACATGCTGGAAGAGACGTCCGCAGGCGCCTGCTGTGCAGGCATCCTTGGTGCGCGCGCTCAAGATGGTGCCGACCAGAACACGGAACGGATCATTCGTCTGCGCTGCGACCAGTTCAATGATCGGCGCAGACGTGGATTCATACGCCTTCTTCAGCAGCTTGTTGACCGCAGGTATGTCGGATAGTGTCATGTTAATCTACAAATTCAGTATTTTTCCCACGAAACACACGAAAATCACGAAAGTTTTTTGACAGGATTAACAGGATTTAAAGGATTAGAATTCAGAATCAAACAATCCTGCAAATCCTGTTCATCCTATCAATTTTATCTGGGGCAATCTGTGTTCATCTGTGGCTGAAAAACACTGCCCACTGCTACTGCCCACTGCCAACTGTCTCTACCAGTGCATTCTCACAGGTACATGGTCGGCATGGAGTGCGTCTTTGATCTGGCGGAGGGTGTAATCACCGGTGTGGATCATGCCGGCGATGATTGCGGCATCGGCACCGCCAATCACGAAGGCATCGCGGATATGCTCAGGCGTGCCGCCACCACCGCTGGCGACGACCGGGACATTCACGGCTTCGGCGATGAGGCGCGTAATCGTCAGTTCAAATCCTGCGCGCGTGCCGTCGGCATCCACAGAGTTCACCACAATCTCGCCTGCGCCCAGATCCACGGCGCGTTTCGCCCACTCTACAGCATCCATGCCGGTGCGGACACGGAAGCCACGGGCTGTCACCTCATAACCGCTTGGGAAGCGCGAGTCATTTGGGTGTGCTACCGGGTCCATACCGAGGACGACACATTGGGCGCCAAAGGCCTTGGAGCCCTCGCTGATGATCTGGGGATTCTTGATGGCCAGCGAATTCACGGAGACCTTCTCAGCGCCCGCCAGCAAGACGCGCGACATGTCTTCCAGACAGGAGATGCCACCGCCGACCGCAAAGGGAATGCGGATGGCAGCGGCTACTTCTCGTACCATCTCGATATCGATGGGACGACCTTCGGCAGAGGCGGTGATATCATAAACGACCAGTTCATCGCAACCACCGTCGGAATAACGGACCGCCATCTCCACGGGGTCGCCGAGGTCGATGTTGTTCTGAAATTTGACGCCCTTGGTGACGCGGCGTTTGATGACATCCAGGCAAGGTATGATACGTTTCGTCAGCATAAAGGGTCTCCCTAGCGCGAGGGGGTCCAGTGTAAGAAGTTGTTCAGGAGTTTCAGGCCGATGCGGCCTGATTTTTCAGGATGAAACTGCGTGGCGGCTATGTTGGCGCGTCCGAGCATGCAGGAGAAGGTGATGTCGGCGTAATCCGTCGTGCCGATCGTCAGATCAGGGGTGGACGGAGCAGGGTAGTAGCTGTGGACGAAATAAAATTCGCTGTCGTCCTCAATGCCCTCCAGCAGGGGGTGTTTTCTGACCTGGTGCACCTGGTTCCATCCGATCTGGGGGACCTTGTCCCGGCGGTCAGTTGGCTGGAAACGCGGGACGCGTCCGGGCAGGAGTCCAAGGGTCGGGGTTCCGTCATCCTCCTCTGAAAATTCGAGGAGAATCTGGGTGCCGAGGCAGATGCCGAGAAAGGGGGTGCCCTTGTTAGCAACCTCGCGCAGGACGCTGACCAGGTTCATGGAGGTCAGGTGCTGCATGGCTGCGCCTGCAGCGCCGACGCCGGGGAAGATGACCCGTTCGGCGGCGAGGATCTGCTGGGGGTCCGAGGTCACAACAGCTTCGCAGCCGAGTGCGCGGCAGGCGAGTTGGACACTCGTCAGATTTCCTGCCTTATAGTCTACAATTGCAATCATGGTTCGAGTTCAACGGGGTTGGTCAGTTCGCCTATGCCTTCAATGGAAATGGTGACCGTGTCACCAGCCTGCAAATAGATGGGCGGTTGCCGTGCAAAGCCAGCGCCGGTGGGGGTGCCGGTGAAGATCGCCGTCCCTGCTGGCAACGTGGTGCTGCCGCTGAGGAAGACGATCAGGTCAATGACGGAAAAGATGTGGTCTGCGGTGCTGCTGCACTGGCGGAGGTCGTTATTCACAATCGCCTTGAGGGTCAGCTTCTGGGGGTCAGGGATTTCGTCCTTGGTGACGATACAGGGACCGAGGGGGGCGAAGGTGTCGAAGGATTTGCCCCGGCACCACTGGTTGCCGCCAAAGCTCTTCTGCCAGTCGCGCGCAGTCACGTCATTGCCGCAGGTATAGCCAAAGACATGGTCCAGAGCGTTCTCACGGGTAGCGTTCTTGCAATCTTTCCCGAGGATGACCACGAGCTCGGCCTCATAATCCACCTTCGTGCTGGCTAGATGGGTGGGGATGAGGATGGGGTCCAGGGGGTTCTGCACGACCCAGGGGCTCTTCATGAAGAGGACGGGGTAGTTGGGGATCGGCTGGTTGGTTTCGATGGCGTGAGCCTTGAAATTGAGACCGATTGCGAGGATGACAGAGGGCTGGAGGGGTGCGAGCAACTTCTTGACGACTGCCTTTTTTCCGGAAGACTTCCAGTCGCCGAACCAGGGGTCGCCCGTAATGAGTTCCGCCGAGCCGTCCGCCTGCAGAATCCCATACTGAGGAAGAGCGGAACCGTCGGCAAGAAATCGTATCAGTTTCATGTTAGACCTTCAGAACCATGGCACCCCAGGTGAGTCCTGCGCCAAAGGCGTCAAAGACCACGACATCTCCCTTTTTGATCCGGCCCTGTTCAAAAGCTTCACAGAGCGCGATCGGGATGGTCGCGGAAGAGGTGTTCCCATATTTTTCAATATTCACAAAGACTTTATCAGATGATACCTTCAGGCGTGTGGCAATGGCTTCGATAATCCGGATATTGGCCTGGTGGGGGATCAAGAGTGTGACATCCTCGGTGGTCAGACCTGCGGAGGTCAGAACCTCGGTCGCGCACTCCGACATGGTCCGGACAGCCAGCTTGAAGACATCGTTGCCCTGCATCTGGATAAAGCTCCCTTGATGTTCGGGGAAGCGACGACAACCACTGTTGGGCAGTTTCAAGATGTCGCATTCGGTGCCGTCGCCACCGAGTGTCATAGAGAGGATGCCGCGTCCCTCTTCCGTGGATGAACTGTAGACGACTGCACCGGCGCCATCGCCAAAGAGGACGCACGTGTCGCGATCGGTCCAGTTGACCGTGGAGGAGAGGATTTCGCTCGAGACCACGAGGACGTGTTTCATCAGTCCGGAGCGGATCATGGACCAGGCGATGCCGGAGGCATAGATAAAACCTGTACAGGCTGCCGAGATATCCAGTACCCCGGCTTTTGTCGCCCCAAGGTCTTTCTGGATCAGGCAGGCGACAGAGGGGTAGACCGTGTCGGGGGTGGTGGTTGAAACCACGATCAGGTCGATCTGGTCAGGGGCTATCCCTGCCATGACCAAGGCCTCTTTCGCCGCCTTTAAGCCCAAGGTTGAGGCCCATTCACCCTCTGCGGCGATCCGGCGCTCTTTGATTCCAACCCGTTTGGTGATCCACTCGTCGCTGGTCTCCACCATCTTCTCAAGATCCGCATTGGTCAGGACCTTCTGAGGAAGAGCCTTCCCGACGCCCGTTAAAAGTGCTGTGAATTGCTGCATAGTTTTGTCCAAATCAGCTCGGGTATTTTATACCCTCATTACCATGAGCTAAAAAGTAAGTCTCAAATAATACCGTATTTGGTGTCGGTTCGCAATTTCAAATAATGCTGAGCAGATAAAAAGTGCAGGCGAACCCCCTCTGGCAAACTAGAATCAAAAGCAAGAATCGTTTTAGCATCCGAATAACGCGAACCACACGAATCAAATAAGGCTCGTTAGAGCGAAGCCGAAACGATTCGGCAAAAGGCGAAAGCGAAGCGTTAATAAGGTAATCCTATTGAAGTTTTTGCCTTCTATTGCGAAGCTTTCAGACAGGGGATAGTTGTTAATTTTTTACTATAATGTAAACGCATCATCAATTTTTTGTTACGATAGCGTAAAGCATTACGACTAAAACATGTTGTTTTTGTCTAAAAAGTGCTATGATTTTCTTGTTTTTATGAAATGGCACAAATCTTGCGCGGAAATATACTATGAAAAAAGACTTATCAATTTATCCTGTACCTGATATTGGCCTCTACAGTTTTGAAAATGAACATGACGCGTGTGGCGTAGGGCTTGTTGCTTCCCTTGAAAATAAGCCGAGCCACAGCATTGTTGAAAAGGGGTTGACGGTTTTGAAACGCTTGATGCATCGCGGTGCGGCAGGGGGCGATCCGGACACTGGCGATGGAGCGGGCATCCTGGTTGCGATGCCGGATCGTTTTTTCCGTGCAAAGGTCGAGATGACCCTTCCGAAGCGTTATGCGGTCGCGATGATGTTTGGTGGAGAGGGGCTGGAGTCAGAGATTGAGGCAGCGTTGCATGCCAAGAGTATTGCCATATTGGGATGGCGTGAAGTGCCGACAAATCCAGAGGCGATCGGGCGTAACGCAAAGGCCAGTATGCCCCGCATTCGACAGCTTTTTGTGAGCGGGGAGGCTTTTGGGTCGGACGTCGTCTTTGAACGGAAGCTTTTTGTGGTTCGCCGCGTTCTGGAAAAGCGTTTCAAGGAGTTGACCTTTTGTAGCTTCTCGTGTCGGAGCATTGTCTACAAGGGCCTCTTGATGGCCACGCAGATTGACGCCTTTTACACGGATTTGCTGGATCCTGATTTCATCTCGCCCTTGGCATTGGTCCATCAGCGTTACAGCACCAATACCTTCCCGACCTGGAAGCTTGCGCATCCCTATCGTTTCTTGGCGCACAACGGTGAGATCAACACGCTTCGCGGGAATTTGAACCAGGAGCGCAGCCGCGAAAAACTCTTTAAGAGTGAACTTTTTGGTGAAGAGCTCAAGGAGTGCCTGCCGCTCTTCGATGCAGGGCTGAGCGATTCGGGTTATCTGGACAACATGTTGGAGCTTCTCGTCTTGTCAGGACGTTCATTACCCCATGCCATGATGATGCTGATGCCTCAGGCTTGGGGACTGAAATATCATCTGGGCAAGGATGTCCGAGGCTTCTTCGAATACCATTCCGCGCTGATGGAACCGTGGGACGGTCCTGCGGCCGTGGCTTTCTCGGACGGTGTGAATGCGGGTGCCCTGTTGGATCGGAACGGTCTACGGCCTGCGCGTTACACGGTCACGTGTGACAATGTTTTTGTCTTGGCCTCTGAGACGGGTGTACTCGACATTCCAGACAACGAGGTATTGCGTCGCGGACGTCTGAAACCCGGCGAGATGATTTACTGTGACTTGGAGAACCATCGCTTGGTCTTTGACAACGAGATCAAGAACCAACTGGCTCGGCAGAAGCCTTATCGTCGCTGGGTTGTGGACAACAGGATCACGGTCAACGGCCTCTTGGACTCGATCACGCCTGCACTGCCCATGGAAAACATGGTGCATCTTCAGCGCATCTTTAATTGGAGCCGCGAGGATGTCGAGATCATTGTCAAGGCGATGGCGCAGTCGGGCCATGAACCTGTGGGGTCCATGGGAAATGACAGCGCCTTGGCTGTCTTCTCAAAGAAAACACCTTTGCTCTACAACTACTTCAAGCAACTCTTTGCGCAGGTGACCAATCCGCCCATTGATCCGATTCGTGAAGAGTTGGTTATGAGCCTGATCACCTATATTGGCAACCATGGCAATATCCTCGAAGAGAGTGCAGCGCACGCAAAGCTGATCAAGTTGCCACGTCCAGTCTTGACAGACGAGGATGTCTTGCGCTTGACCCAAGTGAAGGATTCAGCCTTTGCTACAGTGGTGCTTCCCATCGGGTGGACAACGAACTTATCTTCAGAGCTTGAGGAACTTGCTGTTAAGGCTGTAGAGCTCGTGAAGAGTGGCAAGCGCATCCTGATCCTCTCCGACCGGGATTTGCCTGAGGATGTCATGCCCATGCCCGCCCTGTTGGCCACGGTGGCTGTCAATCGGGGGTTGACCCAGGCAGGGTTGCGGCCTCCCGTGGGTATTATTGTCCAGTCTGGCGAGGTGCGTGAAGTGATGCACTTTGCGCTCCTGATCGGATTTGGTGCAACGGCCATTAATCCCTACTTGGCCCTGCAATGTGCGCATGCGTTGTCGATCTCGAACGCGGTCTCGGTTGATCCGGCCAAGGCGGCAGAGAACTATATCCATTCAGTGGACAAGGGATTGCTGAAGATTATGTCTAAGATGGGCATCTCGACCTTGCGCAGTTACCGCTCCGCACAAATCTTCGAGGCGGTGGGTCTGGATCAGACAGTCATTGACCGCTTCTTCCCTGGCACAGCCTCGCGTATTGGCGGCATGACACTGGCGGATATTGAACGGGAGACGCGACAGCGTTTCCAAGAGGCGCAGCAAGGGTCACTCCTTAAAGTGGGTGGCGAGTATGCATTCCGTAAGGACGGCGAGAGTCATCTCTGGACGCCTCATACGCTCTCACTCTTCCGGCAGGCGGTACACGAGAACAATCTTACAAAGTATCGCGAATATGCAAAGCTCATCAATGACCAGAGTCAGCAGGTTCATACCCTGCGTGGCATGTTTGAGTTTGTAGAGTCCACCCCCGCTCCTCTTGAAGAGGTGGAGAGTGTCGAATCGATCATTCGTCACTTTGTTTCCGGTGCCATGTCTCTTGGCTCTTTGAGCCCCGAGGCCCATGAGGCGATCGCGATTGCCATGAACCGTCTGGGTGCGAGGAGTAACTGCGGTGAGGGTGGCGAAGATTCGGAACGCATGACACCCGGACCAAAAGGCGAGATCCGTAGTAGCGCGATTCGTCAAGTGGCCAGCGGACGTTTCGGCGTGACGATTGACTATCTGGCGAATGCTCAGGAGTTGCAGATCAAGATGGCTCAGGGCGCAAAGCCTGGTGAAGGCGGTCAGCTCCCCGGGCATAAGGTGGATGCCATGATTGCGCGGGTGCGTCACTCGACGCCAAACGTGACATTGATTTCACCGCCGCCGCACCACGATATCTATTCGATCGAGGATTTGGCTCAGTTGATCTATGATCTGCGCAACGCTAATCGTGAAGCGAGAATCTCCGTGAAGCTCGTCTCGGAGGTCGGCGTGGGCACCATTGCGGCCGGTGTGGCCAAAGCTCATGCGGATGTCATTTTAATTAGCGGACATGATGGTGGCACAGGCGCCTCGCCCTTGACCAGTATCAAACATGCGGGCTTGCCCTGGGAGCTAGGACTGGCGGAAGCCCAGCAGACGCTCGTGTTGAACAATCTGCGGTCACGGGTGCGTCTTCAGGTGGACGGTCAGTTGAAGACTGGTCGCGATGTGGTGGTCGGTGCCTTGTTGGGCGCTGAAGAGTTTGGTTTTGCCACGACATTGCTGGTCTGCCTGGGTTGTGTGATGATGCGTAAGTGTCATGAAAACTCGTGTCCCGTGGGTGTCGCCACCCAGGACCCGAGCTTGCGCAAGTGCTTTGCAGGCAAGCCCGAGTATATCGAGAACTTCCTCAGAATGCTCGCGGGCGAAGTGCGTGAGAACTTGGCAAAACTGGGCTTACGCTCTCTTAATGAGGCCGTTGGCAGAAGCGATCTCTTGAAGATGAATCACGCCATTGAGTTCTTTAAGTCGCGTAATTTAGACTTCAGCCGTATCTTCAAGCAAGTGACGGGCGAACATGTTCGCTTTGTGAAGTGCGTCGAGGAGGAACCGAGCTTTGATGAGCGTCAGTTGATTCCCAATCTTCAAGGTGCTCTCCAGAAGGGTGAGGTGAGCACCCTTATCCAAGAGATTCGCAACACCAATCGCACCGTGGGAACTGCCTTGTCTCGTGAAATTGTTCGTCGCTTTGGTGCAGAGGGGCTTCCCAAGGACTGCATCCGCATTCAGTTGACGGGCTGCGCAGGCCAGAGCTTTGGTGCCTTTTTGGCACCTGGCGTTACGCTTGAACTGACTGGCGAGGCGAATGACTTTGTTGGCAAGGGCCTCTCAGGGGGTGAGATTATCATCCGGACGCCTGCGGCAGCGACCTTTGACGCCAGCCAGAATGTGATCGCCGGCAACGTGGTCGGATATGGGGCGACCAGCGGCACCATTTATCTAAACGGACAAGCGGGCGAACGTTTTGCGATTCGTAACAGTGGCATGACGATGGTGCTCGAAGGAGGCGGCGATCATGGTTGCGAGTACATGACCGGTGGACGCGTGGTCGTAATCGGTCCTGTCGGTGTGAACTTTGCGGCAGGCATGTCTGGAGGTATTGCCTACGTTTACGATGAGACCGGTGACTTTGACCTAAAATGCAACTTGGATACTGTTGATTTAGAGACCGTATTGCCGAAATCGCCGGACGAAGAGGAGCTGACGACCTTGCTTCAGCAGCACATCTGCGCCACAAACAGCAAGAAGGCTAAACAGATCCTCGCAACGTGGCAGGACGCGAGAAGCCGTTTCGTCAAGGTGTTCCCTGTGGAATACAAACAATTATTGGCCAAAATCGCACAAATCCAAGACTAATCAGGGGGCTACCATGGGTAAAGAATTTCAAACAACCAAACGTATCAGTGATGTGTATCGGCCTGTCCATCAGCGCAAGAAGGATTATCAGGAGGTCGAGCGGAAGCTTTCCGCTGAGGAGATTCATCAGCAGTCGGCGCGTTGCATGACCTGTGGCATTCCCTTCTGCCATGGCATGGGATGTCCACTGTGCAACGTCATTCCTGAAATTAATGAGGCGGTTCACAAGGGAAAGGATCGTGAGGCCTACGAGCTTCTCAATTCAACCAGCCCATTGCCCGAATTTACTTCACGGGTCTGCCCTGCACTCTGTGAGGGAAGCTGTACGGCTTCGCTCGGGAATGACTCGGTGATGATCCGTCAAATTGAAAAGCAGGTCATTGAGACGGCTTTTGAAAAGGGATGGGTCACGTGCGGTACGCCGAAGCAGCGGACAGGGAAGAGCGTCGCCGTGATCGGAAGTGGTCCGGCGGGTCTCACGGCTGCGATCGAGTTGAACAAGGCCGGACATCGCGTCTCGCTCTACGAACGTCAAGCGGACTTTGGCGGTCTGCTGCGGTATGGTATTCCCGCCTTTAAGTTGGAGAAGAGTGTGATTGATCGGCGCATCCAGGTGATGCGTGAAGCGGGCATTGAGATGCAGACCGACACAGAGATCGGGAAGGACATCTCTTTGGAGTATCTCTCGCGTCAGTTCGATGCAGTCCTGGTGGCCACAGGGACGCCGACGCCTCGTCCGCTCAACATCCCTGGTGCTGATTTGAACGGCATCTATTACGCGCTCGACTTTCTGAATGGTCAGGTCTCTGCCGAGGGACGGAATGTGCTGATCATTGGCGGTGGCGACACAGGAAGCGATTGCGTGGGGCTGTCCGTGCGTCAAGGGGCCAAGAGCATCCTGCAGATCGAAATCATGCCTGAGCCGCCAGAGGGACGCTCAGCCTCTACGCCTTGGCCCCTCTGGCCCTACAAGCAACGCACCTCCTCCAGTCAAATGGAAGGCGGTACGCGTCGCTGGAATCTGCAAAGTACACAGTGCCTCGGGACAAATGGTACAGTCAGCGGTGTAGAGGTTCAGCGTGTGGAATGGGCTTTGTCCGAAGATGGTCGTCCGCTTAGCTTTAAACCTGTTGAGGGGACAACCGAGTTGCTCAAAGCCGATGTTGTCTTTTTAGCCATGGGTTTTCTGAAGCCCTCTTTCGCAAACAAAGAGAAAAATCTCTTTGTGATTGGGGACGCAGCGAATGGACCGAGTTTGGTCGTTCGCGCCATGGCGGATGCCATCAAAGCAGTTGAGAACATCAACAGTTTTCTTCTCGACAATACTTCAATCAATTAAGTACACTAACATTAATTTATGCAAACCCAACTTAAAACCGAGATTGACGTATTGCGTGAAATCAGCTCCGCTGTCGTCCACGAGCGTAACATTACGGCTTTGTTGGAGAAGGTGCTTGATGTGCTCCATCGCAAGATGGGGATGCTTCGTGGGACGTTTACCTTACGCAAAGGGGATGTCTTTGAAATTGCCGCCTCCCACGGTTTGAGCGAGGCCGAGCAAAAACGTGGACGTTACAAGTTGGGGGAGGGGATCACCGGAACGGTTGCCGATACCGGAATCGCTCAGTTGGTACCTGATGTCTCGAAAGAGAAGCGGTTTAGAAATATCACCGGTTCTCGGACTGGCGCGAAGGATATCGCCTTCCTCTGCGTGCCCATTTTCTACATGGAGAAAATCATTGGCACCTTGAGTATTGACCGAGCCGTTACCCCGGGTGTTGATCTTCAAGAAGATTTGCGGTTCTTAGAGATCGTGGGTAACTTGACAGCAGAGGCAGCCAGTGTTTATCGCTCCGAGATGGATGAGCGGGAGAGCCTGATTAAAGAGAATCAGCAGCTCCGTTCGGCATTGGGAGAGTCCACCGGCAACCCCGGGCAACTCGTGGGCAACTGCCGTTCCATGCAGAAGATTTATGACCTGATTCGCCAGGTGGCGCCCAGCAATGCAACGGTCCTCATCCGAGGCAGTTCAGGAACAGGCAAGGAGCTGGTGGCCAATGCGATCTATAAGTTGAGCCCACGCGTGGATAAGCCCTTTATTGCGCTAAACTGCGCAGCTCTTCCCGAGAGTCTCGTGGAGAGCGAGCTTTTTGGACATGAAAAAGGCTCCTTTACGGGTGCGGTCAATACACGCATTGGACGCGTTGAAGCAGCAAATAAAGGTACCCTCTTTTTGGATGAAATCGGGGATCTGACCCCGCAAACGCAGGTAAAATTGCTCCGTTTTATTCAGGAGCGGACCTTCTCGCGCGTGGGCAGTAACGAAGAGCTCAAGAGCGATGTACGCCTCTTGGCTGCCACGAGTCGGGACTTGGAAGAATTGATGGTGCAAGGCAAGTTTCGTGAAGATCTGTACTATCGACTGAACATCTTTCCAATCACCATACCCGACCTCGCAAAACGTCGTTGCGATATTATTCTTCTTGCGGAACACTTTATACAGAAGTTAAATTTGCGTTACGGTAAGACCGTGCAGCGCCTTTCAACACCGGCCATCAATATGTTGATGATTTACCATTGGCCAGGCAATGTCCGTGAGCTTGAAAACTGTATTGAACGGGCAGTCCTCACCTCCTCGGATGACTGTATTCACAGCTACAATCTTCCGCCCTCCCTTCAGACAGGCGCTGCGAATGACTCGGAGTTGCTCAAGGATGGCAACGCCTCCTTCAACATGCTGGTGGAGTCTTTTGAACGCGAGCTGATCGTCGAAGCTTTAAAGAAGAACAACGGCAATATGTCTGCGGCAGGCCGTACGCTGGGCCTCTCGCCCCGTGTCATGCACTACAAGATCAATCGGCTCGCTATTGAGCCTGATGTCTATGCAGATCATACAAAGTAGCCCTTTTAAGATATACGAAAAAGTCGGAATAGGGTCCGGTTATTTTTCTTCACGACATTGGTTAAAGTTTTTGATATTATAAAGACCTTTTTAAGGAAATTACCTTTTAGGTCATTTATGAATGAATTAACCATTGTTCATCTCCAAAGTAAATTGGAGGATGAAGCGACGCGGCACGCCAAGTCAAACGAGTTTTCTGATCTCTTCAGAACCTTTTGCGATGCAACCTTTCCCTCAGAGGAGCCGATTGACTGGCCCTTGTTAAGGATCGTCCCTGTGACAAGTGCTGAGGCCCTAGCCCAAGTCATGTTCGTAGACGGCGACAGTGCTAACGGCCATTTAAACGATGATGCAAAGAACTGTATCATGTTTTTGTTGGATGACTGTTTTGAGACAGAGACGGGAGAAAGGGTTTTTCTTCATCAGCTCTCTGCAGAGGGAATGTTTATTCATCAATGGTTGAATACCTATTTTCCTGTCCAACCCAAAATTGTCTTGATCTCCTGTCAGGACGGTAAGTTTACACATCCCTCCAAGCGCTGGACCTTCAAGCCCGCAGGGATCTTTGATCACATGGCAATCTATGAGCAACGGATTCTGCATCTCTTCAGGTCGTTATGGGAGCCTCGTTTCTGGCATCAACTTCGTGAGTACGTGATCAATGACGCGGGTTCTTCTTGGCATACACCTGGTCATAATTCTGGCCATGCATTCACCAACTCTCTTTTTTTACAAGGCTTCCGTTGCGAGTTCGGAAGCATGAGTTTCCGTTGCGACATCAGTTCTTCGGTGCATAGCCTTGG
>CAMBQV010000069.1 GCA_945870145.1 Akkermansia muciniphila
TACCACAAATCAATTGCACGGCCTCATCCGGGCGGATAAAAAATTCTAACTCCATCTGTTCAAATTCACGGGAACGGAAGGTATAATTACGCGGTGTGACCTCGTTGCGGAAGGATTTACCCATCTGAGCAATACCAAAAGGCACGCTCAGACGGCTCGTGGAATAGATATTCGGGAATTGCGCGAAGATCGCTTGGGCCGTCTCAGGACGCAGATAGGCAACATTGGCGGGATCATCAACCGGACCGACGATCGTCTTAAACATCAGATTGAAGGGCCGTGGCTCAGTCAACTCGCCACCACAATAGGGACAGGGAGAGCTCTTGGCCTCCTCAGTCGACCCTGCAGTTGCAAAGAGGGAATAGAGAGCCTGGACAGACATGTACTGCTCAGGATTATCACGCAACATTTCAACAGCAGCGGTGAGGACTTCCGGTTTCTGAACCGAGGGCAAATTGGGTGCTGCCCCTTGCCCCTTCCCCTTACACCAGCTCGCCACTTTGCCCAGATCAGCCTTCTCATCAATCAACGTTTGTAAACTTTGTCCGGCAACACTCTCCGAAAGAATATCCCAAATCTGATCAGCCCGCATCAGTTTTTTACAGGAACGGCAGGTGCACATGGGGTCCGAAAAGGTGTCTAGGTGTCCAGAGGCCTTCCAAATGTTTGGATGCATGATAATAGTCGCATCAAGTCCGACAACATCTTCACGCGTTCTAACTGTAAAGCGCCACCAATCCTCCTTGATGTTGCGCTTCATCTCGCAACCCATGGGTCCATAATCCCAGAAACCATTGATTCCGCCATAGACCTCTGAGCTATGAAAGATAAAACCACGGCGTTTACATAAGGATGAAATAACTTCTAAACTGCTGGAGTCAGACATACAAGGATTCCTCTCTCTTCATCACGTGCACTCGGTGAAAAAAGTTCTATGTTGTTTGCTCAGAATTCTCGTCCTTCGGGATATCCAATTGGCTAAGAATGTCGAGAACATGGTCTCCCTTTTCAACGGAAGCATCCAAGACAAACCGTAAACGTGGCGTATATTTCAACGATAAGTCACGATTAATGATGGATTGTAAAGCCTCTGCCTTTTGGGACAACTTTCGTAGAATGGTGCCCCGCTCATTGCCAAAGATGGATACCGAGACCGTCGCATTCCGCAAGTTTCGAGACGTTTGGACATTGGTTATTGTCACGCAAGCCAGATTGATCGTGTCACCCGCAAAGACCTTGTAAAGGGCATCACCGATCTCACGGCGTAAGAGTGCATTCACTCGTTCTAGACGATCAACAGACATAAGTTAAAAAGATTTAAGGGGTTAATAAAGTCATGCACCCTGGAGGGCGGGTGACTCGTGCGATTTAAAGCGTACGAGGCAACTCTTCCAGCACATAGCATTCAATTGTATCGCCCACTTGGAATTCTTCAAAACCATTGAAGAAGACACCGCACTCCTGAGAGCCATTGACCTCAGACACGTCATTCTGGAAGTGCTTAAGGGCGGAAAGTTTGCCATCCCATATCTTCTCCTTCTTGCGGAAGATGCGATAGCGGGCATCTGCACGCAGGACACCGTCCAACATCTGGGAACCAGCAATACGTCCGGTCTTACCAATATCAAACGCCGCCTTGATCTCAGCATGTCCACGAATGGCTTCCTTGAACTCTGGGGGTAACAGATCCAACATACGCTGTTTGACGAAATCGAGCAACTCATAGATGATTCGGAAGGTACTCACCCGCACCCCATCATGGCGCGCCTGCTGTTGAACGCCTGTTTCGCAGGCCACGTTAAAGCCCAGAACCAAAGCCTTGCCCGCGCCAGCTTTATTAATGTCGGTCGCCGAGATGTTACCAATCGCACTCGTAACAACATTCATGGTGACCTTTTCACTCTTGATATCCTTGAGTGCCTCAACAATCGCCTCAGCGGAACCTTGAGTGTCTGCCTTGACAATCACAGCGAGCTCACGCTTCTGACTCTCCTTCATCTGGCTCATTAAAGCATCCAGCGAGGTTGCCTTGGCACTGACGAGTTCGGTCTGCTTACGCTCTTCCGATAGACGTTCAGCCAAGTTGCGGGCGCGTTTTTCGTTCAACATTACACGGAATTCCACACCCGCTTCTGGCACGCCCGAAAGGCCCATGCACTTCACAGCTGTTGCGGGACCCGCCGACTTCACGCGACGGCCACGATCGTCAATCAGACCGCGTATACGTCCAAAATGTTCGCCACACAGAAGGATATCGCCAACATTCAGCGTTCCGCCAGAAACCAGCAACGTCGCTGTTGGCCCCAAGCCCTGTTCAAGCTGAGCTTCAATCACATAACCATTTGCACGGCGGGAAGGATTAGCCATCAGTTCAAGAACATCTGCTTGTAGCAAAATCATTTCAAGAAGATGATCAATACCAGCACCCGTTATAGCAGAAACTTCGGTACAGATCACATCACCACCCCATTCTTCAGGTGTCAAACCCTCACCTTGAAGCATTTGACGTACGCGATCGGGTTTCGCAGTGGGCAGGTCACATTTATTAAGGGCGATCAAGATTTGAACGCCAGCTTGCTGAGCCTGCTTAATTACTTCGCGTGTTTGGGGCATGATACCATCATCTGCAGCAATGATAATGACGGCAATATCCGTCAGGCTTGCGCCACGTGCACGCATTGCAGAGAAGGCTGCATGACCAGGGGTGTCCAAGAAGGTGATCTTGCGTCCATTGACCTCTACCGTGTAGGCGCCAATGTGCTGGGTGATTCCTCCAGCTTCGCCTGAAGCGACCCGCGTATTACGAATGCGATCCATGAGCGATGTTTTGCCATGGTCGACGTGACCCAGGAACGTCACGACAGGAGGACGCATAACCAGCTCTTCCGGCTTGTCTTCTGGAATCGCATCATCTGCATCATCACTCCGCAGGACCGGCTTACGCTCATTCGACCGTTTCTGGCGTTCGATTTCAATCTTATAGCCATACTTGTCGGCAATCTTTTGCGCGATCTCAATCTCGACGCGCTGATTAATGGAAGCCAGGATGTTCAACTGCATCAAGTCAGCGATCAAACGGTTGGGACGTAATCCAAGTTGTTCAGCCAACTCCTTGACCATGACAGCGCCACGCAACAGGATGACACGGTCTGGTGCCGTCTCTTGGGGAGGAGGTGGCGTTACGGGCACCTGGACCGGGCGAGGCCCCGTTCCTCGAAGAGGTACACCTTGAGGGCCTCTCTGCTGGAAGGATGCCTGGGCACTGCGGGGTCCCTGTTGGAAACCACCTTGGGGTGCCCCACGCTGTGGAGGTGGCTGACCACTCCGAGGCGCAAAAGGTTGAGCTGGCCGGGGCGGGGTGAGCCGCTTAGCCTCTGCATCCTTATCCTTCAGGGGAATCGCACGAATATTTTTTGAGGATTCTGCTTTAGTAAAACGACCGATGAAGGGGGCAGCAAGGACCTCTTCAGGATCAAGCTCCTCTTCGGGTGGCGGTGGAAGTGGGCGACGCGGTTGTTTCGACGCCGGACCTTTTGCCTTGTCAACAGCATGTTGTTTGGCAGCATGACCATCAACAGCCTGTTCGGCCGCCTCTGGTGTGGCCTCTTCGGCAGGGGCCGACCCATCTGCAACAGAAACGGCTTGCGCCTGCTTCACGACGGGCAAAGGTTTTGGGTCTGCCTCTTTTTGAACAACTTTTTTTTCGGTGAGTACAGATGTCTCAACCGCAACAGCGACACTAGGCTTCTCTAGAACTGCGATGGCTGGGGACCCCGCGCTGGGCTTCCCCTTCTTGCGCGAATCCATATCATGTGCACGTGTGCGATTTCGTTCCAGCACCTCGCGTTCAGTCTTCAAACTTTCACGACTTGCCGAAGCAGCCTTTGCACGCTTCTCTGCCAACTTCGTTGCTAAAGCCGATGCTTCATCACTTTTTTCGCGTTTTGCGAAAACATCCTGCAATTTCTTTGCATCAGACGGTTCTAACTTGGTCAGAACAGAATCCGCTTCAAGGCCGAGTGCACCGGCCTGTTTAAGGACCTCGCTACTGGATGTTTGGAGCTTTTTTGCTAACTCGTAAACTCTCATGAATTATTCTCCTGACTCCTCAGCAACAACACCACTTGCCGCCTGTGCGGCAGCCCAAATTCCACGAACCGTCTGTTCGTCAAGACCAGTCACTTGTTGCAGATATGGGATATCAGCCTCCATAATGCCTTCGGTTGTCAAGAAGCCATTGGAAACAAGCGTTGTTGCAACCTCTTCAGAAATATCAAGAACCTCTGCCAATTCGTCAATGGCGCCTTCGCGTTGCGACTCAAAGGAGACGGGCTCCCCTGATTTCTGAATGTCGACGCGCCAACCAGTCAACTTTGAGGTGAGGCGAACATTCTGTCCATGCTTACCGATGGCCAACGAAAGCTGATCAGGTGCAACAATCACCTTAACTGCGCGAACGCCCAGCTCATCAATCGAGATACTTTCGAGACGCGCTGGAGCCAAGGCTTGAGTCACATAGAGTTTGATGTCTTCGTTATATCGGACAATGTCAATTTTTTCGCCGTTGAGTTCACGAACAATGTTGCGAACACGCACGCCACGAAGCCCTACGCACGCCCCTACTGGATCGACCTTCTCATCGAGTGTTTTCACTGCGATTTTCGAGCGAAACCCCGGGTCACGAGCAACACCCATGACTTCTACGATTCCGTCGGCAATCTCTGAAACTTCAAGGCGGAAGAGGGTTTTAACAAACTCAGGGCAGGCACGGGACAGTGTAATTGCTGGACCACTCGTGTTGGTCTGAACACGATGGATATAGGCGCGAATCCGATCGCCAATGTTGTACTCTTCTGTCGGGATTCGTTCTTTGGCCGGCAGAATCGCTTCTGTTTTGCCTAAATCAACAATGATGTCGCGATGGGCAATTTGACGAATCGTTCCGCTGACAATATCGCCAATGCGGTCTTTGTACTCGTCATACACATTCTTCCGCTCAGCCTCACGAATCTTCTGAAGGATCATCTGGCGGGCGGTTTGAGCAGCGATACGCCCCAGCTTAGCAGGTGGGATTTCAACGTCAATCGTCTCCCCCAGTTTAGCTTCCTTTTTGAGTTTTCGCGCATTGCGAAGCGAAATAAAACCTAAGCCTGTGTCCTCGTCAGAAACAAGTGCGGGGTCAAACGCCTTGAGCGCGAAGGTCTTACGGTCAATTTCAATACGCAGATCATTCGAAACTTCCATGCTCTTACGGGCGGCCTGATGAATCGCAGATTCAATTGCCTGGATGATAATCTCACGATTCACACCGCGATCACGCTCCAAATAACTAATGATAGAAGATAACTCGTTGTTCATCACTAACCGCCTTTCACATGTCAAGGGTCATACCAACAAAAAAGAGCGGGGAAACTCCCCACCCTTTTAAGGCTTAAAAAAAGTAATATTAGATTACCTCAAAAAGGGGATATCTGTCAATCGCTAAAAACGGACAAAACACCCTTTTTTGAGTTTCACTCAGGTCAAAGTTGCTTCGGCTAGAGCTAGCTTGAGGATATTGGGAAGGACGGCACTCACTTCGGGGGAGAGTTCCATCCCTGGCTCCAGGGTGGCAGGCTAAACACCTAGCACGATGACAGATATTAATTAGTCTATCCTAATGTTTGCTCGTGCATTCCTGAGTCCGATGGTTGGGGCTAAGGTTACGAGCATCTGTTCATTTCTAGTCTTCGTCCCGCCACAACCGACAGCGGTACTTGATCGCGCGTGTTCCTTCGATGGAGCCACTCGCCGACATTCTCCAAAATTTCTCCGATAGGCCGTCCCATATGTATAAGAATGCCCTTTTCGTCATGTTCATGTTGTTTGGCCTCCTCTCACTTGCAGATCGCATATCAGTAACTTCACTCTTCTCAAGCATACCTTTTCCATGGCTCAATTATAGTACGCTCTGCCAGTATAATGATAGATGAGCGATCTACGAAGATGGTTAATCCTCTACGAAAAACGGGGAATTATCCTGGCAAAATGGGTTGCTTAACTTTTCGCACAAGTGGTAATATATGAGGCATGGATCCCAGACAAATTGAAAATAAGTTGCGACATGCCTATGAAAGTCTTCCGAACTTGCCTGCTGATAAACTCAAGCTTCTGGGCGAAATCGTCGTCGCTGCTTCAACCACCTTAACCGAAGCGCTACATGGCCAGCTTAGCGACAACACAAACCATGCTGACACGCATGCACGACAGGATATCGAAACGAAACGCATAACCGCCCAGCCAGAGAAGAAGCCCACAACGAGCAAGTCTCCGTC
Source organism: Akkermansia muciniphila (assembly GCA_945870145.1). Classification (GTDB taxonomy): domain Bacteria; phylum Verrucomicrobiota; class Kiritimatiellia; order RFP12; family UBA1067; genus CAIZQW01. The sequence goes on from CAMBQV010000069.1 coordinate 6,315, forward strand.
CCGCAAGAAGGCTTGTGCGGCAAAGAAGGATAAGAACAAACCACGCAGCACCCGAACACAACCCCCTCGCCGAAAAAATGAAGATAAATAACGTCATACGGGTTTTTGATTTGACGGGTGTTGTGCAAGGCGTGGGTCTGCGCCCGACGATCTATCTATTGGCAGAGAAAGCCGGGCTTTTCGGCTGGGTGCAAAATCGCACGGGTGTGGTGCGCCTGAGGCTGGAGGGAGAGGCAACACGCATCGATGCCTTTATGCGGCATCTGCCGGGGGCGCTCCCGCCGAATGCCCGGCTGGACGCGATCAGCGAGATCGAGTCAGAGCCGTTGCCCGCAGGCTGCGGCGCGAAAGACTTCACGATTCTCCCCAGCGCAATCTCCGGACACCCGACTGTCGTTATCCCAGCTGATTTGGCACTCTGCGACGCTTGCCGAGCCGAAATACAAGACCCGCGCAATCGACGTTACGGGTACCCTTTCACAACCTGCACGCGCTGTGGGCCGCGCTACACTGTTGTGCAGTCGATGCCATATGACCGCGACAGTACCACGCTTTCGGCCTTTCCGCTCTGTCCGGCTTGCCGTGCTGAGTATGAGAATCCCCATGACCGTCGCTTCCACGCAGAGAGCATGGCCTGCCCGATCTGCGGTCCGCGCCTCTCACTCCTAGATACCCAGGGCGTGACAGTTACGGGGGACCCGCTGCATGTCGCGCGCCAGGCGCTGGCGCAAGGTGCAATCGTGGGTGTGCGCGGGATCGGTGGCTATCTGCTGGCCGCGGATGCATTTGATCCCAAGGTACTCCAAAAGCTTCGTGAGCGCAAAAGGAGACCCCACAAGCCCTTTGCGGTGATGGCCGCCGATGTGGCGACTGTGCGTCGCTTCTGTGTGTTGCCCCCTGAAGCCGAGACGCTCCTCACCTCGTCGGAAGCGCCGATCGTGATTCTCGATCTCTTGCCCGAAGCTGAACGCGCTCCAGGCTTGCCCCTCGAATGGCTCACGCCAGATGCGCCAACGCTCGGCGTGATGTTGCCGACTTCGCCGCTACATCTCTTTTTGCTTAAGCCGCTCGCGGGTGATTCTGTTCCTGCGTTCGAACTGCTGGTCATGACCAGCGGAAATCGCGGTGGTGAGCCTATTTGCCTGACGGATGCGGAAGCGGTGGATCGACTGGGAAATATCGCGGACCTACTGCTGAGTCATAACCGTGAGATCAATCTGCGCGCTGACGATTCGCTAGCCGTGATTCAGCATGGCGCCCCACAGCTCTGGCGTCGTGCGCGAGGCTATGCACCGAATGCAATACATCTCTCCCGCCCGCTCCAGCACTGCGTCCTCGCCATGGGGGCGGAGTTGAAAAACACAATGGCCGTCGGCTTCGAGGAACGTGTGGTCGTTTCGCCGCACGTAGGCGACTTGGAAACGCCAGAGGCTCTAGACGGGCTCGAGCGCGTAACACGCTCGCTACCCCTTTTTCTGGCGTGCCAACCCGAAGTAGTGGCGGTGGATCTGCATCCCGATATGCATGCGACGCTGCTGGGGCGCCGTATCGCTGCTGAAAACGGGCTACCCGTGGTTGAAGTGCAACATCATTATGCGCACGCCATGGCGGCCTTTGCTGAGCACGGCGCGGAGACCGGGCTGGCGCTTGTGATGGACGGCACAGGCTTGGGGACCGACGGCACTGTGTGGGGTGCGGAACTCTTCGCCATCGATCCGTCCGGCTATCGAAGACTCGCGACCTTCGCGCCAGTGCCGCTTCCAGGGGGTGACGCGGCTGTTCGGCGACCGGCACGACAGGTGGTTGCGCGGTGGGTGGCGGCAGGAGTCGAACTGACCGATGCGCGCTTGCACCATCTCGGGGTCACCTCCGAAGAGGGGGCGATCTGGCGTCAGCAGTGCCTCAACGCGTTAAATGCACCGCTAACCCATGCTGCCGGGCGCGTCTTCGATGCTTTTTCTGCGGCATTAAGGATCGCGCCAGAAACGGTCACGTACGAAGGACAGTCTGCGATTCGTCTGGAAGCTGCAGCGCGTCGCTCCGCGAGACGTGACGTACCTTGCATCCCTTTTGCGCAGACGGAAAAAGATGGCATGCTTTTGATTGACTGGGCTGAAGCCTTCACGTTGCTTGCGGATCTAGACATGGCCGCCGGACGTGAGTGTGATTGGGCGTATGGGGAACATTCCGCCATTGCAAAAGCGGCTCTTGCAATGATAAACTATGGATTTTCGCATGTTGGCGCTTGTCCCGTCGCTTTGAGCGGGGGGGTGTTTATGAACCGCATCCTCACGGATCTTGTGGTGCAACCTTTGGAAGAGCAGGGTGTCCGCGTGCTCCTGCACAGACGCATACCGCCAAACGACGGGTGCATCTCCCTCGGACAGGCGGTAGTGGCTGGAAACAGGCGCAGGTAAGGAGTCTGATATGTGTTTAGCGGTGCCGATGCAAATCGTCGAGATACGTCCCGATGGCAAGGGGGTGGCTGAGCTGGAAGGCAGTCGCCATGTCATTGACCTTTCTTTTCTAACAGATGTGCGCCTTGGCGTCTATGTGATTGTCCATGCAGGCTATGCCATCGAAACGCTGGATCAGGAGGAGGCCCAAACCACGCTATCGCTCTTTGCCGAGATTGTCAGAGAGGCTCAGGCCGATAGGCCTTATACCGAACCCCTGAGAACTTAGCTATGAACTATATTGACGCTTTCCGAGATCCTGCCGTGGCCAAGCAGTTCGTGCGGTTGATCGCCGAGCAGGGACGTGCCTTGGCTGACCAGGGCCGCCGTGTGCACATCATGGAGGTGTGCGGCAGCCATACGATGGCCATCGGTCGTTATGGAATCCGCGAGCTGTTGCCCGAGAATGTGGAGTTGATCAGTGGACCGGGATGTCCCGTATGCGTAACCGACCCTGGCTATATCGATGCGGCCATCGCATTGGCTGGTAAAGGAGCGATACTGGCGACCTTCGGAGACATGATCCGTGTGCCAGGGTCCACTTCCAATTTGACCCAGTGTCGCGTATCAGGCGGCGACGTGCGGGTTTGTTATTCACCCAGTGCCGCCATTGAAATCGCGCAGAGCCATTCGGATCGCGAGATTGTATTTCTCGCAATCGGGTTTGAGACCACGATCGTTCCCGTGGTAAGTATTGTGGATGAGGCGATCCGCGCGGGCGTTCGAAATGTCTCCCTTCTAACGGCCTTCAAACTCGTGCCTCCTGCTTTACATGCTTTGTTGGCGGACACGGAAATCAAGATTGACGCCTATCTCTGTCCAGCGCACGTGAGCGCCATCATCGGCTCTCAGGCGTATGAGCCGTTCGCGGCTGATTACCATGTGCCATGCGTCGTCGCCGGCTTTGAACCGCTTGACATCTTGTATGGCGTAAACGGTATCCTCGCCCAGATGCTCAAGAACGAAGCGCGCGTTGAAAACCAGTACGCCCGGGTAGTCAGGCGTGCCGGAAACCCCAAGGCGCAGGCGCGTATGGCCCAGTACTTGGAGCCTGTGGATGCGGTTTGGCGCGGTATCGGCGTGATTCCCTCAAGCGGCCTCGGACTGCGGCCTGAGTTTGCTGGATACGATGCTGAAAAGAAATTCGGAATGCCAGTGCATATCGGACAGCAACATGCAGGGTGCCGGTGTGGCGATGTCATCAAGGGCAAGCTCCGTCCCATAGCGTGCCCGCTCTTTTCCAGCGTGTGTACTCCGGACAACCCGATCGGACCCTGTATGGTGAGTGCGGAGGGCACCTGTGCGGCTTACTTTAAATATGCGCTGCGTGACGTGCAGCAAGGAGGCGAAACGTGAACACGGACAGGCTTGTACAACTGGCACACGGCGGAGGTGGACGTCTCACGCGAGAGCTGATCGAACGTGAGATTGTGCCGCGGTTCGGTAACGGACCATTAAGCGGCCTTCCTGACGGAGCAACACTACCGTCGCCAGGTGATCGCCTGGTATTCACCACTGACAGCTTTGTAGTGCATCCTCTGGAGTTTCCAGGCGGCAACATCGGTCATCTGGCGGTTCATGGCACAGTGAACGACCTCTCGGTCTGCGGCGGCGAGCCGAAGTGGCTCTCGTTGGCCCTGATCATCGAAGAGGGATTCGCCTTCAGTGTCTTGGCCAGAATTTTGGATTCCGTGCGTGAAGCAGCCGATGCTTGCGGCGTGACTGTGGCGACCGGCGACACGAAAGTTGTGGCCCGCGGCCAGGGCGACGGTATCTACATCAACACAGCGGGAATCGGGCTGGCGTTGACAGGCTTTGTTCTCGGGCAGGAACGGATTTGCGAGGGGGATTGCGTGCTGATCAACGGCACCTTGGGCGATCACGGGATGGCGGTGATGTCGGCGCGCCAGAATATGGATTTTGTCAAAGGGCCTGTGAGCGACACAGGTTCTGTGCAACGGCTGGTTGCGGCGGTGCATGAGTTTGGTGCGGAGGTCCGCTTCATGCGTGACCCGACCCGCGGAGGTGTGGCGGCTGTGCTAAATGAGATCGTTGAAGGGCGCGAGATCGGCATTTTGCTCAAGGAACGCGACTTGCCGCTGGCGCCGGCGACACGGGCTGTTGCTGAGATGCTCGGGATCGATCCGTTGCATGCGGCCTCCGAGGGGCGGCTGATCCTCTTCTGCTCACGCGAGGTCGCACCTGCGATTCTGAAGCGCTGGCAAGCGCTGCCAAATGGCGAGGGCGCTGTCTGCCTGGGAACCGTGACGCGCGACAAGGGTCGCGTGGTGATGGAAACCGTGACAGGGGGACGCCGGCTGGTTGATGTGCCTCGCGGCGAGCTGCTGCCCCGAATTTGTTAACCTTCGAACCGAGGAGCTCTAAACATGCATGAATTCTCCATAGCACAGGCACTGGTCGAACAGATCGAGGCTGCCGCTACAAAGGAGCACGCAAAGCGTGTAGTCCGGGTCGTCATTACGGTTGGAGCACTCTCTGGAGTGGATCCTGAGGCATTGCGCTCTCTTTTTCCGCTGGTGGCGGAGGACACGGTGACAGCCGATGCCGAGTTGGTGGTTGAGCCGGTTTCGGCGCGGGTACGATGTCGGGCCTGCGGACGGGAGGAGGCGGCTGAGACCTCCTTCCTGCGTTGCTCCGTGTGTGGTTCGCGGGATGTCGAGCTGATTGCCGGACGTGAACTCCATATCAAAACAGTTGAACTTGAAATCGATGAAAGGTAGGTTGTTATGTGTAAAGATTGCGGTTGTAGTGTTGATCCCAATGTCCATTCTCATCACGGGGTAGTGCATTCCCACCAGCACACACATGGGCAAGCGCATGCGCATCCACACGAGCATCCCCATGATTTTCCGCACAAGCATCCTCATGAGCATGTGCCAGCGGTAGCGTCCGAAACGCGGACCGTGGAGATCCAGCAGAAGATTCTTTCACGGAATGACGAGCAAGCCGAGCTGAATCGGGCCTGGTTGAAAGAGCACGGTGTTGTCGCGGTCAACCTGATCTCTTCGCCGGGAACCGGCAAGACCTATTTATTGGAGCGGACCCTAGAAGGGTTGCGTGGAAAAATCTCCTGCGCTGTGATCACGGGTGATCAACGCACCGACAATGATGCGCGCCGGTTGCAGGGCAAGGGCGCCCAGGTGCGTCAGATCGAAACAATTAACGCCTGCCATCTCGATGCGGAGCAGGTCGGGAGGTTGTTGCCGGAGATTGCGGGCGACGGTGTTCAGTTGCTCTTTATTGAAAACGTCGGTAACCTGGTATGCCCCGCGGCTTTCGATCTGGGAGAGACCTTTAAAATCGCGTTGCTCTCGACGACGGAAGGCGAGGACAAGCCGGTGAAATATCCAACGCTCTTTTCGGCCGCGCCCGTGGCGGTGTTGACCAAGATAGATCTGGCACCGCATCTTGATTGGGATGTCGCAACCTGCCGCTCCAACTTGCGGCAGGTACGCCCCGGCGTCTTCATCTTCGAACTCAGTGCGAAGACAGGGCTCGGCATGGAGGCGTGGCTGGATTATTTGATCAAACTGGCGGAGTAGGTCTCTGCACGAGGCAGGGACCGCTAGATACTTGACGCTCTTGCCTTGTATTTACTTGCCAGCGGACTTCATCTGAGGGAAGAGAATAACATCCCGAATGACTTCCGTACCTGTCAGCATCATGACCAGGCGGTCAATACCAATCCCGAGTCCGCCAGTGGGTGGCATGCCATGTTCGAGCGAGAGGATGAAGTCTTCGTCCATCTTCTCAGGATCATCCCCTGCTTGATCGCTGAGCGCGGCGCGCTGAGCTGACGGATCGTTCTGCTCGGTGTACCCCGGACAAAGCTCCTTGCCGGCCACCACAAATTCAAAGACATCTACAAGTTCCGGATCATCTTCGCAGGTTTTGGCCAGCGGCACGAACTGACGTGGAATACGGGTTACGAAGGTCGGTTGGCGCAGGCTCTTCTCCGCAATCTTGTCATAGCACTCACGCGTGATCATCAGGTGGTTCCAGGTGGGCTCAACGTAGAGACCACGCTCGACCGCGCGCTTTGCAGCCTCATCTTTTGAAAGGGTGAACCAGTCCGCGCCCATCACCTCTTTGACAATGTCATAATAAGCCACTTCACGATACGGCGGTGTGAAGTCAAGAATCTCCTTGGCCTCACCGTACTCCACCGTCATCTGACCCAAAACGGTCTGGCAGAGGTGGGGCAACATGCCTTCGATGATATTTTTCATCGAGATACGATCCCCATACGCTTCATAGATCTCTAGCACAGTAAACTCGGGATTGTGTGTACGGTCAATACCCTCGTTGCGGAAGTCCTTGCCGAGTTCAAAAATCTTATCAAAGCCACCGACGATGAGACGCTTCAAATAGAGTTCAGGAGCAATGCGCATCACCATCTGCTTGTCGAGCGCATTGTGATAGGTAAAGAAGGGCTTTGCCGCTGCTCCGCCAGCTTGGTCCTGCATCATCGGGGTCTCAACTTCAGTAAAGCCCTTTCCATGAAGGAAGTTCCGAATCTCGCGGAGAATGGCACTGCGCTTGTTGAACCGATCCCGCGACTCAGGATTCATCATCAGATCGAGGTAACGCTTGCGATAGCGCTCCTCGACATCCTGCAACCCATGAAACTTCTCTGGGGGCTGCTGGATTGCCTTGCTCAAAAGGGTCCACTGGTGAACCTCGATCGTCGGTTCGCCGGTCTTGGTCACAAAGAGCCTGCCCTCGACACCGACAAAGTCACCAAGGTCCAGATAACCAAAGGCTTCGTATGCTTCCGGAGTCAGCAAATCCTTCTTAATGAAAATTTGAAAGCTTCCTGTTCCATCGCTAAACGTCGCAAAGCAGGCCTTGCCCATGCGACGGATGGTCATGAGACGACCTGCAGCAGTGACGGTTTTGTTCTCTTCGAACCCCTGACGGATTTCTGCGAGGCGCGTTCGGGGGAATGTCTTGCCATACGGCTTGAACCCCATGGACTCCAGCTTCTTCATGTTTGCGATACGCTGCTCACGATACTCGTTTGCACTCAGCACGACTTCTTCAGACATCGGTTCTCTCCTTCTTACTCCGTCTTCTTTTCGTTTTCTAAAATAACCACACCGGGAACTCTGTTTTCCGCAGAGACCCAACCATTCGTCCACTCTGTTCCCGGATCAAACTTCGTAGGATCCGGTTTTAAATCATCAGCGGTATTCGGCAATCGATCAGGCCCACAGGAGAAGAGTATCGGCAACTCCCCCTTCTTTTTGGGCATCTCGTAAACATAGGGGATACCCCATTCATCTTTGCAAAGCAAATTGATATAGGGCCCATTCCATTTCGGATCAGCAACCGGACCTGGTACGCGCACTAAAGCACCAAGGCCTCCCTGTCGAGTGGAGGGATAACGGCCGAGATGAAAGTGATAACG
>CAMBQV010000070.1 GCA_945870145.1 Akkermansia muciniphila
AGAAGCGACAGTCAAACTCATCACAGGAAAAACAATCTTTTGGGGAAAAATCTTCTTCAAGAATAATACTGTCCAAAACAAGAGGACATGTCTGAGCCGTGGGCTTCGACGAAACAGGGATCACATCCTTTCGAAGCGTCACTCGAGCCGTTTGCACAACAACGACAGTTGCAGGGGACTGTGAAGCAGTAACCTTTTTTTTCTTTTGAGCAGAAAGGAGTGTGGGAGCCTTTGGCTTTGCAACTGTCTTCTTCGGCTTTGCAGCAGGCTTCTTCACGCGTGCAACCGTTTTCTTCGGCTTTGCAACACTATTCTTCTTGGAGGGCGGAAGTACACGTGCCTGACTTCGCATATTCTTTTTCAAGACTGCCATGGTGTTGTCTCCTTTACACAACTAAACCTACCAGCGATCCCACTGTTCACGCTTTTGCTTGTTCATAGCTCTGAGCCACATGACGAATGAAACACGGAAGTCGCTATCCCTTTCGGAACCGTCAATCCGTGTATAGGCGGGAAGATAGGATGAGCGGAACTGAAAGACGAGGCAATCCAAACTGTATTGAAGGTACCCACCCACTTCATCCATCTGGCCCTCATCCGCATCAAAACGAACAAAGAGGCTCCATGCCCACGCATCGGTGATTTCATGATAGAAGCCCGAGTAGAGCACGCTTTGTTCAGCACGATTCCATTGCAGAATCGGCGAACGGTCATAATCATAAAGTTCATGATCACGGGACAGATAGCCGCCCCCGATCTTAAAGGCTTCAGACAGTCTATAGTGTGCAGATAAATCGACATACGCCATCTTATCATGTTCGGTATCCCACTCCCCAACGGTGCGCATCTCAAACGATTCAATCGGACTATAGATCGTCTTCATTCCCAGCAAGCGCACACCATCTTCGTCAATATTGGGTTTGGCATCACTCGTATTAGGCGAGGAGAATTGAATGGCCGAATAAAGATCAACGTCCAAAACCGTGCGCGGAGCCCCAGTCTTCTCACTCTTGGTCTGAAAGAGATTCCGAAAACCAGGACGCATCCCGTGCCAATTATAAGGCAACCAAACCCCATCCGAACCGAACTGATCAAGCCACTCGAAGGAACGATCAATTCGATCAAAAAGGTAAACGCCTGGGTCTCCTTGTTCACTCCAATAGGTGGGTTGCCAGCTGTAGTCTAGGTAGGGCTCAATCGTGTGACGCCACCCATTATCCCAGCCCGAGACGAAGCGCATCGAGGTCTCAGCGCCCAATTCCCCTGAGTGACGATAGAGGGATGCCCCTGATGCTGAGTCCTGATAGTAGGTGCCTTGGTATCCCACACGCGGAACAACACTCAGTGCATCAAATAGTTTAACAGGATAGGTCAGGCGATGCGCCGTGTTTACCCGCGCCGTATCATAGTCTGCCCAGGCCCCCGGGGAATAGGCATAATTCCGATCCACTACATTTTCGAAGTAGGCTGCCTGCCGGGCTAAAAAGCCCGCCCGTGTCTGGCTTTCGTAATTGACTCCAGTATTAAAGACCGAGGTAGGCATGACATTAAGCCACGCTTCTGGCAACCGCGCAACACCACCATAAAATTCGTTCAGCGGACCACTCACCGTCACACCTGTTGCCAGTGCGTGCTCACGATGTTCATACCCGATCAGGTTAATCGGAATGCTCTCCTCGCGATTTTTTTTATCAAAATAGTCATCCAGAACCTCTGAGTCACTCACATATTTTCCACGTATCAATAAGAGATCACGTGGGGTAAGATCAACAGAATGCTTGAGAGCTAATTTGTAGCGGTCCTCTGGAATATTTGAAGCCCAGTTAGGCCCTTGGTTGTCCTCTGTGGCATCAATATCATTAAAATAAAAACCGCTCAATTCACCCTCACCCCAACGCTTAAGATCCCACTCCAACGTCTCCCCAACACCGACCCCACGTTTGGACCGGAACTCGACGTGGGATGTTGCATCGACGAGTGCCCCACCTGGCTGCCCTGAACGATACAGGTTCAGCGTGTAAGCGAAGAGGACATAGGCTCCCCAGCGCGAGGTGTACCCCGGATAGACACGCACCCCATAATCAACCTCCATCGAACGATACATGTAGGGGAAATAGAAGAACGGAACCCCAAAAAGATAGGGAACCCCATTGCGAAGTGTTACATATTCACTATCTTGGAGACGAGCATCCCCTGTTACGCACCAGTGCAAATGCTCGAGATCATTCGTACAGGTCGTGACGGTAATATCGTTACCTTCATAAAGCCCATTTTCATTGCGAATCATTTCTTTAGCATAAACGCTAAAGCTTTTCGCCTTTAGATAACCATTGAGAGCAAGCCCTTTTCCTGTCTTATAGTTGTACTCAATGACGTCGCCTCGCCAATCCCCCAAGCCTGGCTGACGAATGACGACATGACCCGAGGCCTTTATGTCTCCACTTTCCCGATGAATCCTTGCTTCATCAGTGGTCAGCTCCTGCTTGTCGGTGATAATCTTGACATTCCCTGTCAAAACAATCCATCCCGTCTTCTGATTGACCTCGAACTTGTCAGCCGTGCTCTCGAATTTTTCGATACCCGACTTCATGTCTAGGAAATTCTCTACTTTGGACGCGACTTGCCCAAAGGAACTCCAAGACAGGACTCCCAACCACGCAAAAAGTAGAGCTTTTCTCATTTGGTTTTATATTATACTGATTTTGAGTCGCCAACGGAATACAAAACTTTTCCTGTGTCACCATCCACAATACAGAAGGATTCCGGATGACGATGCAGTTCCGATTTAAAGGTCAAACGTCCGGTGTATCGACGTTGTAACTCCACCAAGAAGGCCTCATCCTCTTTGCGCAGACGATCGAGAACGCTAGGCGCCACAATGACCTGAAGATTCACGTCACGTCCTTCTTGCGAACCCTTGCGCATCACCGCACCAATTTGCCGTTGAATATCAGCACTTAAGGCCAGCGGGGATTTCACACTGCCATGTCCCTTGCAGTAAGGACAATCCGAGTACATCTTCGACAAAAGACTCTCCTCTTGGCGCTGGCGAGTCATCTCCATCAAGCCAAGCTCCGAGATCTGCAACACGTTTGTCCGTGCACGATCACGGCGCAAAGCCTGCTTCATGGCCTTGTAGACGGTGTTCTGATGCTTCCGGGACTTCATGTCGATCAAATCAAGAACGACCAAACCACCAATGTTTCGCAATCTCAATTGACGGGCGACCTCTTCTACAGCTTCCAAATTCACCTCGAGAATGGCATCCTCCTGTGAACCCTTGCCACGGTGACGTCCCGTGTTGACGTCAATCGAGATTAGGGCTTCAGTCTCTTCAATAACGAGATAGGCACCTGACTTCAAGTTAACTTTACGGCGATAGGTCTCCTCGATCTGCCGTTCTACGCCATAATGCTCAAAGATTGCCAAGTGGCCATCATAGTGACGAATCATGCCCTTCGCACGACGTGAGATGCGCCCTGCCACATTTCGAATGCGATTGTAGGAATCAAAATCGTCAATGGTGACACAATCAATTTCTTCGGTTAACCAATCACGCACCACACGTTCAACAAGGTCGGGCTCTTGGTAGACGCATGCCGGCGAAGGCAACTTCTTGATATTCTCTTGCAGTTCATTCCAAGACTCCATCAGGTTTCGCAGATCGCGTACAAAGGAACGCTGGTTCGCATTTGAACCCACCGTCCGAACAATCAAACCTGCATTTTCTGGAAGCGGCATCCGGTCGAGTATCTTCTTCAAGCGCTGACGTTCTTTCGCATCGCCAATTTTACGGGAGACTCCCCGCAGATGGGTACCTGGCATCATGACCAAGTAACGACCTGGCAGACTGAGATTTGCTGTCACACGAGGTCCTTTGGTACTAATCGGCCCCTTAGTTACCTGAACCACAATCTCGGTTCCCGGAGGAAAGCGCTTGTTGATCTCTTCGTTAGAGACACGCTTCCGGCGAGAGGGACGTGCATTCTCGTCATCCTCATCTAGACGGCTGTCATCGTCTGGGATCATATCCCAATAATGTAAAAAAGCATTCTTTTTCAAGCCAATATCCACAAAGGCGGCCTGCAGATCATGCTCCAAATTCTGGATACGACCTTTAAAAATACTCCCGACCAAACGATCTTCCGCAGGATGCTCGACCAGAAACTCTTCAACGCGGCCATTTTCAACCACGGCTACGCGCGTCTCCAGTTTCTCAGCATTGACAATGATCTCGCGCTTCGGTCCCGTCCGCTTGATCCATCCAATCATCTTTTTGATCCCTTCTGTCAAGGGTTTTAACATGTTCATTCTTCTCTCCTTTTTTTCGGCTTGAAGACTCAAGCCTCTACGAAAAACGTGTCTCCTCTTCTCGTCCGTACATAGAAACACTTTGTACCAGGCCTAATCCAACCATCATGGTCAGCATAAACGTTCGGCCATAACTGATAAACGGCAAGGGCAACCCCGTGATCGGCATCAGTCCGATTGTCATGGCGATATTGATGAATATATGACTAAACATCACGGTCACCACGCCCACACAGAGAATCCGCCCCCCATCATCCCGACATCGAAAAGCCACCCAGAGTCCAGTCCATGTCATGAAAAGGAATAGGAGTAGCACAATCACTGTTCCAGCAAAGCCAGCCTCTTCAGCCAGCACTGCAAAAATAAAATCATTGGAGGAGACCGAGGGGGGCAAATATCCGAGCATGTAATGCTCCCCTTTTAAATACCCCTTGCCCCAGGCTCCCCCAGAGCCCACGGCAATCTCCGACTGCCGCCGATTATACCCGCTGCCATGCAGATCCTTATCTGGAAACATAAAGACTTGCAAGCGCTTGATCTGATGATCGCGCAAACAAGTCATGCGGATCAAAGATTCTTTGCGTTCTTTTGGCATGGTGACGGTCTCTGTAAAGTAAACCGTTCCCATAATTAACCCAGCCACCATCAACCCGGCAAGTGTCGACCCCCACAAGAGTTTAGGAGCGACATTTGAGGCAAACAACATCATAAAGACTGTTGGAACTAAGACCATTGCCGTACCTAAGTCAGGCTGCAACAGGATTAAAAATCCTGGTATACCGACCAGCAGTACCGTCAGAAAAAAGAGCCCCATGCCACGCTGCACGTTTCTTTGGCTATAGACCCAAGCTAAGATCATGACGACTCCGAGCTTGGCGGGTTCCGAGGGTTGAATACCAAAGAGCCAGCGTTTCGCCCCCATCTGGGAATCGCCAATGAAGGGAACAAGAATTAACAAAATCAATACAACCGCGTAGATAAACCAGCTCCACTTGAGGATTTTTTTATAGTTTATGAACGCCACCGTGAAATAAAGGAGCAACCCCAGCACCGCCGCCCATGCATGCCGGAGGTACAATTGCTGAAGGTCAGCATCCTCTCGCACAGAGCAGGAGCTGTAGATATAGAGAATGCCAATAAAAATGAGACACAACATACTCATCAGCATCAGAGGATTAAAGAGTCGGAAACGCGCCAACAGGCCATTTTTCTTAAACATGTTAGTCGCCTCCCGTCTCGCTGAGAGCTTCAACATGTGTCGGCGGCTCGTTTGTGCTTTCACCAAAAATAGAGACAAGGACTTGCCGCGCCAAGGGAGCAACGGTCTTGCCTCCCGACTCGCCATCTTCAACCAGAATGACCAATGCAACGGTCGGAGCATCCGAGGGGGCATACGCAAGGAACCACGTGTTCTTATGGCGAACCCCCTTGATGTCGATTTCGGCCGTGCCAGTCTTGCCACTCACCTGCGTACCACAAAGCTGAACACGACGTCCAGTTCCCTGTAGGACCACATCCCGCATACCGCCCTTAATAACGGTTAAAGCCTCCTCCGACCAATTCATGCTACGGAGCGGCTCTGGCGGATTATCCTTTTTAACAAGATGGGGTTTATAAACCTTACCCCCATTGGCGATTGTTGCAGCAAGAACCGCCATTTGTAAAGGCGTCGCCAAAAGCAACCCCTGCCCAATCGCCATCTGGCAGGTGTCCCCTGGACGCCACTTCTCACCCAGCCGTTCAACTTTCCATTCTGAATCTGGGAGCAAGCCAGAGCTTTCCCCCGGAAGGTCAATCCCTGTCTTCTGCCCAAAACCAAGAGTTTTTGCCTGTGAAATGAGTGCTGCGGGACCTGTTTGGTAACCTAGATTACAAAAGTAACTGTTGCACGATTGCTCAATGGCTCTTCTCAACGCGATATCTTGATGCCCGTAGGTGTCCCAACAGCGTAGCCGCATGGTCCCAAGTTCAAATGTGCCTGTACAGTGATGAATCGCGTTTGGATTAAAGTTTGTTTGGCTGAATGCAGCGAAGGCCGTCACCGGCTTAAAGATGCTTCCTGGCGCATATCGTCCCTGGATCGCTCGATTCAACAACGGATACTCATCATCCTCCGTCAAGCGTTTCCAAAGCCCATCACGAATCATCGGAATAAATTCATTTGGATTAAAGGTTGGAGCACTGGCCATGGCCAAAATTTCGCCATTACGCGGATCAATAACCACCCCTGCCCCACGCTTTTCGCTCAGCGTCTTTTCAAGAACACGCTGAAGGGAGGCGTCTAAAGTCAACTGTAAATCACGTCCAGGAACGGCGGGTTCCCCGTCCCAGACATTGTACTTATAACCCCGAGCATCCACGCGGATCAACTGTTCACCAAGCTGGCCTGTCAACCACGCGTTATACTTTCCTTCCAGTCCTTCACGACCATACATCTCGGGCAGATAGAAGTGAGACTTCTCCCCAGGGCGCGATTGTGGTGGGCGGTCACGGCGCACATACCCTAATAAATGGAACGCCAGCGATTTTTCTGGGTAATAGCGTTCCGGTTGTACATAAATATCAACGCCTGGAAACTGTTCGGCGCGCTCGGCCCAGCGTGCCAGCGTCACGGCATCTACATCTTTCCATGCGATTAACGGCATCGGAAGACTCTTGATCACATGGTTGGAGATCGAGGTATAGGAGAGTTCGCGCGGAATGCCCAGCACAGAGGCGAGTTTATCGACATTCTCATTCACCGCATTAATTGTATTCAGCCATTTTCCACGCTTGCGCAACTCTTCAACATAAAAGGCAATACAATAACTGGCACGATTTTCAGCAAGGCAGACACCCTTGCGGTCCAGAATCCGACCGCGGGCCCCAGGCACTTGAACACGACGGATGCTCTGGCGGGCTTGATCGCTTGAAAAGGCAGAAGATTGCACCACCTGCACTGTGTAAAGTGCATGTGCCAAATAGAGGAGAGCCAAGCCGAATAAAAGCGCAATAAGCGCGATACGCCAGCTATCCGTCAGCTTCTGTCCATCATACGATTCCATTCAACCCTTCGACCTCGGTCGTCCGACGATCATCAACACCTTTAAAACGTTCGAGCCAGCCACACAGCAAAAACATCGAAACCCCGACGACCATGCCCATGACTGCGGCGGCGGCGGCCAACTGAAGCATACTCCACGAGAAAACCGAAATGCCTGCCTTGTGAAGCCAACCACAAAGCCAGACCTGCTGAAGGACACTAATAACAGAAACCCAGAAGACACCATGAAGAACCGTAGTTTCTGTAAAGATTCGTTTCATTAAGAGCAAGAGTGGATAAACCAGTAAAAGAAAGATGACGGTACAGCCGTTAGGAAGTCGTCCCAACGCGTCGGTCAGCATACCCGCCCAGAGAAGAAGCACAAAACTCATGAGTTTGGGCTTTTCCAGAACATAATAGATCGCCACCCCAGTTAAAAAGAATCCCTTAACAGGCAACCGCGCCGTCACGGGGATCATCTCCTGAAGAACTGCAGCGAGTAGTAGCGCTACAAAACTGAGAATGAGCGACATGTTAAGGCGCATGTTTATCCTCCCGGATCGAGAGAACAAAGACATCGTAGAGCGACGCCATGTCAACCGCTGGCATAATTTCCGCTTCACGCGAAAGGCGTTGCGGTTCCATCATGCTCGAGAGCACATAGCCCACTGTAAGCCCCTTTGGAAAGGTATTTCCAAGCCCCGATGTCACCACACGCGTACGCGGTGCAGGCTCAAATTCGCGCGCCATATACCTGAGGCGGAGGGGTTCAACAACATAGAGTAAGGTCAATTTCGGGTCACCCCCTGGCCGGACACCGCCGCCATACAGAATCCCTCTAATCACCCCAGTGCCTTCCTCTGAGGATAAATCGAGCTCGCACGCTACGCGACTATTCGGGTCCGTAATCAGCATCACATCACTCGTATGGAGTGTGACGTCGGATATACGTCCAACAACGCCTTCGGGAACCATGATGAGGTCTCCCTTCCTGATACCATGCGCCGAGCCCTTTCCAAGGCGGAGCGTCTGCCAAATGGCAACCGTCCCACCCCGTGAAATGACAGGGGCCGCCTGCCAGCGGCAAGAGACAGGGGGGGTATACTCAAGAAGTGCGCGCTGATGTTTAATTAAGGTTTCACGCGTTTCCGCCTCAGTGAACATCACTTGGAGACGGGCCAACTCGCGCTCCTGCTTTGCACAGCGAGCGGCATAATCGACACGCGTAAGGGCTGCACGGAAAGAAAGACCGATGGTCTGATCAAACCAGCAATAGGCATTAGAGAAGGGGTAAATCGTCTCGCTCGCAAACGCGGTTACACCGTGACGTAGGAAGAGAAAGACTCCCAGCGAGATAACCAACAAAAAGATCCAAACTTTAGACTTCACCCGGACACGCTCCACCGTTCATTAACGGTTTACGACCGGAGCTTTTCCGCAGAAATATCAATCTTTTACCTGCCAAGTTTTGACTTGGCGATAAAATTCAACTCGTTCAGCACTACGCCCGTTCCCTCCGCGACCGCACTCAAGGGGTCGTCAGCGAGAGTCACAGGCAATCCCGTCTGTGAAGCAATCAGCTTGTCAAGACCACGAAGCAAGGAACCGCCTCCCGCTAAAACCATTCCGCGATCAACGAGGTCGGCTGCTAATTCGGGTGGGCATTTTTCAAGCGTAATGCGCACCGCGTCCACAATAGCCGAAACGGGTTCCTGCAAGGCATCCCGGATCTCCTCTGAAGTCACAGTCAAGGTCTTGGGTAAACCAGCCACGAGATCGCGGCCTTTAACCTCTAACGTACGTTCCTCACCTAAAGGATAGGCTGAACCGATGGTGATTTTAATCTCCTCTGCGGTTCGCTCTCCGATCATCAGGTTGTAAACTCTTCGCATGTACTGGATGATACATTCATCCATGGCGTCTCCACCCACACGGACACTCCGCGCGTACACGATTCCGGCCAGCGAAATTAGTGCGACCTCACATGTGCCACCACCAATATCAACAATCATATTACCGGCTGGTTCAGATACAGGCAAGCCAACACCGATAGCTGCTGCCATCGGCTCTTCAATGAGAAAAACCTCGCGCGCACCCGCATGCCGTGCTGATTCTTGCACAGCTCGCTTCTCAACTTCCGTGATATCACTCGGAACAGCCACGATCACGCGTGGCCCGAACAACTTCCTCACATGCACCTTTCGGATGAAGTGACGAATCATTGCTTCCGTAATATCAAAATCGGCAATCACGCCAGATTTCATCGGTCGAATCGCGACAATGTTCCCTGGTGTACGTCCCAACATCCTTTTGGCCTCTTCGCCGACAGCCAGAATACGTCGGGTGCCCTCTTGGATAGCGACCACAGAGGGCTCTCGGATCACAATACCGCGATCCTTTACATAAACCAGAGTGTTAGCAGTACCGAGATCCATCCCGATATCGCTTGAAAACAAGGATAAAAACTTCTCAAACATTGTTCGTTCTTCCCGTTAAGATAACGCCTAAAACCACACTAAACTAGTGCAGAATGTTTATTATTTTGTCCTATTTCAGCGAAAGGGTCAAGCTGAAACCACTGGATAGGCTCATTTTTTATTCCCTTCAGCGCGGCTAACAGGCTACTTATTGAACCCCTTATGATTCATAAACTCCCAGATGCGTCCCATCCAGGTATAGCTACCCGTACCAGGGGCGCCCTTCTTGTTATGGGAGTCTGCACCGTCCGTCAGTGCATACGCCGGATAGATCGCGACCGCCCACTGCACAGCGCAGGAAATTTTGCCCCACTTACATACCATAGGCGTCTTTGGCGATATGCCGAAATCTATGAGTGGTATCTATTATACAGGGGGGACAAAATGATTCAAACACCATCTCCAAAAAACGTAAAAACTAAAAACCTGCAACCTGCAACGTAGCTCCATCGTCTGGCTCCTTTGTGGATTTCTCGGCTTTCTTTTATCACCTGAGATATGATAGCTTTATTGTTGACATGCGATCTGATCTCACATTTTTACCCGCTTGGGCCGCCGCACTGCTTCTGGCGTGCCCTCTTGCGCAAGCGTTCGGCCGCACCATAAATGTCCGTATGGATGCGGACGGCCGAACCTACAGTGTCGTTGCGCCCGGCCTAAACGCTTTCCGAGGCGGCTTTGCCGCAGAGGTCTGGATCGGGGGGGAACAAAAAATCCTCTCCTCCCGTTTCGGTACACGAGTCAGCTCGAACACTCAGGAATGGCCTGAAAATCCTTACGGGACGGCTGAACTGACACTCTCGACGTTCCACTTTGAAAAGGAGCGGCTCGACCTCTTCCTGCGAGTTGAAATGATGGACGGCGCACCTGTCGTCCTCCTGCAGGCAGGAATTAAGAATTCCGGGAACCTCCCAGTCCATCTCTGGTCTATCACGCCTTTAGAGATGGATGCGATATTTTCAACGAATGCCACAGCAGGACTGACACGCGAACTCCAGGTCTCCGGAAATCCAGAGGAGTGGATGATTACCGCGCTGAATGCAAACACCAACATCTTTACATCCCTGCATGACCTAAAGAGTCCGCTGAACATCGTTGAGCAGGGCACGCTCTATCGCAAGGATGGCACAGGGTTCCTTTTCGGCCCGGTGGGCAAGCCCGTAGCTTACCTGTCGACCCATATCGCAGTGCCCCGGGAGGGCCGCACGGGCGTGTCGATCTGCTCGCTCATGGGGGGTGTTCGTGTAAACCCGGGCCAGAGCCGGTTGGGCCAGCAGGTTGGGCTTTTTATGGAGTCACCCCAAACAGCGCTGACACACTGGACTGAGTGGGTGGCGAAGACTCACGGCTCGCGAACATCCAAGGGCGCCCTCTCCGGGTGGAACAGTTGGTATCATTTGAACCAACGTGTGACTGGAAAGGATGTGCTCGAAGTCACCGAGCAGGTGCTCAAATCAGAAGGCCATCTGAGACCGGATGTGATCGAGATTGATCGCGGTTATGCCTTGAAACCCGGCATGACGCTCGAGACCAATGACAAGTTTTCAGAAGGCCTACCTTTTTATGCCCAGCGCATCGCCGCGACAGGCGCGAGGCCCGGTCTGCGTTTGGAAATGAACGAATCTGTGATTTCCCGAACCCAGAACATGTCCATTGTCCGGCAGGCGGTTCAAGCCGGGTTCTCCTTCTTGAAGCTCAGTTACGACTTCCCTGTCTTTGAGCCGACACGTAGCAAGACACCCTTTGAATTGGCGCGGGAAATCTATCAGGACATCCGGCTGGTTGCCGGAGAGAACACCTATATTCTGGACTGCGATCAGCGGCTCGAGCCAAAGGCTCCTAACCGTGCTGTGGTGGGACTGGTAGATGCCAGTCGTGCCGGACCCGACACCGTGCGCGCAGGTGTTCGGAATGTCATGGAGAGCGCGCTCCGCTCCTCGACCTTGAACAGAAGCTGGTTTGCTGTGGACTATGACAGCTACTACATGGCCACGGAATTGAAGGACATCAGCCCTGTGGTGGGTGGATGGCCCCTTTCGCGTACGTGGATCAGTATGGTGGGACTCTCCTGCGGTGCGGCCTTCACCTCCGACCCGTGGTACGAAGAGCGCTTCAAGCCCTACTGGCGCAATGTCGAGATCTTGACACCGCCGGCCAAGGAGCAGACAGAGGTGCTGGACCTCTTCACCAGCAAGGAGTGGTCGCGCCTCGTCGGCAAGGTCAAACGTGAGTGGGGCGAGTGGACCGTGGCGCTGCTCTGGAATCCGTCGGAAAAGGAACAGCGGGTGACGCTCGACTTCGCCCGTATCGGCTTAGACGTAAAAAAACGGTATGCGGTCTGGTCCTTCTGGGACAACCGCTACTTGGGGGTGACCGAGGGGGGAAGCTATACCACGCTCTTCCTTGCACCGTCCGCCTCCCAGCATCTCTGCATCACGGAGTTGCCTGATTCGGCTTATAAGGCCGCACTGATCGGTTCGAGCCTGCATATCTACTGCGGAGCAGCGGAGATCAAGCGGGTCACCTCGCTGCATTCGGCCATGCAGATCGAGCTGACCGATGCCGGTGTACGAGACGGGGATTTGTTTATCTACAGCCCCTTCCGTCCTGTGTTGAACGAGGCGACAGGCTGTGTTGTGGAGGGCATCAAGGCTGGCGGCGAAAACGTCTGGCAGCTCACGCTTCGAGCCCGCCGCCTTGGAGAGATCCAGCGGATCGAGCTCGCCATTCCGCAACCTCTGACCCGGCAATCCTGGTTCTGGTTCATGTGCGCGACGCTCCTCTCGAGCCTCGTCTACAGCGGCTGGCGGTTTATTGTCTGGCAACGTTCCAAGCTGACCTTGGCCAAATTGGAGCAGACCACCGCCCGTCAGCAGGAGCGGGCACGCATCGCGCGCGATCTTCACGATGAACTCGGCGCCAGCCTCGCCCAGATCGCCATGCTCGGCAACAAGGCCCAAAAGTCATCAGCTGAGAACAGCCTGCACCAGGAACAGCTCGCCGAGATCTTTGACCGTTCCCGCGAAAGCGCGCGGCGACTGGATGAGATCGTCTGGGCCGTCAATCCCGCCCGCGACTCCCTTGAGCACCTGGGAAGTTATCTCTGCAAATTTGCAGAGGAGTATCTGGCCCTCGCGGCAGTGCGGTTCCGCGTCGACATCCCAGACGAGCTTCCCTCCGTGCCTCTTGCCTCCGGCGTGCGGCACACCGTTTTCCTGGCCGCGCGCGAGGCGATACATAACGCTGTCCGACATGGCCGTCCCACCACCGTGACCCTGCGGATGTCCGTGGAAGATGCTTGTTTTACCGTGGAGATCCAAGATGACGGTCAAGGCTTTGACGGGGCTGCTGCGCTCGCTGCCGGACGAGGCGTCGCGAACATGCGTGAGCGCTTGGAGCAAGTCGGAGGAGAGATGCGAAT
>CAMBQV010000071.1 GCA_945870145.1 Akkermansia muciniphila
AGCGGCCCTTTCATGGCGCCTCCTGACGTTCTGCCTGCAGGAGTTCGCAAAATGCCTCTAGGCGCGTCCTACTGGAACTATCAGGGAAGGGTTGTCCATGGTTCTGCCCATCCATCACCCATTCGAGGACTGAAACGTTCAGCACTTCATGCAGCCGCACGCAAGCCAGCCGCCAAAGATCGCACCACGTGGTGCGCACGACGATGAGTCCCGCTAAGTGACGTTGCGTGACAACTGTTTTTAGGTGCTCATAAAATGCGTCGTTTGGGCGTTGTGCCACGTCGCCCACGCTCTCACCTCCCTCACAGCCCCATAAAGAAAGGCTGACACCTCGCTGCGCGAAAAACTGTTCAACCTGTTGCCGATCCCCGCAAAAGTGACCACCAATGACACCAAGAGCAATTCGCCCGTGATCTGCAACCTGTCTTGTGTCCTGCTGCCTGTCCGCCGTTTTATCCGCCGTAGTCCTATTGGCGGAGGCGGAAGCCGTATTGGCGAAGGCGGATCCTTGCGTCCTTACGTCACACACACGCGCATCACTCTCCTGCTGGCGGTTGCTCCTCAGCGCCAATTGAGCAATCCACCTCATGAGCCGCGCCTTCTCAGCCTCCAGCAGACGTTCCTGATGAAGGGTTGAGGGAACATTGAATAAGAAGACACGATCAGCCGCGTCAAGCCACTCAGCCGCATGACGCATCTGATCACAGCAGGTGGTCAGCACCAGACCATCCACTTCTGCGAGCAAGGCGGGCAAGAAGGCTAAATAGCTACACGTTCCTGCCCGGAGCGTCACTGGCAGATGCCGCGCACACTCCGCCTCTCGCACCAGCGTAATCCCCTGCCCCTCAAACCAGGCATCAGGGAGTACATTTGATAGGACGGCAAGTTTTTTCACATCACTTCTGAGCCACAAAGTAGGCTTGGACGATCTTCTTGGACTTGGCGAGCTCCATGATGAACCCCATCTCTTCCAGGACCGCTTTGAAAGTTTCCTTGCTAAAACCGAGCAGACGCAACACGTCATAGGTCTTTTGCCTCAGGCAGAGCGTGACGTAGAGCTCCATTGACGGCGCAAAATAGCATGAAGCTTTTGACTTAATCTTTGTGAAGCCCGTCTTTTTAAGTTCCTTCTCGTAATCCGCGATTTTCATGAGGGTCGGAAACTTCATGAACGCGCAAAAACGCTTGGCTTCTGCTGCCGTCATCTTATCCGTTGCAACCCAGTCAGAAAAAACAACCTTTCCTGCTGGCTTCAAGGCTTTATGAGCCTGCTGAAAAATCCCCGGTTTGTCCGCCACATAGCACCAGGCATCCTCGCCCCAGACAAAATCGAATGTTC
Organism: Akkermansia muciniphila; assembly: GCA_945870145.1. Classification (GTDB taxonomy): domain Bacteria; phylum Verrucomicrobiota; class Kiritimatiellia; order RFP12; family UBA1067; genus CAIZQW01. The sequence continues at coordinate 1,340 of CAMBQV010000071.1, forward strand.
CTGCCGTTACCTGGGGCGTCGCGACATCGCCCTGGTGAAAGCGAAACTGCTTGGTGGAGATGCCCGCATCCTTCATGCGCTTCTTGCCGAGCGTAACCTGCGCAGAAGTGAAATCCACACCCTCCATCTGTGAAACGCCACAGTACTTGATCAGGAAGCGCATTCCAGCCCCGGAGCAACAACAGAAATCAACACCCTTCGTCCCCGCCTTGATACCGCCATAATGGGCAAGGTCGGCTGATGAGGCAAAACCTCCAACATGGATCTGCTCCCCCATGAGCAACTCCCACAATTGGCCCTCTGGTCCGGAATAAACTGCCTGGATCTCTTTATCATAGTTACTCTTTGATTTAAACATACTTCCTCCTTTTATTAGATACCTTCAACGTTAAACTTTTAATTTAGAAATTCACCCTCTCACGGCGTCATGTCACGCCGTAGCCTCTGCGAAGGCGGAAGCCTTAGCGAAGCCAGCTGCCAACTGCTACTGCTAACTGCCGACTGCCACCGTCTCCCTCGCGATCAACGCCGCACCAAGCGCACCTGTATATTGCGGATACTCCGGAACCACAATCTTCTCTCCGAGCACCTTCTCAAAGGCGGCGACCATCCCATCGATCTGCGCCACACCGCCGGTGAAGAGCATTTGGCCTGAAATCTTTTTGCGATGGCCCATCATCGCCACCACACGCGCCGCGATCGCCTGTTGCACGCCCCTCAGGATCACAGCCGGAGGACTCCCGGATGCCAACAACCCAATGATCTCGGTCTCGGCAAAAACTACGCACATACTGCTAATCGAAACTGACACCTCTTGATGCGCTTCGGACAAAACACCCTTCAAATCCGTCAGAGAGAGCCCGAGTCGTACCGCAACGACCTCCAAAAAACGGCCTGTCCCGGCAGCGCAACGATCATTCATCGCAAAATCATGAACACGCCCTTGCTCAAGAGAGATGTATTTGCTGTCCTGTCCGCCGATCTCAATAATCGCACCTGCCTTGGGACATTCAGCAACACACCCTTTGGCATGGCAGGTGATCTCTGTCACCGCTCGATTAGCAAAGGTGAGCACATTTCGTGCATAGCCCGTTGCTATGCAGTGCTGGACTGAAAGCCCCTTCAGAGTCTCATCGAACAAATGCTTTGCACTCTCAACAGGACGAACCGACTGATCCACGAGCCCTCGCCGAACAACCTGACCTGCCGCATCTACGGCAACAATTTTTGTCGTTCGCGACCCGGCATCTATTCCAACATACACGTGAGTACTCATAACGCTATTTCATTAACGTCTGGATCTGCGTCACAAAATCCGGAAAGGATTCGTTTAAGATCTCGGCATGTTGGACGATAACAGGTTCAGGGGAGGCAAGTCCTGCAATCGCAAGGGACATCGCAATCCGATGGTCTCCTGCGCCATCACCGACTCCGCCCTTCAAGGTCTTACCATGGATCGCAAAGCCATCGTCAAACATTTCAAGTTGGACGCCCAATTTTTGCAACTCGCCACACAAGACCGCAATCCGATCAGTCTCTTTGAAACGCAACTCACGAGCATCGCGTACCACGGTCACCCCCTCGGCAAAGCAGGCGGCAATGGCAAAGGCCGGAAATTCGTCAATCATCCGCACGACAAGGTCCCCGCAAACCGTGATCGCCTTCAATGCGCCAGATGAGAGGTGGATATCACCAACCGGCTCGCCGGCGACCAGCCGTTCATTTTCCAATTTAATCAAAGCCCCCATGCCCCTCAATGCATCCAAAATCCCTGTGCGAGTAGGATTCAGCCCCACATCACGAATGCAAATGGAAGAACCTGGAACAATCGATGCCGCGACCAACAAGAAGGCTGCTGAGGAGATATCGCCTGCGAGTGAGAGGTGAAGCGGATTCAAGCTGCGCGTCAGCGGATAAACCTCGACAACACCCTTTGTTGTCCTTATATCCGCGCCCATGGAGAAGAGCATCCGTTCGGTATGGTCACGGGAGGGACCGGGTTCCCGAATGGTTGACACCCCATCTGCCGCTAGAGCGGCAAGCATCACACAGGACTTAACCTGCGCACTCGCCACGGGAAGCGTATAATCGACTTCCTTCAACGGCTGGTGGGCGGCGCGTTTCATCAAATGCAAAGGCGCACAACCCGCTGTCGCTGTGATGGGAACCGCCATGCGTAGCAAGGGTTCCGTGATGCGCTCCATGGGGCGCTTACGCAAACCCGCAGAGCCATCCAATATACACGGTGTCCCCGCAGCAGCTAAGGCACCTGCCAAGAGGCGGATCGTCGTTGCCGAGTTGCCGCAGTTGATAGGCGCCAGGGGCTCACGAAAGCCGTGAAGTCCTTGTCCGGTGACTACCAGACGTTCCCCCTCAAGCCTCCATGGAATCTGCAAAGAGGTCAAGGCATTCAGCATCATGCGTGTCACACCCGAGACAAGAAATCGGTCAATCACACTCTCCCCCTCTGCCAATGCGGCAAAGAGCGAGGCACGATGTGACAAGGATTTATCCCCTGGCAACAGGACTTCGCCTGAGAGTTTTTGAGCTTTTTGAAATGAAAGATCTGACATAAACATAAACTGGAATGATGGAATCCAATATTCCTTTACTTTAAAAGAGAACTTCTGTCCACAAGTAGTCCAAACGCCTTGGCTGGACCCGCTTCCAAAAGTTTTTCTGCTTCCGCTTCCGTTACCGCTGGAGCTGCGCCGATCTTTGCAAAGAAGGCGTTCCGCTTCGAAAGATCCTTGTATTCACTAACTATGCGTTCACTGAGGTAGGGAGCCTGCGCATAAAGACCCAGCAACGTCTGACCAACCATGATCTGCATGCCTTGCGTAAACTCCGTGGCATACTTGCTCAGCACAGGACCCGTGATGTCGTCCACGAAGGGGAGTCCGCCCTTATTCATCTCAGTGCCAATATTGATCGGGAGGTCACGTTTCACACACCCCTTCACGATCGCCTCCAGATTGGCCTGTTTACGCGCCGCTTCTTCGGGCTTCTTCAAATTCCAGTTGCGGTCCGGAATAATATTGAGGGCTGCGGCGCCCTTGTGTGTCATCAGCTCCAACAACTGTTCGGCATCTACTTCGCCGCCACTCGTGCCATCGAGCCACGCAATGGTCGGGATCGCACCACAGGAACGCACCCATGCGAGAAAATCATTTGCAAGGGGAAAGGTCTTCTCTGTAGGTTGAATATAACCGATTCCCCCGCGCTTCGCAAGGGCGTTTCGCACAAGCTCTTCCATCCTCGGCACATCCGCTTCAATAGCGGGATAAGCAGAGGCATCACACTTCAGCAATGGAGCCCAAAAGGCTGCACGCTGTGCGCCATCACTAAATTTTGCTAGGGACTTTTGAACGTACGCGCGGATAATATGACGCTCCGTGGCGACGCCCTTCGGCGTCAGGGGTACAACATCCTGCGTATAATCAAGAGCGATCGCTGGCAGGGCACCATTAATTCGGGCGATAAGAGCGTGATTGCGCTCTTGTGCACCTTGGCGCAACTTCTCAAGAAAGAGCGCTTGCGGGGTGCTCTGTTTCGGTATCGCAGTGAAACCGCACCCCATGATATAGGCGACGCCAGGTTCGCCCGGAGAACTGATATCCACGTTTGCTTGCTCACGGACATACGAACGGGTCTCCAGGTGGACTGCCGTTCGTAAGGCCAGCGCACGTCCGCCAGCTAAAAACTCCTCCAACCCATCCAGCACGTCAAAGTCACAAAGGGCTGCTGCCGTGAGCCCCCGTTGGCGACACTCCCAAACGATACGCGATGGCGACCAGCCATCGGCATTGTAAGAAAAGAAGGAGTGACAGTGCATATTAAACAAGGTTCCTGACGACGGGAACTGCGCTTGGGGCAACAAAGCCTTGAGCGCCTCACGACGCGTCTCCATTTTAAAATCATTCAACCTATCGATATTCATGACTCATCTCCTCGTCTATAACTTCACTGGAATGTTGGAATGATGGGGAAAGACTGCTCGCCATACTGGTGTGCAGGCGTCCTCGCCTGCACAAGTACGGGCGAGGACGCCCGTACACCGGTTTTTAAGCACCCCATTCTTCCAAGATTCCACCATTCCATTATTCCTCTTCTAGTAACTCGCTTGTTTGTTCCCGTGGCTGTTCACTGCCTACTGCTACTGCCTACTGCCCCACCCTCGGCGGGGCGCTTCCCTTTCGTTTTCGACCAGACAAGACACGCGACACCCACAATAAAAATCAGGATGCTGATCGTCTGGCTGGTCGAAAGTCCCGCCAAAGTGCCACGTTGCGTATCACCGCGTAAAAATTCAATGCAAAAGCGGAGTATCGCATACCCCACAAGATAGCACCCACCCACAAAGCCGCGATCCTTATGATGCCGAGGATACAAACAAAAGAGCACCACAAACAAGATCAATGTCAGAAAACTTTCGATCAACTGGGTCGGTATGACCGCCAATGCTTCAGGGGCCGTATGCTGGATAAGCCCCAGCCTGAGCTGTTCACCCCAGGCCGGCGAACCCTTCGGGAAACAGACCCCATAGCAGGCATCTGTTTGCTGACCGTAGCAACACCCATGCATGAAACAACCCAGACGGCCAAAAAACTGCCCCAGCGGTAAGACTGCAGCGGTCACGTCGCCGATATCAAAAAAGTTCAATTTATAATACAGCGTATAGCCTACATAAAACACCATCGCACCAATCAATCCGCCGTAATACACTAGCCCCCCTTGATCAATCCGGAGAATCGCCATGGGGTTATGCGAAAATTCAGCGGTCCAGTTCAGCATTACATACGCCAGACGGGCCCCAAAAATGGAAGAAATCATCACCCATGTCAACAAAGTGGCCACGTCTTCATAGGACTGATTCGTCTTTTTCCGCAGATAAACCATAGCACGCCAAGCCAAAAGGAAGCCAAGCGCCATACAGAAACCATACATGCGCAGGGTGAAAGGACCAATTTGAAAAAGCTCGGAATGCATAAGTAGGTTTTATTTTAAATGTTTATGTGCTCACGTGCAATCGAAAAAGGTATTTTTTACAGGATTCAAAAACGAGACTTTTCAAAACATCAACAAACTGGTATTGTTCTAACACTTGTGAGCATAGTTGTATTTCCTCTCTTTCATATTTTCAGAGAGGTTGTGATTTATTTAAACAGGGGTATTTTGTTATGAGTCGAGTACTGCTTGTTCGGAAGGTTCTAGATATCCTAGATCAAAATGGCCGTAGCGACAATGGACCCGAAATTGCGCAGGAGTATGCTACGGTTGTCAATCTTGTTAATCGCCGTCTGGACAACTGCAAGATGTATTTTGAATCTGGAAAGCTCGGGGAAGCTCTCCGGATTGCAGAAGAACGCCCTCCCCTTCTTCCCCTCTGCGCCATGCTTTTGTTTGATCGTTTGCCGATCTGGCACTCCATGTGCCAAATCAAAGGCTGGGAGACTCCTGACCCGATCAATATCGAGGCAGCGCAGATACTACAAGACGCCTTCGTGTCGTCCTCCGCGCTCGACGCTCTCACGGAGCTTCAACGCGTTGCGACACAGGAAAATGATTTGCGGATGGCGGTCCGTTGCCTAAGGCGCATGGTCAAGCTAGATCCCGGCAACAAGTCTTATCTTGCTTCGCTGAACTCCTTTGAGCGCCGTTATTTAAAAACGCTCAATGAACAGTTCTTTCCTGCCGTCGCCTTGAAAGACATCTCCAGAATGCACCGCATCGCAGAAGAGATCGAATTAAGTGATTGGCGCATCAAGATTGATGCCGCGTTACTAAACGCGATCGCCGCGATGCGTAATGAAGAGAAGTTCGAACACGTGGAGACACTCAAAGATGCGGCAGACAATGACCTTTTTCAAACGACAGAAGAGGATCAACCGAAAGAACAAACCGAAAAGTTAAATGGCTTTGAACCCACGCACATCTTCATCGAAAAATCAAGAGCACAGCCCCCTCCGCCAACCTATGAAAAAAAACCGACACCTGAGCCGGCCCCAACACCCGAGCCGACCCCAACACCTGAGCCGGCCCCAACACCCGAGCCGACCCCAACACCCGAGCCGACCCCAACACCCCCCGAGATAGAGGTCACAACCACAAAAATCGAAGAGGTTCGCGTACAGGGGTGGACCCCGAATTCCAAACATCTTATCATCGTCTGTCTGGTTCTGGCACTCCTCGTAGTACTAGGGGGAGTCGGACTCTTCTGGTACGGAGGGCGAAATTTTGAAAACGCTTGTACCACCCTGATCACCGAGAACCAGCAACTGCTTACTGAACGAGGCGGGCCCGAGTATGTGACCATCCAAGAGTTGCTAAAAAAAGATGCGCATAAAGACGCCTTTCAACGCTTGCGCAAGTTGCTGCAACTTAAAAAAGCTGAGGCTACGGCAGCGCGCCGCAAACTAGCTGAATATGAATCTGCTCAAAAATTAGCGCAACAAGCCGCGCTCGAAAAGAAAAAAGCCGAGGAAGCAGAAGCCGAGCGTAAACGCCTAGAGGCCGAGAAGATCCGATTGGTCGCAGAAGCTGAAGCTGAAAAGATCCGGAAAGCCGAAGAAGTGATTGCCGAAAAGAAACGGTTAGAGGAGGAGACGCTCCAGAAAGTCGCAGAAGCGGAGGCCGAATTTCTCCGCCTTCAGGCTGAAAAAATCCGTATCGCGCAAGAAGAGCTTGATGCGAAGAAAAAGCAAGAGGAAGAACTTCGTAAAAAACACGAAGAGTCTGAACGGATACGTTTGGCAGCCATTGAACGGAAACGCCTCGAAGAGGCTGAGGTGCGCCGTAAGCAACATGAGGAAGAGGATCGAATACAGAATGCCGGCTTCGGGGATGCACTTTATATGGCCATAGATCTCGCCGGAGGAATGACTACCTCCCGTTACCCAGTCGCCTACTACAAATCCATGAACGATATCCCTGGAGGTCTACAAGCAGAGGTGTACAAGACAACTAAAATCTTGTTGCGTTATATTGCCCCTGGAACATTCAAAATGGGAAGCGCAAAGGATCAGCTTGGGCATGATGAATTGCAGCCTGTGACGGACAGAGTCATATCCAATGGCTTCTTTATGGGTGTCTTCGAGGTGACTCAAAAACAGTGGAACCTCATTATGGGAAACAATCCAAGTTACTTTGAAGATGCCACCTCCTGGATGACGCGTCCTGTGGAGCAAGTCAGTTGCAATGATATTCGCGAAAATGCCACCCTTAATAAAAGTGATCCTCAATCAGACTGGCCTAATAACACCGAGGTCAACGGCCTGTCATTTATGGGGCGCCTACGCTCTAAAACGTATATTCGTACCTTTGACCTTCCAACTGAAGCCCAGTGGGAATATGCTTGTCGTGCAGGAACCCGCACCTCCCTTAACAACGGGAAGAATCTCGCAGACATGTATATCGACACCGGTCTTGGCGAGATAGGCCGTTATTACTCTAACGGAGGTAAAGGTTATAAGCGCGATGGAAGCACCATCATCATGACAGCCTCTGTCGGCTCGTACAAACCAAACGCTTGGGGACTTTACGACATGCACGGCAATGTCTCCGAATGGTGCTTCGACTGGTACCGTACCTCCTTCCAAAGAGAGCCTCAATGGAAAGGAAAGATTCGTGATCAATACTGCGTGCTTCGTGGCGGTGGCTGGGACGATGTCGCGTGGCACTGTACCGCAACAGCGCGAAAAGAGGCTAAATCCTTCCAGCGTAACTATAATACGGGCTTCCGCATTGTCCGCAACAAGCCGTAGGATGAGTCAGCGGCAGTTGGCAGCCGGCTTCGCTTGCAGCTACGCCGCGCCAGGGTGAACAGCACCGAAGCCAAACCAAAAATAAAAAGCGCCTGCACAACTGTGCAAGCGCTTTTTTGATACTCTGAACAATACCGTTACAGTGAAACCCAAGCGCCTTTTTTCTTGGAGCTTGCAACTGCTGCAACAAGGAACTTCATGCCGAGCACACCTTCGTCCACGCCAGGGTGATTGTAGGAGGGTGCGACATTCTTCTCGCCCTTGATCACGCGGATCTTGCGTTCGAGCGAGGTATGCAGATTTGCGAGAGCTTCAAGGAAGTCCTCGTGATGTCCGCAAGGAATACGTCCGTAGGTCTTGAGTGCATCGGATGTGCCTTCGACCGGGATGTTCTGGAAGTAGGTCACGCGCGTGTTGCCATCGAAATAGTGCAACTCCTCTGACTGCTCCTGCGCCCATTCGATCGTACCCTTGCTACCATAAATGCGGAAGCCGCAATCATTCTTATGGCCAATCGCGATCTGCGACGAGGTGAGCACCAACGTGGCACCATTCGAGAGCTGTCCGAAGACATTGAAGTCATCATCCAGCGCACGGCCGGGAAGCGCCGTCAAACGGGCAGAGACCTTCTTGAGTCCAAGTCCCGTGGTCCAGAGTGCATTGATCAAGGCATGGGTGCCGATATCGCCACCACAGCCCGAGATACCCGACATCTTCGGATTCGTGCGCCAAGCTGCCTGCTGCTGCCCTGTCTTCTCGAGTAAGGTTGCCAGCCAGCCTTGGTTGTAATAGGTCTCCACCTTGCGGATTTCGCCGATCTTACCACCTTGAATCAGTTCGCGTGCAAGCATCATCATCGGATGACCCGTATAGGTATGGGAGAGTGCAAAGGGAGCTTTTTTACGCTTCTTTGCGAGTGCCTTGATCGCCAGCGCCTCTTTCATCGTATAGCTCAAAGGCTTTTCACACATGACAGGGAGTCCAGCTTCCAAGCAGGCCAACGCCTGTTCCGCATGCAAAAAGTTTGGCGTCACGATCGTCACATAGTCCAGCTCCAACTTGCCAGTCTTCCAATCAGCGATCATGGCCTTGTAGTCTGGATAACCGACAATACCCCATTCATCTGCGAACTTCGCGCACAGAGCAGGATCTTGATGCAGCGCGCCAGCAACGACCTCGCGTGTCGCATCCAGAGAAATAGCCCGGTGATGAACCTTGCCGAAAAATCCGCCACCACCGCCAATCATACCGACTTTCAACTTTTTCATGACTCGTCCTTCTAAACTTTTTTCGGAAAAACCATCCGTAGGTTTGATCGCACATGATTGATGTAACGATTAAGGGACAGTATAACCAAATCACACCGCAAAACGCAAGGAAGATTGGAAGGGGTGCAGTTCCAAGTTTTTTGCTGATGGCTATTTGATATTACTCTGCGCTACGGATTCAAAGGCTTGAGCGCATCAATGACAAACAGGCCGTTATCGCGGACGAGTACGTCGTCAAAATAGATTTTTCCTCCCCCGTATTTTGGGGTCTGGATCATCACCAAGTCCCAGTGAATCGAGGAGACATTTCCATTACTGGCATCGTCGTAGGAGGAGCCTGGAGTAAAGTGGATTGAACCCGTGATCTTCTCGTCAAAGAGAATATCACACATGCCATCCGTGATATGAGGATTGAGCCCGATCGCGAACTCACCAACATAGCGTGCCCCTTCGTCCGTGTCAAAGATCGAGTTTATGGCTTGCGTATCCGAGGCAGTGGCCTCCACAATACGACCCTTCTCAAAGCGCAAGCGGATGTTCTCATACTTCTTACCCTCATAGAGCGACGGGGTATTGTAACAGATCACGCCATTGGCGCTATCCCGCACTGGCGCGGTAAAGACCTCACCATCCGGGAGATTATTTTGCCCCGTTGCAGAGAGCATGGGAATCCCTTTGATTGAGAAGGTAAGATCCGTCTCGCCAGGCCCCACGAGGCGAACCTTATCGGTCTTTTGCATCAACGCCACAAGCGCCTTTGACGACTCACTCATCCGACGATAGTCCATGGTGCAAACCTTGAAATAAAAATCTTCAAAAGCCTCGGTACTCATCGAGGCCGCTTGGGCCATCGAGGAACTGGGCCACCGCACAACGCACCATTTAGTCCTCTTCACGCGCCAGTCAATGACGGAACGCATAATCTTACGAATCAACATCATCTTCTCTGCCGGCACATCGCAAAACTCAAAGGAATTGTCATAATTTCGGAGCGAGATATACCCCTGCATTTGCTTCATGAACGCCAAATCGGTCTCCGCCATGATCTCAAAGGTTTTCAAGGAGCCATACAGGTAGAGCGCACGGACAACCTTTGAACTGCTGGTCTTGACAAAGGCGTGTCCACCCTTTGCAGTAACGGCCTGCACCAGCTCAGAGATGATCTCATAGCTCATGTCCATCGCATCGATCAAGACCGACTCATCCTTCTGGACATTAAGCGAATACGAAACAAGCACATCTGCTAACTGAGTATATCGAACATCTTTCATCATGACTCCTTTTAAAGTATTAAGATCCAGGGCTCTGATTTTTTGAAAGTAAAGGGATAATCTTAAAGGAATATTGCATCCTAATCAAGGCTTTGTGTATAATTTAAAAATGAAGAAGCCCCTTAAAATTGGTGTAACCGATACCTTCAATGCACGTTATGAGGACTACCTTGACTGGTTGCGCCACTTCAATCCTGAGATCCACTTTATTAAACTCTCCCACCGGGAGCAGAATATACTAGCCGTGGATGACACCGACGGCGTTCTCCTGACGGGCGGGGCAGATCTGGATCCTACGCTCTTTCACGTCGAAGACCCTAAAAGCCTTGCGCGCAACATTGACCATGAGCGGGATCTTTTCGAGCTCGCCCTCACCCATCGTCTCTTACATAAAAGCCTACCGCTTCTGGCCATTTGCAGAGGACTTCAAGTCGTCAATGTCGCCTTGAGGGGAACACTGATCCTGGATCTCCCCACGGCGGGTTATCACGACCACACCAATCAGAACGACTATGGCCTTGCACACCGCGTCACGGTTCGACCGAACACCCTTCTTTCCGATCTGACAAACCGTGCCAGCCTAGAGGTCAACACCTCCCACCACCAAGCGATCGACAAGTTAGGGCGCGGCTTAATAGCAACTGCCCTCTCCCCGGACGGCGTTATTGAGGCCGTTGAATGGGAAGACCGCACAGAGAAGCCCTTTTTCTCCCTTGTCCAATGGCACCCCGAACGCATGCTCGGAACCCCCGACAACACCGCCTCCCGCACCCTTGCAGAAGCCTTCCTCCTCGCAGCCAGTGACCGTAGACTCGCGCATGAAAAATAAGGCTAGTTGGAGCGAAGCGAAAACCATTCAGCGAATGCCGAAAGTGCAGCGCTAATAAGGCAATAACGCAATAACGCTCGTTACGTATTCGTAACCATTCAGCGAATGCCGAAAGTGCAGCGCTAATAAGGCAATAACGCAATAAGGCAATAAGGCAATCAAAAATTTATAATTTTTACCCTTGAATCTACGGCCGGAAAGAACTATACTTTGCGAACTTTTTGATCATCATCGGAGCGTTGCACAGCCTGGTAGTGCGCCAGCTTTGGGAGCTGGATGTCGGGGGTTCAAATCCCTCCGCTCCGACCAATTTTAACACCTGTAAGTCATTGATTTACAGGTGTTTTTGTTTTAGCCATTGGCTTTCTGCCGCCCATCCTTGTCTATAACTTGGCCAAAATGTCTCACACAAAGCCACAAAGGGCACAAAGAAATTAAAAGATAAAACATGTTTCTCCTCTTCGTGGACTTAGTGGCTTCGTGTGAGAAAGTTATTCATTCGTTTATTCCCGGAACCCCGGGCGGCGGGCTTGCCTATAACTTCAAACTGCCTTAAGAGCTGATGAAAGCTCCAACTCGTTTATCCCGTGCACTTTAATGAGGTTGCGGACTGTTCTTAACGTCTTTTCCCTCATGCGCCTTTCATAGT
>CAMBQV010000072.1 GCA_945870145.1 Akkermansia muciniphila
AGACGGAACCCCAATGGATCGGCCATGCGTGGATGCGGATTGGCGGAAAGCGTTGGCGACCCATGTTGACGGCGGCGGCTTTCCAAGTCGCAGGTGGGGAGATCGAAAAGATCCGCCGCGCGGCAATCGGTGTCGAATGTTTCCACAAAGCCTCGCTGATCCATGATGACATCGAAGACAATGATGACGAACGTTACGGCACCCCGACTATCCATAAGCAGTACGGTATCCCTGCCGCCATCAATGCAGGTGATTACCTTCTGGGAGAAGGGTATCGGTTGATTGCCTCCTCGGATTTTTCGGGTGAGACCCGCGCGGCGATGACCTTAGTGGCGGCTAAAGGCCATTGCGAGTTGAGCTTGGGGCAAGGGGAGGAGCTGGCCTTCTGTCGAAAACCTTTTCCGGTCACAGAGACTGCCGTGCTCCATATTTATGAACAGAAGACGGCCGCGGCCTTCGAAGTGGCTTTGCTGGTCGGTGCACATGCGGCAGGCGTGGATGAGCGGACCTGCCAGCAGCTATCAGCCTTCAGCCGAGCTGTCGGCACGGCATACCAGTTGCAGGATGATATTGAGGATTTTCGTTCAACGCCTGGACGCGCTGCAGATTTGCTCTCGTTGCGTCCGACTATTTACCTAGCTGTTGCCTGCGCAAGTGACCATCCGGCGGTGCGGGCTGCCATGGATGCTGTTTGGACGGGGGAACGGGAGGGGCGTCTGCGCTTGATCCAGGCCATTACTGATGCCGGACTCCAAACACGCGTCGATCTTCTTTTGGAGCACTATCGTCACGAATCTGAGCGCGTCATCTCTTCGATTCAGCATACGGGCCTTAAGCGCCTGCTCCGCCGCCTCCTCACCAAGATGCTGTCCCGCTAAGCTGGTTGCGATGTAACAAAGTAAAATCGCACACCCGTTATAATTTTCCCATAACTGTATACTTGGCAGAGAGACGAGGAATAGGTAATCTAATCAACATTCAAAGAGGTGAGTCAGTCGCTCATCCCATAAAGTAACCGCCAACAGGAGAGCACAATGTCCAACGGTAGCATCACCGAAGTTAGCAGCGAATCATGGTTCAGCCGTATCAAGAACGCCTTTGTAGGAATATTGATCGGGCTGATTCTCTTTTTTGTCGCCTTCCCCGTGCTTTTCTGGAATGAAGGCCGGGCTGTCAAGACGTACAAGACGTTGAAAGAGGGTAGCGGTTCTGTCATTTCTGTGGCATCGGACAAGGTTGATCCGGCGAACGAAGGTAAACTTGTGCATGTCACGGCCAAAGCGGACACAGGGGCGGCGCTGTACGATCCAGTTTTTGGTGTCACAGCAAAGGTGCTGAAGCTGAAGCGCGTTGTCGAGCTGTATCAGTGGAAGGAGACAGCCGATAAAAAGAGCGAGAAGAAGTTGGGTGGTGGCACCGAAACAGTCACGACCTATTCCTATAGCAAGGCATGGTCAAAGGACTTGATCGACTCCTCAAATTTCAAGAAGGCGGAGGAGCATAAGAATCCGACTTTGATGCCTTATTCGTCACTCGAAGAGGTTGCTCAGGAGGTTACAATCGGGGCTTTTGTCCTGTCGCCATCACTGGTCAGTAAAATCAATCACTATGAGGCTTTTGCCGTTGGCAGTGACAAGTCGATTCCGGAAGCACTTAAAGAAAAAGTCAAACATTGCGAGGCGGGTTATTATGTGGGTGCTGATCCGGCCACTCCGCAGATAGGCGATATGCGCATCACGTTCAAGGTTGCGAATCCTGCGGAGATCAGTGTGATTGCCAAGCAGACAGGGAAGAGCTTTTCGCCATACGCCGCAAAGGCGGGAGGGACCATTGAGCTCTTGCAAACAGGCGTTCACAATGCAACTGAAATGATCCAGAAGGCGCAGAGTGACAATACGATGATGACCTGGATCCTTAGGCTTGTCGGTTTCATCTTGATGTTGGTCGGCATGGGCTTGATCCTCAGGCCGCTCGCAGTTGTCGCAGATGTTATCCCGTTCGTGGGTTCTATCATGAGCGCTGGTATCGGATTCATCTCCTTCTTGGTGGCCGCCAGCTTCTCTCTGGTCACAATCGCCATTGCCTGGATTGTCTACCGTCCGCTTCTCGGCGGGTTGCTCATTGTTGGCGCAGTCGCATTGATTGTTGTCATCAAGGGCAAGCTCGCTGGCAACAAGCAAGGTGTTTAATCATAAAGTTTAGGCTTGTTTCTCTGTTGTATGATGCGTAAACTTTATAGCCATGCATGAGGGTCATAAGAAGGTACGGGCAGTTTGGGGTAGCCGCTTAGGGGTTGTCCTAGCTGCCGCAGGGTGTGCGGTCGGACTTGGAAACTTCCTTCGTTTCCCTGGCATTGCAGTTCGCAATGGGGGCGGCGCCTTCATGATTCCCTACTTTATTGCTTTCATCCTCCTCGCGTTGCCCTTGTGTTGGATGGAGTGGACCATGGGACGCTTCGGTGGCCGAGACCACCATGGTAGCGCGCCAGGGGTCTTTGATGCAGTCTGTGGCAGGAAGCATGCGTGGGCCAAATATCTGGGCGTCCTCGGTATTACAGGCTCTTTGGGTATATTTTTCTTTTATGTCTACGTCGAGTCGTGGACCTTGGCGTATAGTGTTTTTTCAATTACAGGAGAATATGCTGCGAATAATAATCCCGAGGCCATGAGCAAGTTCTTGGGAGCATTTTTAGGTGGAGGAAAACCTTTCTCGCTTGCCATTTTGCCAGCGTACTTCTTCTTTCTCATCACCTTTGCGTGTAACTTCTGGGTGGTCTGGCATGGGATCAACAAGGGGATCGAGCGTTTTTGCAAGATCGCCATGCCGCTCTTGTTCGTGTTGGGCATTGTGATGGTGATTCGTGTCTTTACGCTGGGGACACCGGTAAATCCGGAGTGGACCGTTGAGCAAGGACTTGGGTTCATGTGGAATCCCAACTTTTCTGCGTTGAAATCCAGCAAGGTGTGGTTGGAAGCTGCAGGTCAGGTTTTCTTTTCGACCTCTGTGGGTATCGGTGTGCTGTTGACCTACGCGACCTACATGAAATCACGCGAGGATATTCTCCTTCCCTCGACAACAGCGACTGTCCTGAATGAGTTTGCGGAGGTTATTCTGGGTGGCTCGATCGTGATTCCAGCAGCCTTCCTCTTTTTCGGACCCCAGGGAACGACGCAGGCTGTGGAGGGAGGCACCTTTGGCTTAGCCTTCACCACCACCCCCCTCATCTTCAACTATATGGCAGGAGGCCCTGTCTTGGGGTTCTGTTGGTTCTTGCTTCTCTTTGTGGCGGGAGCGACCAGTTCGGTTTCGATTCTCCAGCCCGCCATAGCTTTCTTGGAGGAGGAGTTTGGCTTTTCCCGCAAGCGCGTGATCTTGATTGTTGGAGCTGTGACCTTTTTTGCAGCGCACTTGGTGATCTTTGGAGATGGTGTTCTGGACGAGATGGATTTTTGGTTTAATTCGTTTGGTCTCCCACTCTTTGGTTTGATTGAAGCCTTGCTCTTTGTCTTTATTCTGGGCCCCAGCCGCGGCTGGGAGGAGCTGCATCACGGTTCGCCGTATCGGTTGCCGCGTCTCTTTAAATGGATTATGGTTACGGTGACGCCACTTTTTCTCTTTGCAATCCTCGCTGGCTGGCTAGTGACCGATGGATGGAAGACCTTATTGATGATCAAACTTGTAGAAGGACACTACGTTTCACTGTATACCGCCAACCAGATGCCATGGGTTATCGGAACGCGTCTCTTTGCGCTGACCCTTGTTATAGGCACCTGTGTTCTTGTGTATATTGCGTGGAAACGTCGCGCCGTCGCAGAGAAACTTCATCGTTAAATCTTGTAATCGGTGTGTAACCCCTAAAAGGAGATCGAATATGAAAATACTTATTGCTGACAAAGTTTCGCCTACGACGGTCAAAGCGCTTGAAGCCCTAAGTTGCGAGGTGGTCTTGAAACCAGAATTGGATGCGGCTACCTTGCCCTCCGCGATCGCGGGTTTTGATGTTTTGATTGTCCGTTCGACTCAGGTGATGAAGCAAACGATTGAGGCTGGTAAGGATTTATCTCTCATCATTCGCGCCGGAGCCGGTGTCAATACGATTGATCTGGAGACCGCCAGCCAATACGGGATTCATGTGACCAACTGTCCGGGCAAAAACACGGAAGCCGTGGCTGAGCTTGCTGTCGGTCTGTTGTTGGCCTGCGACCGCCGGATTACACAGGCTGCGCTTGAGATGCAAGGTGGCAAGTGGAAGAAGGGCGAGTTCGGTAAAGCAAAGGGGTTGAAGGACCGGACCCTCGGCGTCATTGGCCTTGGAAATATCGGAATGGCCGTGATCGCTCGCGCCAAGGCACTTGAAATGAAGGTAGTGGCTTGGTCGCGTTCTCTGACCCCGGAAAAAGCGGAGGCGCTGGACATTGTGTATGCCGAGTCACCGCTGGCGGTTGCCGCCCAGGTTGATGCGCTCTCCTTGCATGTCGCCTATTCAAAGCCTTTGTTCCATCTGGTGAATGCGGAGTTTCTTGCCGCGATGAAGCCCGGGGCTATCCTGATCAACACCGCTCGTGGCGAGTTGATTGATACGCCAGCTCTGAAAGAAGCAATTAAGAGCAAAAAACTGCGCGTGGGTCTGGATGTCGTCGAGAATGAGCCTAAGGGCAATGACGAGCCCTTCCTTGACACGGAACTGGCTGGACTGGCAATCTGTACACCGCATATTGGCGCGTCAACCGATCAAGCTTCGGAAGCTATCGCTGAAGAGGCTGTCCGGATTGTGCGCTCGTATATTGAGGCTGGTATGCCCGTCAATGTGGTCAATGTAAGGCTGAAGCCGGAAACCACGCACAAGTTGGTGGTTCGCCACCACAATCGCGTCGGTGTTTTGTCCGCCATCTTGATGATGCTGAAGGAAGAGGGGATCAATATTGAGGAGATGCAGAATACCATCTTCTCAGGAGGTACTACCGCGACCTGTTTGCTCTATCTCGACAAGAAGCCTTCGGATAAAACCGTCTCCCTCATGTCGGCTCATGCGGACATCATCCAAGTCACGGGTTGTTAACGACGAGCGCAGTTCCGATTCGATCAACGTGGCGGGAGCTTTTTGCTCCCGTACAAGCGTGTTCCTACGGATGATTACGGGTGTGTGCTCAGGAACCCTTTTGGGCCAACAGCTCGAGAACTTTATTGAATGTGGATTCCATCAGCGATCGGTTGGCCTCCTCTAAGCGATACTGCATTAATACGGGCGTTGTCGTGCCTGGCTGGGTTGCCGACGTCGTGATGACGATCGTGTATGAGGTGTCCACTCTCTCCAGCACGGCACTCGAAATGTGCGCTATCCGGATTGCATACGTGGATAGAAGGACGCCGCCGCTACCCTCTTTCCGCAGAACGAGAAAATCCCCTCGCTGGCTCACTTCAAATTCAAGGGCGCTTACTGTACACGCAAGCAGACACATGGCCGCGATTAGACTTAATTTCATCTCAGTTCTCCTCTGTTTAGGTTGCAACATTTCATGTTGATTGTCCTACTCTGAGAAACGAACCAAGGGTGTTGATTATTGCTGTTTGGTTTGTAAAAACAAGTGAAATGCGAGTGGCTCTTTCCAAATCACGTACCCATGATTTAAAAATGACTGGAAAAGGGAGGGTGGCTAGGGTATCATATCAACCATAATTTTATCACGAGGAGAATTTGGTTATGGATCCAGCAATAAGTCAGGCATATGGAGTGGCAGGGGCCGTGGTCTGTTTGGGACTCAGCGCGGCAGGATCGGCCTTGGGAACAGGCGTTGCCGCAGCTTCTGCTGTCGGGGCCTGGAAAAAGTGTTATGCGCAGAATAAGCAGGCTCCTTTTCTGCTGCTCTCCTTTGTGGGGGCACCGATTACCCAGACGCTTTACGGGATGATCCTGATGTTTACGATGTTCGGCAAGGCACATGTAGGGTTGCCCTTGTTAGTTCTGGGAGCTTTCTCAGGACTGGCGATTGGCATCTCCGCCTTTTATCAGGGCAAGGCAGGTGCAGCAGCGGCAGATGCGCAGGCTGAGACAGGGCAGGGGCTGACCAACTACCTGGCTGCACTCGGTATTGTTGAAACCACCGCCATCTTTACCATGGTCTTTACCCTCATCGCGATCGGCAAGATCAGCGGTTAAGCCCACCGTCTAGCGGCGGTGGTGCAGTTGACAGCCGGCTTCGCTAAGGCTACGCCGCGCCAGGGTAGCAGTTGGCAGTCTGACAAGTCTGACTGGTCTGACAGGTCTGACGTAGGCGTAGAGTTATTCCTGAACCCTTGCCCCTGACCCCTCTATTCTTCTGCATCCTCAACGCGATGCTTAGCCGCCTCGGCGATGATCTTCTGGGCGACGTTCGAGGGCACGACGTCATAACGGTCGAAGGTCATGACAAAGGAACCCTGCCCACCCGTAATAGAACGCAACTCCGCAGCGTACTTGAAGAGTTCCGCCATGGGAACTTCTGCAGTGATGATTTGAGTGTTCTCGTTTACTTCCATGCCAAGGACGCGTCCACGCTTGTGAGGCATGTCTCCGCTGATGGCGCCCATGAAGGTTTCTGGAATGGTGATCTGGAGCTTCATGATGGGCTCCAACAGAACCGGGCGTGCCTTGGTCATGGCATCGCGCAGGGCGCCGCGTCCAGCAATCTTAAAGGCGATTTCCGAGGAGTCCACATCGTGGAAGGCGCCATCATAGACTTCCATGTTGATGCCCTGCACAGGGTAGCCCGCCACGGAACCAGCCAACATGCCTTCGTTGACACCCTTTAGAATGGCCGGGATGAAGTTGCCAGGGATCGAGCCACCCACGGTCTTGTTCATGAACCATTCGCCTGTCTCCCCTTCGCGGCGTGGATAGACACGAAGATAGACTTCGCCGAACTGTCCGCGTCCACCGGATTGCTTCTTGTGGCGATAGTGGCCTTCGCCCATGGCTGTGACGGTTTCGCGATAGGGGACTTTGGGTGTCGAGAGCTCGACGTTGACGTGGGACTGTGATCTCATCAAGTTGACCGTGACGTCAATATGCACATCGCCAAGACCCTTGAGGACCACCTCTTTGGTCTCTGTATTTTTTTCATAATGCATGGTCGGATCTGCATCCAAGACGCGATGGATGGCGGTACTGAGTTTGTCTTCGTCCGCTTGTGTCTTGGCGGCGAGTGCCATAAAAAAGACAGGTTGCGGGAATTCGATATCCGGCAGTTTTCCGGCAAAACCTGAAGCGAGGGTGTGGCCAGTCTTGACCGATTTGAATTTTGGCACAGCAACGATGTCGCCTGGAACCGCTTTGGCAATGGCGATCTGTTTTTTGCCCAAAACTTGAACCATGCCTGAGACGGTTTCTTTGGTGTCGGTGGAATTGTTCTGGAGGGCCATACCCGGGGTCATTGTGCCACTCAGGATACGCACATAATTAAGCTGTCCGATGAAGGGGTCTGAGGAGGTGCGAAAGACTTGGGCAATCAGCGGACCGTTCGGATCAGCTTTGATGATATTGCCAGTCGAATCCTTGAACTCACGTTCCCCAGGGGCGGGGAGGAGACGGCAGATGCTGGCGATGAGTTCATTGACACCGATATCCTTTAAGGACATGACGCTGTAGATGGGGTGGACGGAACCTGCGTCGATACCCAGGTGAAGCCCTTTGCGCGTTTCTTCAGGAGAAAGTGTTCCCTCTGCGAAATATTTTTCCATGAGTGCTTCATCGGTCTCGGCAGCCGATTCAGCAAGGGACTGGTGGAACACTTCCAAGTGATCGGGCAGCTCTTTTGCATCAAGCAGATTGATGACGGATGTCGGGCTCAGCGGGGCGGTGACTGGCGCACAGTTCATGCCGAAGGTTTCACGGATCGAGTTGAGCACCTTTTCAAAGTTGGCATTTTCTTTATCGAGTCCTGTAACAACGAAACAGACTGCGGGCATATTGCAGTCCTTGCAGGCCTTCCAGGCGCGACGTGTACCAACCTGCACACCAGCGACGGCGTCCACAGTAATTAAGGCGAAATCTGCAGCACGAATGGCGCCGAGGACTTGGCCGTAAAAATCCATGAAGCCTGGGGCATCGGTAAAGACGAGCCTAAAGGTCTCGCCATCCAAAGCAGTTTCGCCCATGAACGAATTTGCGAAGATACTGATTTTGCGTGCCTTCTCCTCTTCGCAGGTGTCTGAGAGGCTCGACCCGTTGGACACGAGTCCGAGGCGATCATTTAATCCCAGCTTAAAAGCGAGCGCGTCTGTCAGCGTTGTCTTTCCAGTTCCGCTGTGTCCGAGGATAACAAAATTACGAATATTGGCTACAGGTACATCACTCATAACGAAACATCCAATCTTTTTTAGTGTTTAAGTTGTCGGCAATAACCTTGAGAATTACGAATGTCTGTTCAGGCATGAGATGCTGAGTCATACGCATGTCCATACCCATTTCAGATTACTGTTGCAGTATCTCAAAAGGGTTTAGTTAAACGCAAGCGAAATTTGAAGAGTTTTGCGCAAAAAACGCAAAAAGCAAAAAGAGCGCAAATGCAGGGGCCCGGCGGACCCGCACGGGTTCCATTAGCCCGCCTCACCCTGGATACAGCACGGCGGAGCGGGCATTTGCGCGGAGCAGAATCAAGACACCATCAGCAAAAAACGAGTTTTTTGCTGAGTATTGAAGAAGTGTTCTCGGGTCGGCTAACCATTCCGCCGTGCTGTATCCAGCGCGAGGCGGATGAGTTAGCCGACCTTATTTTTGCGGTTTTTGCGGTAGAGTCTCATTTTCTCCCCAGCCGCGTTTCAGGAAGGCGACAGATGCGCATTAGCGCGTGAGGAGGCGGCCGCGGCGTTTGCCAGTGAAGCGTCCCTCCTGATAGGGATGGGAGCCGTTTACGAAGACATGGTTGATGCCAGTCGAGAACTGGTGAGGCTGAGCATAGGTGGCTTTGTCCTGGAACGTTTCCGGCTTGAATACCACAAGATCAGCGAAGGCGCCGACCCGCAGGACGCCGCGGTCTTTGATTCCGAAGGCAGTGGCAGGGAGGCGAGTCATGCGTTCGATTGCACGCTCCAGAGAGAGTCCCAGCTTCTGTGTGAGGAGGGAGAGAAAACGAGGCATGGTCCCATAGGCGCGTGGATGGGGGTGGTCTTCGCCTAAGGGTCCCCAAGGAGCGCGCAAGGAAGCATCGCTACCAGGCATGACCCAGGGTTGGGAGAGGATGCGGAGCAGATTGGCTTCGCACATGCCGAAGAAAAAGGCATTGGTCCGTGTCTCGTCCAGTTCGATGATGCGGCAGAGGGTCTTTCCGACGCTGAGATTGAAGTGGCGTGCTGCTTCAGTAGCGGTGAAGCCACTGACAGCCCGGACCTCTGGTGCCCAGCCGCCGCCGATCATGACCTGCGACCAGTCACGCTCCGCGTTGTCCAGTTCGGTCTCCAGGCGTGCACGTGTCAAAGGGTCTCGTAAGGTCGCCAAAATTTTGTCGCGTCCGCCTGCTGAGGCCCACTCAGGAAGGATGATATCGAGATCGGTCCCGCTGGCTAAATAGGGGTAGCGGTCCGCATGGACCTGGAAGCCTTTGTTTCTGGCGTGGTTGAGCGTCTCGAGGACAGCGTCGATTTTGTGCCAGTTGTTCGCCCCTGATGTCTTGAGATGGGAAATTTGTGCATGGATGCCTGTTTGTTCGATGAGGTGCAGGACTTCCTCAATCGATTCGAGGAGCTTGTCGCCTTCGCTTCGGATGTGGGAGCCATACATGCCTCCGGCCTTTGCCGTTGTCCGGACAAGGGTTTCAATCTCGTCACCTGTGGCATATTTGCCAGGCTGGTAAAGGAGTCCCGTGGTGAGGCCCCAGCCGCCCTCGTCCAGCGCCTGCTCGAGGCGTTGCTGCATGAGCTTGACCTCCTCGGGGGTGGCGGGTCTTGGATCATAGCCAGTCACGCCAGCACGCAATGTATTGTGACCGATAAACTGAATGGTGTTAATGGCTGGCGGATGCCCATTCAGAAGTTCCCGATATTCTGCCACGGTTGTCCACGTCGGGCCTGGCTCTAGGGATTTTTCGTCTTTCGCGTGGGGATAGAAGTGTGAGGCCCAGTCAGAGGGGAGACGAGCCTTGCCGAGGCGAGGGGCAGAGGAACCGCCACATTGTCCGTTGACTTCCGTTGTAATGCCTTGCGTCAGTTTGCTGGGGGCATCAGGTTCCAGAAGCAGGTACGTGTCAGAATGGGCATGCGCATCAATAAATCCCGGAGCGACGATCTGGCCACTGGCATCGATCACTTCTCCTGCAGAGGCTGTTGAGAGGTCGCCGAGGGCTGCGATGCGCTCGCCAGAGATTGCAAGATCTGCGAGCGTTCCTTGGGCACCTGTTCCGTCAATGACGGTTCCACTCTTTATGATAAAATCGTACATGACATCCTTTTTACAAGAGCATCCGAACGCCTGGGACCTTCTTGATTGCCGCATCAAAGGTCTCCATCTCCAAACGGCTCTGCATCAGGATCGAGATGCTGAAGGCGGTATAGCGTCCTGCTGCAGAGGCATGTGATGATGTAAGGGGTGCCTTTACTTGATAGGAGCTGACGGCCAGCAGGAGAGCCTGCTCGGCTTTCGCTTCCGCCTCTGTGATGATTCGGAAATGGAAGAGTGCCGGATATTCAACCTCTCTGGGCACCTGAGTATTCGCTTTGTTTGATGGGTTCATGATTTAGATGCGTTTCCCGCCTCGCTAGTGGGTTGTATGTCCTGTCCCGGCGAGTCGGAATAATAGACAAAAACAAGGGATTACGTTAGCGGATTCGACCCGAACATGCAACTGCATTTTGAATTTTCGCATGAAAAAGGGGGGCCCGAAAGGCTTCGCGTTTTTTCAATAAATATGGCGTTGCTGATTTTAGAAAACTATGCCATACTTATTATAAGTTTTTTACAAACGAAGCTGTTTCATGTTGGACTAAATTTATAAAAAAGGGAGAAAATTGATGAATCAGAAGAAACCAGGCGGCGTTTCCAGGCGTGCTTTTGTGGCGGGTTCCGCTTCAACGGCTTTTGCTATTAACTATTTTCCGGGAAAGCTTTTTGGAGCTGAAGCTCCGAGTAACAAACTGAACATTGCGGGCATTGGCGTGGGCGGTCAGGGCGGCGGGAATGTACGCATCTGCAGTGGCAGTGAAAATATCGTCGCGCTCTGCGATGTGGACGATGTTTATGCAGCACACACCTTTAAACGCCATCCGCAGGCAGCCGTCTACAAAGACTATCGGGTGATGTTGGAGAAGCAGAAGGATATTGATGCCGTGGTCATTGGCACCCCGGACCACACCCATGCCGTGATCACGTTAGCCTCCATGCAGTTGGGCAAGCATGTCTATTGCCAGAAGCCGTTGACGCATACCGTACATGAGGCGCGCGTACTGACAGCGGCAGCAAGCAAATATAAAGTCCAGACCCAGATGGGCAACCAAGGCCACTCGTGGGAACCGATCCGCCTGCTGAAGGAGTGGATCCAGTCAGGTGAGGTAGGGGATGTGACTGAAATTCATGCGTGGAGCGATCGCCCGATCGGAATTCCTTCCTACGCGAATTTTGCCGTACGTGAGATGCCCAAGGGCGACGAGAAGATTCCTTCGACACTGGACTGGGACTTGTGGTTGGGCCCAGCGGCGATGCGTGCATATAGCGCGGCCTACACGCCTTTCAAGTGGCGTGGATTTTTGGATTTTGGAACCGGCGCATTAGGTGACATGGGTTGCCATATCCTTGATCCCTCTTTCTATGCACTTGATCTGGGCAATCCGGTTACGGTCCATGCTGAAGTGGAACATGTGAAGCCTGAGCTCAGTCCGCACGTCTTCCCGATCTCCTCCAAGGTGATCTACAACTTCCCGGCGCGTGGTAAAATGCCTCCCGTCAAGTTGACCTGGTTTGATGGACACTTCAAGGTGCCGCGTCCTCCGATGTTGGAGCCGGATCGTCAGTTACCTGAGAGTGGTGCGATCATCTACGGCTCGAAAGAGACCCTGATGCATGACTCGCATGGTGCCTCTGGTTTGCGGGTGATTCCGGAACCGCGCATGCAGACCTTTAAACGGCCTGCGAAGACCTTGGCTCGTGTCAAGGGTAAGCACGAAGAGGACTGGATCAGAGCCTGCAAGGATGGTAATCCCGCCAGTTCGCCGTTTGAATACGGAGGTCCTTTGACCGAGATGGTCTTGCTCGGGGTGATCGCTATGCGCGTGCCTAACGAGAAGCTGGAATGGAGCTCCGAGAAGATGCAGTTCACCAACAGCGCCAAGGCCAATGAGTATGTCAAAGCGACGTACCGTCAAGGCTGGTCGCTGTAGGCGGTTATGCTCTTGTCTCCAACAGAGCATTTATAGTATATTATACGACTTTTCGCGGAAGACGTAGTAACAACACGTATGAAAGATGAGGGGTTTTATGAAAGAAGCAGTGGTGATTCGTCCTGGATGTCTTGAGTTCCGGGAGGTTCCAGAACCTAAGGCAGGACCCGGACAGGTGATGATCCGTGTCATGCGCATTGGCGTGTGCGGTTCGGATATCCATGTCTGGCACGGGAAACATCCTTTTGTCACCTATCCGTTGGTTCAGGGTCATGAATACGCGGGCGTAGTCGAAGCTGTTGGCGCGGGTGTGAAGGGGATTGCTGTCGGTGAGAAGGTCGCGGCAACGCCCCAAGAGGTCTGCGGTGTATGTCCGCCCTGCCGACGTGGACAGTACAATGCGTGCGAAGTGCTCAAGGTAAGAGGTTTTCAGGCTCCTGGTTCTGCGCGTGATCTCTTCGTCACCGAAGCTGAAAAGATTGTCAAGTTGCCGGCGAATTTTACCTTTGAGCAGGGTGCCTTTGCTGAGCCGGTCGCTGTCGCTGCGCATGTGACTGGACGTGCCGGAGAGCTGAAGGGCCGGAATGTGGTCGTCTCTGGCGCTGGCACGATTGGTAATTTCATTGCGCAGGCCTGTCTGGCGAAAGGGGCCGCGAAGGTGTTGCTGACCGACATCAGCGCCTATCGTCTGGAGGTCGCGAAGCAGGTCGGCGTCAAGGATGTCCTGAATGTGAAAGTGGGTACCCTCGAAGATG
>CAMBQV010000073.1 GCA_945870145.1 Akkermansia muciniphila
AAAAGGGTGTTTTTAAAAGCAAAAGGAAAAGCGGAAATTCTTGCGAATTTTACGATCGATAGTCCCATTCCCTACACGTTAGAAAGTGTGATTGATAAGCTAGAAGATCTAGATGTCGAGATGGTCCCTGGAGCGAAGACCGAAAAGCAGGGCCCATTTTTTGGGAAGTTAACTCGGTTTATTCAGCGACTTCAATCTAAAAAAGAAGACCGAAGGCTCGGTTTTCTTTTTAGTGCAGGCACGGATTCAATGCGTTATGAGTGGTTTGAGGAATTAGCTACTGTACTCTTAGGAAGCACAACTGTTCGCAAGAAGGGGGGAGTCAAAATCATTGACTTTTCTGAGGTTCCCTCTGATATACTACCTCTGATTATTGGTTTGGTTGCTCGACTTGTATTTTCAGTTCAACAGTGGACTTCGAAAGAACTGAGACACCCGGTTGCTCTGCTTTGTGATGAAGCACATCTCTACATCCCTGAAAGAAATGATACTGGCGTGTCAGAGGCAGGGTTACGATCATTTGAACGTATTGCAAAGGAAGGCCGTAAATATGGTGTTGGGTTAACTGTTATTAGCCAGCGTCCCGCAGAGGTAAGCAGAACAGTGTTAAGTCAATGTAACAATTTCATAGCAATGCGCCTGACGAATGCCGATGATCAAGCTGTAATACGGCGATTGTTGCCAGACACATTAGGTGGTTTTGCGGATCTACTTCCCATATTGGATATTGGCGAAGCTCTGGTTGTTGGCGATGCTGCGGTATTGCCCAGCCGTATTCGTATTGATGAGCCTACAACACGACCAAATAGTGCAACCATTGCATTCTGGGATCGTTGGTCAGACAAAGTTATTGGGAACGGAATACCGAGCGCTGTAGAAGCGTTAAGGAAACAACAGACAAGTGACTAGAGTTTGTTAATAGAAATTATGATGCCTTAATGTCTAGTCCTTTGTAGCCTTTTAAGCTCATTAAAAAGGGAGAAAAGTAACATGTCGATAGTCTTTGAAGTAGCCACATTGCTTGTTGCTATATCGGTTTTGATTATTGTGCTTATTCTTCTTAAACGTAAACAAATACCGTTAGGTAGAGAGATGGAGACTGCTCTCCGGGAAGAGCTGCGGGCATCACGGGAGGAGGCGGCACGTCAGGCGCGTGAATTGCGTGAAGAAGTCGCGGCAGCCCAAGGCAAGGCCAATGACCTTCTCGTGAAGACAATGAACGCACTAGGGGATGCGCAAAAGGAACTTTTGGCTGATTTGACGAAAGCCACACGTGAAGCGGAGCAAAGCACACGTACTGAAATCGAGAAGTTAGTGCAAAAGACTGTGGAGGCTTTGCGCGAGATACAGTCCACTACGGATACAAAGCTTGAAGCGGTACGCAAAACGACGGAAGAAAAGTTGGCTGCTGGTGAAGAGGCGCAGCGACGGGCTGTTGATGATTTAAAGAAGGCCATGACGGTTTTGACGGATACGACCCGAAATGAGATGACGACACACCGTGATCAGGTACAGAAACAACTTCAAGAGATCCAAATCACCAACGAACAACGCTTTGAGAAAGTCCGACAGGTGGTGGTCGAACAATTGCAGAAGATGCTTGAGGATCAACGCAAACAGATGACTGAGGTGGTCGCCTCGTTGAACAAACTGAGCGAATCTAACCGCCAGGATCAGGAAAAGGCGCGCGAAGCGCTGGAGCAGAAGTTTCAGCAGATACAGGAGAGCAACGAGAAGAAGCTTGACGAGATGCGCCAGACGGTGGATGAGAAACTGCATACCACGCTTGAAAAACGGCTTGGCGAGTCGTTCAAACTCGTCAGTGAACGTCTGGAGGCTGTCCAGCATGGACTCGGAGAGATGAAGACGTTGGCTACAGGGGTGGGGGATTTGAAGAGAGTCCTTACCAACGTCAAGGAGCGCGGGACGTGGGGTGAATATCAACTCGGGGCGATTTTGGAAGAAATTTTAACGCCGGATCAATTCGCGCGGAATGTCAGCCCTAAGAAGGATGGTGAAGTGGTCGAGTTTGCTGTCAAACTTCCTGGCAAAAGTACCGAGTCTGAGACACCCGTCTGGCTTCCCATCGACGCCAAGTTCCCCAAGGAGGACTATGAGCGCTTGCTGGCTGCCTCCGATCAAGCGGACACTGAACAGGTTAAAACATGCAGCAAAGCATTGGCCGGAGCTATATTGAAGGCCGCCAAGGATATCCATGACAAGTATATCTCACCTCCGGCGACAACCGACTTTGGCATTCTATTTCTGCCCACCGAGGGGTTGTATGCCGAGGTGTTACGTCAGCCGGGTCTCCATGACGAACTTCAGCGAAAGTATCGTGTACTGGTGGCAGGTCCGACGACCTTGTCCGCAATCTTGAGCAGTCTACGAGTCGGCTTCCAGACGCTCGTCATCGAAAAACGTGCCCATGAGGTCTGGACGGTCCTCGGGGCTGTGAAGACGGAGTTTGGCAAGTTTGGGGGGGTGTTGGAAAAGGTACAGAAGCAGTTGCACACAGCTTCCAAAACCTTGGATGAATCTGCAAGACGATCCCGCGCGATGGAGCGTAGCCTGCGGAGTGTCGCGCAGTTGCCCCCTGAGCAAGCCGCTTCGGTTTTAGCACTACCGGAACCTAGTGCTATGGATACTGATGACGAGTTGCAGGACGGAGAGCAGAGTGATGAACCATCGACTGAAGGTTAAAACGGATTTGGAACAGTTGTTCACGACCTGAGCCGACTGTTTGAACTAGGATCGCTTGCTAAGGAAGGTAAGGGACGCATGGCACGTTCTTTGCCTGACGGGAAATAATCGTTCTATATTCAATAGAGAGGATAATAGCTCATGCGTATTTCAAAAGTGCATATTCATAATTTTCGTAGCATTGCCGATTTGACTTTGGACGTGTTGCCGCACCTGGTACTCTTGGGCCCAAATAATCATGGAAAATCGAATGTGCTCAAAGCAATTGAATTTGTACTTGGTCAGTCAAAGGCGGATGTATCTGATTTTTCGAGCCATCTTTTAACAGACAACGATCTTTGGGTTGATATAACATTTACAGATCTAACGGACCAAGAGAAGACGACATTTACAAAGTATTTAGCTGGAGATTCCATATGTATTCGACGTGGTGCGAAGCGAGATAATGATAAGATTGAAGATACGTACTATGGTGGATACTGCATGTCGCCAACGGAATGGTGGTTGAAATCGGACAAAGATACTGTTAAAAGGTTGACGTCAAAGACGGAGTACGAAGCAACGCCTTTGAAAGATATGCTTTCAGGAAAGCCGACGCAAGACGCTGTTAAGACTGCGCAAGATTCTTATATTGCGACAAATCGAGGAAAGTTAACATTCGAGCGTGTCTTAGAAGTTCCCTTAATGGGGGCTAAAAGTGTAGCTGTGGGGATATTGCCTGAATTCTTTTTGATACCAGCAGTCCGCGATCTTTCCCAAGAATCTCAAATTAAGTCTACATCTCTTCTTGGTAAGTTGCTCAATAAGGCGATAACAGAAATGGCTGAGCGAGATGAACGGTACAAGTCATTACGGACACAGTTGTCTGAACTTGTCGCGACTTTTAACAAAGGTAATACGGCTAGACCACTTCAACTTGTTGCACTTGAGGCGGCATTAGACACGGAGTTGACGGGGTGGGGAGTGAAGGTTGATATCGAAATTAATCCGCCACAAATTGAAAAACTATTCGAACTAGGCACTGATTTACATATTGATGATGGAGTACGTACTTTGGCTGAACAGAAAGGCCATGGTCTTCAACGAGCAATGTTGTTTGCTCTTATAAAGGCTTGGTCGAAATCACTTCAAGCCCCAACTGTAGTTGAGGCAGGCATCATTGGGGCAAGAGTGGCATCAACATCAGTTATTTTTGCCATTGAGGAACCGGAGCTTTTTCTTCATCCACATGCGCAACGCCAAATGGCGGATGATCTTCGGAAAATTTCTGAGACATCAGGACACCAGGTGTTACTGTGCAGCCATTCGGCGCATTTTGTAGATATGGAACATTACAAAGAGATATCAATTATTTCAAAATCCACAGCGAAGGGATCAAGTGATAAGAGGCAATGTTTGCAAGACCTTTTCGTTGGTGAAGACGGTACTTCGATCAAGCAACGGTTCAACATGGCCCATTGGATTAATCCAGATCGAGGGGAAATGTTTTTTGCACGCCGGGTTATTTTTGTAGAAGGTGCAACGGAGGCTGTGGTCCTTCCGTACTTGGGAAGAAGGCTAGGATTGACATGGCGTGACGTTTCTATTATCGATACTGGATCGAAGTTCAATTTATCTTTGTACATTAAGATTGCTAAAGCATTTGGCTTTGATTATGGGGTCATTCATGACGAAGACCCTGTACCTGATCCAATTCCTGGCGATTGGAATGACGATAAGAAGAACTCGGCGCGCAAGGCTTTTGGCGTGAATGCTCAGATATCCGCTCTTTGTAGTGCAGATCATATTCTAATGCTTAGGCCTGATTTTGAAGGCACAGTAAGTTTCTCAAGAAGTATGGCAGAGAAAAAAGGCAAGCCAATGGCTGCGATTTGCCAGCTTGAAGCCATTACTGATGTAGCTGAATTCAATCCGATATTGAAAACCATGGCTGAATTTGCCTTTGGAGTTGCGTAGCATTAGTGCGTAAGTATTATGGCAGTGTCGCTCCGATATCTTGCTGCGCAAGTGTTGTGAAAGCTTGTAGCACCTCTTCTGCTGTGACAGTCGAGGACAGAGTTGCTGATACAAACGATCACGCGTGGAAAAAGGTAGCGCGACCCCTCCGTTGAATAAAGTTTTCAGGGGGGGCAATTTGTACCTCCCCTTGATCTGGAATTTGCTGCGGCAGTCAGTGGCAGGGGCTTGCCAATCCGAACGGTCAAGCGGCGGAAGAGGCTGCGCGGGAACCGGATGCCGGGCTCGCTGTAATAGAAACTGAGAACACCTTTATTGGTTTCGCTATTTTGTATCCCAATTTAGCCTCGGCAATCCCAGTTTCGTACGTGCATCGTTGTTTAAGTTAAACAATGTACAATCATTCTTCCAGTCTGGTTGCGTCTCCATGAAGCGGGTATACATCTGCTTGGCCTGTTCGTCTTGCCCTTCAGACTTTAAAATTATCACGAGGTAGGGGAGATTGTTTGTACATACTCCTTTTGAGCTCAACGCTTCAACTCCAAGATTGGTTTTGAGAAGGGGCCGTTCAACGTGTTCTCGAAGAGGACAGGTCCGCCCCATTTGCCGGTGGTGACCAGATCAAGGTCGCCGTCTTTGTCAATGTCGACGGCAATGATATTGAGTCCTGCACCAATACCTTCATCGTAGCTGATGACATGTTTTCGGAAGACGGGGTTTGCGCCAGGCGTGAAGGTGTAGTAGTAGACGCACTGGGTGCCGAATTCATCAGGGTCGGCCCCGTTGTGCGCCATAAAGCGCTTGCCTGTGATAAGTTCGCTCTTGCCGTCGTTGTCGATGTCAGCCAGGAGCAGGTAATGTGCCTGGCTCCAGGTGTCATCAATGGTGTGTTGAATCCACGAGATCGTGCCGGACGCATCCCGTTTCTGTTCATACCACCAAATACCGTGCTTGTGTGCGGTGCTGGTGATGATATCGTTGAGTCCATCTTTATTCATGTCAAAGACAATGGCATTTGAAATGTGGTCTACTGTGTTGCTCTTCCCGCCGAGCGCGATCGGATGCTCGATCCAGGTTCCAGTCCGAGGATTTTCAGGCGCTTGGAACCAGGCCGTGGGATAGATCGCATCCGGACGTCCGTCGCCATTGATATCCCCTGTACCGAGGCCCAGCGTCATCGGCTTATGGGTGATGACGTACTTCTTAAACTCCGGGATGCCATGGGTTGTCTGTGTCTTCTCGTACCAGACTGCCTCTCGGGCGACAGGCATGAACTCCTCTGCTTTGCCATCCCCAGTAATATCCACCAGCAAACCGGTTTCGTGATTGCCCAATTTTTCAATCATATGGACAGGCCATAAGCCCTCTTTGCCGAGCGTGTTTTCAAACCAGAAGGAGGTCTTGTTGAACCAGCCTGCGGAGAGGATGTCAGGCTTTCCATCGCCGTTCACATCCATAACCAAGTTGCAGAAGTCGTCCGCATATCCTTTGCCGTTCTCTTTCACATCCGAGCTGACCTCACGGATTTTGATCGGCTGCCAGTCGGGCGCGAGATAGATGAAGGGCCCCGCGCAAATGTCGAGCTGGCCATCGCCATTGAAGTCAGCGACATTACAGGCTTCCGAGCGGTGGTTGGAAATACGTTTCGCTTTAAAACTGGTTTTGCCGATCCAGCTTCCGGGTGCAAGATCCGGCGCATCGACTGGTATGTGGCTGGCCAGCGACCGTAAGGCCTTAGCAGCCTCTGTTTTCAGTTCAGGATCTGTAAGGAAGGCTGTCAAGGCCGTGACACTCTCCTGGGCGGGAATCGTTCTGTAGGTCTCGATCAGCAGTCGCTTCTCCTCTGTCCGCGTGGCGAGTTTTGCTGCTAGGGCGCACTGTTTCGCGCGCAGGGCAGGCTCCCGTTCCTCTGGGATCAGACGAATGTAACCTCGCAACGCCAGCGTACGGAGGCTTGGGTTGGGGTAGTCCGCGAGTAGTGGCTCCAGCAGAGGGAGCGCGTTGGCTACTTTCCAGGCGGAGAGGACGCGTACGGCTTCATCGCGCAGGGGTGCATCCTTCTCTTTCAGGGCAAGGGTCAGCAGGGCAAGGCCGTCGCCCATGCCCCATACGCCCGTGGCGCGGATGAAGACGCCCTTCATGTAGGGCGTGGCGTCTGGGTAGCGGGATTTTAGCATTTTTACTAGAGTCGGATTCTTACGTGCAAGGGTCATGAGCGCGCGTTCTGCTGCCTGCTGCTCCAGGGGGTCTGTCACAGAGGCGGCCCGCTTGACGACGGTCTTCGATACCCAGGCAAGGGCTCTTATGGTTTCATACGCTGCAATACGCACCTCAACCGATGGGTGATCGAGGAGATCAACGATGTCGTCACCAACCCCGACCGCGTTGCGTGCCGCCAGTACACGCAAGAGCTTTACTGTCAGTTCAGGGGTGAGATCATCATCCAGATAACGGGCAATCACCTTGTCGGCCTTGTCTATGCAAAGTTTACTGAGGCAGATTCGTGCGGTCTCGGCCAGCGTAGCGTCCTCGGATGCCATGGACTGGACGAAGATCGGGATATCTTTTTCAGTGCAGTTTTTTCTAAGGCCTTCTAGGGCGATGATGCGTAAATCAGGAGAATAGTCGGAGGCACTGATCTTTCGAAAGAGACCGAAATCCTTATATTTATTATTGTTGGCTAACGCGGTCAGCAGCGCCAGGCGTCCCTCGTGTGGCAATTTCTCGAAGATACTCGGGCGAAAAAACCCCGTGGCAGCAAACTGAGCCGTGGTATTGCGCCAGAGGGGAGAAGGTGAGGAGAGCCCCTTGACGCTCCATTGTTCATACCTCCATGAATCATGGGCGATTAATCGGCAAAGGGCCAGCAGACGCACGTTGTCCGGCGTTTTTTCATCCTCGAAAATACGCTGATAGGTTGGGATGTGGACGGGGCTATGTTCCGGTACTGCGATCAGCAGGCAGAGGTCAGGTGGGCATGCCGGGTTCGAGAGGAGTTCATGATGCATGAGGGTATCACCTGTTCGCGCACAATAATACATGGCTGCCAAAGCCACAGTGGCATCGGGATCTTTCAGGAGTTGCTTTGCAATGACGACCGCACCTGTGTAGTCACGGCGCGTCAAGGTGTTGAGTAGCGCAATCTTTTGCATCGGCACTTGGTTTGTCGCCAAGGTCGCTGCAAGGGCTTGGTCAGCCAGCGGCTCTTTCAGGGCCTCCAGCAGGGCGAGCGCCTTGTCAAAGGAGACGGGATTTTGTAGCAGGGGCGCAAGCACCGGGACGTGCTCGGCTTGAATCGCTGGCAACAGCTCCTGATAGGCTGCGTCGCGTTCGGCGACCGAGGGTGAGGCGAGCTGCTGGATCACGCTCTCGGGCGAAGCGTGAATGAAGCCTGCGCTGAGAAGGAGAGAAAGAATGGGTATTATTTTCATGATTTTTCTTAAAAGGGTTAGAGTGTCCAGGGGGCGCGGCAGGGACGGTAGAGCAGGCGGTTAGCCTCTGGGTCATCCTTGAAGGCGAACGTCCTGGGGTCCATAGTCAAGGGCCGTCCGAGTTCGTAGGCGACGTTGGCTGCATGGCAGCAGACGTGCGCTGCGAAGACCTCCTCTACGGGGGCGGAGGGGGTGAGGCGCGATTTGACGCTGGCGATAAACTCCGTCGTGTGCCCGACAGAGCGCATCCAGTTTTCGCTCTTGATAGCCTGGTTGCCGAGCAAAAAGCGATAGTCATCATGTATCGCGATCTCTCCGCTGTCGTCCGTCTCGACCCACGCTTGGTTGACAGTATTTTCAAAGCGCACGGCGCAAGATCCCTTAAACCCCTTGCTACGCAGGACAATTTTACTTTTAAAACCAAACGAAAGCTCCAGCCGGTCCTCATGCTCTTTCTTGAAGGTCATGACAGGGAAGGGCAAACGCTCTCCACAGTGTGTATACCCCTGCACCAGCAAACAGAGATCAACGGTATGGCAACCCCATTCAGTCAGGTCACCATGGAAATCCCTTTCGTGGCGCCAGTTCTTCAAATACCCCTTGTTGTAAGGACGCCAGGGTGCGGGACCGAGCCACAAGTCCCAGTCAAGTTCTTTTCGGTCTGGGAGTGGCTCTTCTGGCAGGAAGTGGTTCTGACGGGAGGTGCCCATGGGGGTCATTCCTGCGTGAAGCGTTTTTGTCCCTTGGAAGACAAAGTCCCTTGCCACGGCAATCGCGCTCTTGAAGTTGCCGACGTTGCGGCGCTGGCAACCGGCCTGGAAGATGCGCCCGTAATGCTTGGAGGCTTTAAGGAGCGCGAGAGTCTCCTGAATGGAGAGGGAAATGGGTTTTTCGCAGTAGACATCCTTTCCGGCCTGCATGGCGAGGATGGACATCTGAGCGTGCCAGCGGTCGCCGGTGGCGATATAGACGGCATCGATATCCTGACGCGCCAGCAGTTCGCGATAGTCGCGGTAGGCGGTACAGTCGGTGTTTCCGTAAAACGCATCGGTCGTGGCTTTTGCACGATCTCGGTTATCCCGTCGCACATCGCAGATGGCGAGGATGCGAACATCAGGGATGTTTAGGAAGACGGGCAGCATTTGCGTCCCCCGGTTCCCAGCGCCAATGAAGCCCAGTGTGACACACGCTGATGGCGTGATAGGGGTAGCAAAGGCCTTGCTGTAAAGGGTGCTCGCGGTGAGCGCTGATGCTTGAAACAGGAATCCCCGACGGCTGAAACGGTGTGTTTCATCACGTAAAATCATAGTTTTTTCCTCTTGGCGTCCTAAAAGATTATCTGTCCATCTAGCGCACAAGAAACTTGCGAAGGACGGCAGTCAGAAACTTTCGGCGCTCGCTGGAGAGCATGGAGCCAAAGCGGATGAGCTTGCCCTCCTTAGTTTCAATAATTATATTGGTCTTTTGCTGGCGGTCCCCATCGCTGTCGCGCCACTGCTTGTCCTCAATCCGCACATCAGAGACGTGTGAGGGCATAAAACGTCGGCGATAACCCAGTGGACCCACACCGGTGAACACGGTTCCTCCCGTTGGATCTGCTTGGACTTCTGTCCGGCCTCCAACACTTAAGAAAAAAGCACCCATCATTGAAACGCCGATCACGATGAAGGGCGTCAAGAATATCCACAAGAAGAGGGTCATCCCCGTGCTCATGGGGCTGCCATTCATATCGGGCGATGGAAACCAGGTGGGCAGCGTTACCCCCAGATTCTTCAGTGTTCCAGCAATTGCAATGAGGACAAACACCGACACAATTCCATTCCAGAAGAGCGCCATGGCCAAAGTACCGGTAGCCATACCCAATGAACGATGTGTGGCTGAGACATTGAGGTGCCCGCTTGCGAGGTCATAGTGTACACCAAGCGGAGGCCGATCAAAGTTTATGCCTGTTGTGAGCTCGCTAGTCTGGAGGAGTGCTGAGAGGCTGTGTGCGAGGTTGCAGGAGCGACAGTAAATGATATCTTTAGCAACGTTAACATCGTCACTGAGGATTGTCTTGCTGCACGTGGGACATCTGGGTATGAATGTATCCATTAGAAGATCACGCCAAAGGTGATGCCACCCCAGATCATGTTGTCTGTGGGGTTATTATCGTATACAGGATAGACGCCCTGAATGTCGCTGTCGAGAAGAGCGGAGTAGGCGATCTTTGCGCCAAGGTAAATATGGTCGGTGATGTCGAACTGGCTGTAGATGGCAATGTTGCCGTCCACAAGGCCGCTCTTACTGTTGTTGTCAAAGTAATAGTTGGTGTAGGGGTTTGTACCTGCACCTAAGGTCGCCTCTGCACCTACCATCAACTGATCCACAACCTGCACTTCCTTGCGGAGTCCCAGAAGTCCGTAGATGCCGTCGGCTCGTGCATAGTCGATATCCACTTCGATAAAAGGGATCACATAGTCGTTGTCAATCTCTGCGTTCAGATTGATCTCGCGTGTACTTGCTTCGTATTGGCTGTCTGTCACGCTGGGGTAGGTCCACCACGTGTGGGCAATGCCGAGCTTCAGAAAGCTGATGTCAAATTCGTAGCCAAGGGTGTAGTCGATTTCATCGAGACCCCCGCAGTGATTGTGTCCCAGACGTGTTGACGTGTTGAAGTTTGCAAAAAAAGCTGTGTAGAGTTTTCCGTACTCATCAAGATTGAGACCGAGATTTGCATTGGGTTGCCAGACCGGATTTTCTGTGAGGATGAGTCCTCGCCAGATGTATGCAGAGTAGAGGTCTACATAACATTCAAACGAGAAGAGGTTTTCGTCCTTCTCCTTCTGTAATATTTTCTCGTCAGGTGGTTGCGCTGGTGTTTGAGCGGTGGCCACGAGACTCAACCCTGAGAGGTTGAAGCCGATCGCGATTAAACAGAAGAATGTATTGCGAAGAGATTGTGTTTTCATAGCCTTCACTGTTCCTGTATTCCATCATTCCAATATTCCGCTTACAAGTTACTTTGGCCAATACTTGCTGATTAGTTTGGACGGGATTCCAGCCTCATCGGGGCTGAAACAGTCCGCCAAAATTTGCCAACCAAGGTCCAAGGCTTTTTCCAAAGGGATATTGACGGAAAGATCCATCATCTCATGTTCAAAGCGTACCCCGTATTTCAGTAGTTTCCCATCCCATTCGCTCATGCGGAACCCCATGGATTGCTTCTCTTGCGTCTCCTTGAAGGAGGCATAGAGCTTGATCATGGCGTCCATGATGGTGCGATGGTCATCACGGGTGTCCTTGTTGACCTGCTGTTTCAAACGGCTGAGCGAGCCGAAGGGTTCAATGCGGCCATTGCGGAGGTAGAATTGGCCTTCGGTGATGTAACCCGTATTGTCAGGCACTGGATGCGTCACATCATCACCAGGCATGGTGGTCACCGCGAGGATGGTGATGGAGCCTGCGCCTTCGAAGTCAACGGCCTTCTCATAACGTGAGGCGAGCTGAGAATAAAGGTCGCCTGGATAGCCGCGGTTCGAGGGGATCTGCTCCATGGTGATGGCGATCTCCTTCATGGCATCTGCAAAGCTGGTCATGTCGGTGAGGAGTACAAGTACCTTCTTCCCTTGTAAGGCAAATTGCTCTGCAGTTGCCAAGGCGATGTCGGGCACGAGCATGCATTCGACGATCGGATCAGAGGCTGTGTGGACAAACATGACTGTTCGCGAGAGAGCACCTGATTCATCGAGCGTATCACGAAAATAGAGGTAGTCATCATACTTGAGGCCCATACCACCCAGGATGATGATGTCCACCTCGGCTTGGAGCGCAATGCGTGCAAGCAGTACATTGTAGGGTTCGCCTGCACGTGCAAAGATCGGAAGCTTCTGGGATTCAACAAGCGAATTAAAAACATCAATCATTGGGATGTTGGTGCGAACCATGTTGCGGGGCATGATGCGCTTAGCAGGGTTGACCGAAGGAGTGCCGATATCAATGAGGTTGTCGGTCAAGATGGGTCCCTTGTCACGAGGTTGCGCGCTTCCAGTGAAGGAACGTCCCAGCAGGGCGTCGGAGAAGGAGACGCGCATAGGATGACCCAAGAAACTCACCTTGGCATCTGTAGCAATGCCCCGTGCGCCAGCAAAGACTTGGAGTGTGACGTTGTTGCCATCCAGTTTGATGACCTGTGCGAGCGACGTCCCCGTGCGAGAAGTGACTTGTGCGAGTTCGCGATAACGGACATCATCCGCCCGAAGCGTGATGACGCTGCCGGCAAGTTTGTCAATCGAATGATAGATTTTATGCATGGGGTTCTCCTGGATGAGAGTGGAAGAGTGGAATCATGGAATACTGGAATAATGAAAGGGTGCGTGCTTCGCTCATTTTAGACTCCCTTTCCTTTGGCGCTCGGTCGGACTCGATAACGGGTGCTCTTCTCCTTGACTCCGAAACCGATTCGTTTAGGTGCGGGGGTGGGAGGTGGAAGCAGGAGCGGTTGGAGGTGCTCGTAGAGATCAACAATGGCAGAGTCATGGGTCAATAAAGTCTTTTCGATCTCTGCCAATCGTTTGGCATTAGCGACATTGGCCATGAGTTGTTCACGCATGCGGACGAAGGTTCTGGCAATAAAGACACTCATTTCAATGGCACAGTCACTATTGAGCACAGAAGCTACCATAATAATGCCATGCTCTGTGAATGCATTAGGGAGATACTTGCGATGTTTTCCTCGTTTAGATTCGTTTTCGTCAGTCTTTAAGGTCGCTTTTTGCGACCTTAAAGACTTGGATGAACTGGTCGCAATTTGCGACCAGT
>CAMBQV010000074.1 GCA_945870145.1 Akkermansia muciniphila
CTGACCCTGTTAAGCGTCAAAGCGTTGTTGTGCTCCCAGAACAAAAACTCATTTCCTATTTGAGTGAGTTTCACCTCACGCTTGCACTTGCAGAGTCCTGTACAGGAGGCTTAATCGCTGAACGCATCACCAACATCCCCGGCGCTTCCGCTTGCTTCAAAGGTGGTGTGGTCTGTTATGCAAATGCTGTAAAACGCGATCTTCTGGGGGTTTCCCAAGCTGTTTTAGAGGTTGAAGGTGCTGTCAGCCAGACATGTGCTCAGGCCATGGCTGAGGGTGCCCGTCGAAGCCTTCAGTCTGATGTCGCGCTCTCCGTCACGGGGATTGCTGGACCTGGAGGTGGCACACCCACTAAGCCCGTGGGACTCGTCTTTATCGGGGTAGCAACCTCGAAAGCTGTCTCGGCACAGAAATTTCTCTTTTCAGGGGACCGCGCCAGCATCCGGCAACAAGCCGCTGATGCGGCCCTGCAGCTCTTGCTTCAAACCCTCAAGGCATAAGCAAAAACCTTTAAGGTCAGTTTGTCTCTGGGAATTAACTGCCGACTGCTACTGCCAACTGCTACTCTCCACTGCCTACCCCAACACTGTCGCGCCGAGGCCAATTAAGAGTGCGCCGAAGGCAATCGTAGCACCTGCCATGGTCTTAAAGAGCCACGGACGGCCTGTCACGAAGACAATACTCTGACGCATATACCACGGATAGAGGATGAGCACCATACCCTTGACAATGCAGAGGTAGGCGAAAGTCACCAGAACCAGACGCCAGGGCGATGGATGAACCCGCGCCACATGCAGCAACTCATACGGAAAGAGCGTGAGGATCGCCCCTATCGCCCTGCAGGACAAGAGATTTTCCATCCACCAGCAACTCAGTCCGATACAAACCGGCACGGCAATAAAGAGATACATTTTAAACGGATTAATGATATCCAGATCCATCGACCAGAGCGCAATACCCACCCAAACCCACGCAATGGCCGCTAATGCATAACTGGTCGGCAGATGGCGGGGTAATACATTGAACAGGCGACTCATCTTTTCAGGCAGGACCATGATCGAGAGTCCCAAGCCACACAAGAGCGTTCCTAACAAATAACACCAGAGTGAAAGCGTCATATCCTTTATCCTTTCAACGCCTGCTTTTGAAGCTTAAAGAGCTCCTTGATCCCCTTGGCGGCCAAGATGCGCAAGGTGTCCAGATCCGCGCCAGTAAAGGGATTATGCTCAGCAGTCCCTTGAATTTCAACATAGCGTCCATCATCCGTCATCACGACATTCAAGTCCACCTCTGCGGAGGAATCATGAATATAGTCGAGATCGAGAACAGGTTTTCCCTCGCAAATGCCCACGCTCACCGCTGCAACAAAATGCTTTAAGGGTGTCTTCGTTAACTTTCCATCCTTGAGGAGTTTTGAAACAGCATCGGCAAGAGCGACCATGCCACCGGTAATGGATGCACAGCGTGTCCCTCCGTCAGCCTGTAAAACATCGCAGTCAATCGTGATGGTCCGCTCGCCGAGCGCCTTCATGTCCACGGCAGCACGCAAGGCACGTCCCACCAGACGGCTAATCTCCGTGCCACGCGCATCGGGCTTGCCCTTCTTGCTCTCGCGCTCTTTCCGATCCTTGGTGCTTCCGGGAAGCATGCTGTACTCCGCCGTCACCCACCCCTCCCCCTTGCCTTTCAGAAAGGGCGGCACCTTCTCTTCAACACTGGCGGTACAGAGAACCCAGGTCTCCCCCTGCCGGATCAACACGGAGCCAGCGGAAAACTTAGTAAAGTGGCGTTCAAAACAGACGGTTCGTAAGGCGTTCTCTTTTTTCATGGGCAAAATTATGGGGCGGCTTGAACTGAAAGTCAAGCCGCCCCTGAATGATTTTTCCGAGTATTTTATAACCCGGAACAATCCCTTTTTTGATTACTTCAATGCCGCGGTGATCTCTGCCAGCTTAGCCTTGAGCGCGAAGGGCATGCGACTTCCAAACTTCGCATACGACTCTTCAACGGTCGCGATCTCCTTCTTCCAGCCTTCTTTGTCGACGGAGAGAAGTGCTTCCATTGTCGCCTTCATGCAAGCCTCATCACGGTTCTTATCCACATAGCCTGTCATGTCGAGTGCATCCGGGGTCGGGAGGAAGCCGATTGCGGTTTCCTGAGCCTTGCCCTTGCCTTCGATACGTTCGCAGACCCACTTGAGGACGCGTGCGTTGTCGCCAAAGCCATTCCACATGAAGCCTTTTTCGTCCTTGCGGAACCAGTTGGTGAAGAAAACCTTCGGCAACTTGGTGGCGTCGGTGCGCAGCGGCATCGTGAGCCAGTGCAAGAGATAGTCGGCGGTGTTGTAAGAGAAGAACGGCAACATGGCCATCGGGTCACGACGGACAACGCCGATCTGGCTGAGGTTAGCAGCCGTGGTTTCTGAACCAGCAGCGGAACCCATGAAGACTGCATGTGTCCAGTCCTTCGCCTGGTTGACCAGAGGAATGACGGTCGGACGGCGTCCACCGAAGAGGAACGCATCAATCGGCACGCCTGCTGGATCTTCCCAGTTGGCAGCCAACACCGGGCACTGCGTGGCCGGCGCGGTGAAGCGGGCATTCGCGTGTGCAGCAGGTCCCTCTTCACCCTTGGCATTGACATAGACCTTCTTGCCCTGCTCATTGACCTTCAAGGTCAAATCATCACCTTTCCAGCCGATGACATGAGCTGGAGGCGGTACGCCCATGCCTTCCCACCAGATGTCACCATCATCCGTAAGCGCGCAGTTGGTGAAGATGGTGTTCTTGGTGATCGAACGCATGGCGTTCGGATTGGAGTCCATGGAGGTCCCTGGTGCCACGCCGAAGAAGCCTGCTTCCGGATTGATCGCCCAAAGGCGGCCATCCTGCTTGATCTTCATCCAGGCAATATCATCACCAATGGTCTCAACCTTCCAACCGGGGAGCTTGGGCTCCATCATTGCGAGGTTGGTCTTACCGCAGGCGCTCGGGAAGGCCGCTGCGATATAGTAGGACTTGTTTTCCGGCGAGGTCAGCTTCAAGATGAGCATGTGCTCAGCCAGCCACCCCTCTTGCTTCGCCAAATAGGAGGCGATACGGAGCGCGAGGCATTTCTTGCCGAGGAGCGCATTGCCGCCGTATCCTGAACCGTACGACCAGATCTCCTTCGTCTCAGGGAAGTGAGCGATGTACTTCTTCTCGATCGGAGCGCATGGCCAGGTGGAATCCTTCTGACCCGCCTTGAGCGGGGATCCAACCGAGTGTAGACACTTGATATACTCACCGTGCGCGCCGAGCTGCTTCAGCACCTTGGTGCCGACGCGCGTCATGATATGCATGTTAGCGACGACGTACGGGGAATCGGTAATCTCAACACCAATCTTCGCGATGTCCGAGCCGACAGGGCCCATGGAGAAGGGAATCACATAGAGGGTACGACCCTTCATGCAACCCTTGTAGATCGCGGTCATACTCTTCTTGAGCTCAACAGGATCAATCCAGTTGCAGTTCGGGCCAGCATCCTCTTTATTCGAAAGGGCAATATAGGTGCGATCTTCGACGCGCGCAACATCTGACCAGTGGGAACGGGCCAGATAGCAGCCAGGACGCTTCTTCTGATTCAACTTGGTGAAGACGCCGCCCTTCACCATGATGTCGCACATCTCGTTGTATTCCTTCTTCGAACCATCACACCAATGCACATTTTTTGCCTGTGCAAGCTTGGCGAAATCTTTAACCCAGGTCAGCAACTCTTCATGCTGAGTCGGGAGTTTAGGTGCAACAGCCTTCTTGGCTGTCGTTTTGGCAGTCTTTGTGCAAGCACATTTACGGGGGGCTGTTTTTTTGCAGGCCATGGTGTAACCTCATTCTACTTTTTTAAGCTCTTGTTCATCAAGACGTGTAACCGACACGACTTGTACAAAAGTTGGCTCATTAGTATACCGATTTGACTAGGGTGTCGCAACCCCAAACGAAAAAAATTTTAAAACAAGGATGCTTTACTTTCTTTTATAACTGCTTTAGTATAATCACCTAATTTTCAAGCGGTTGGGGCTTTTAGAAGCGCTTGTAACCAAGGAAATCCGAGAACACATGTTTAAATTTCTCATACCTCTGCTGGGGCTTTTTCTTATTGCCTCACCCTGTCTAGGCCAACAAACGAACCTCCTTTTCGTAGCGGACCAGATTGAATCCTTGAAAACGGGACGGTATGGCGCCTTTGATGAGATCGTCTTTGCCACACGCAGTTTATCAGACGATGGCCACTGGTACGCCAATATCAGCTATTACAGTTCACCTTACAAGGCGAAAAGCTTTGGGCAAAACGGCAGACTGTGCACCGTGAATATCAAGACAGGGAATATCCGTTACCTGCTGGAAGATCTCGGAGGCGCCGTGCGCGACCCCTGTGTCAGTTATGACGCAAAAAAAATCCTCTTCTCCTATCGCAAAAAGGATGAGGGGAACTACCACCTCTATGAAATCGGCGCCGATGGCAAAAATTTGAAACAACTCACGCAGGGCGGCTTTGACGATATCGAACCCGCCTACCTGCCAGATGGAGGCATCATCTTTGTCTCGACACGCAACCGCCGCTGGGTCAACTGCTGGCTAACCCAAGTCGCGACAATCCATCGCTGTGACGTGAACGGCAAAAACATTCGGCTCCTCTCTGCCAATATTGAACATGATAACACCCCCTGGCCCTTGCCTGACGGCCGTGTTCTCTACATGCGCTGGGAGTATGTTGATCGGAGCCAAGTCAACTACCATCATCTCTGGACCATGAATCCTGACGGCACGCAACACAGCATCTTCTTCGGCAACATGCACCCGGGAGGACTCTACATCGATGCAAAGCCGATCCCCGGATCCACGGATGTTCTCATGATTGACTCTCCCGGCCATGGCGGCCCCGAGCACCAAGGCTTTGTCGCCCGTGTCTCGCAAAAGGAGGGACCGGACAAAAAAGAGAACCTCAAGCGCCTTACAAAAAAAGGCGACTTCAGAGACCCCTGGGCCTTCGGAAATGACCTCTTCATGGCCGCGCAAAAACGGGACCTCATTTTTCTCAACAGCCAAGGAACTCTGACAAACCTATTTTCACTGCCTGAAACCATGGTGAACTGCCTCCTCCATGAACCCCGTCCCCTCATGCCCCACCCCAACGAAATTGTGATTGCCGAGAAGACCGACTGGGAAGAAGATCATGGCACCTTCTTTTTAGAGAATATTTACGAAGGCCGTC
This sequence comes from Akkermansia muciniphila, assembly GCA_945870145.1. GTDB lineage: Bacteria > Verrucomicrobiota > Kiritimatiellia > RFP12 > UBA1067 > CAIZQW01. The sequence goes on from CAMBQV010000074.1 coordinate 5,251, forward strand.
ATTTAACAGGGGTGCAAAAAGGAAGCATCAAAAAACTGATCATCCTAGAGTCCCTGCCGAAACCCATCAACTTCACAGGAGGCATGGATCCGCTGAGCTATGTCGGCACCTTCACGCTTCCGCGTGTTCTCGGGACCGTCCCTGTTGAGCCAGACGGCTCCGCATATTTTAAGGCTCCCGCACTGCGCGCGCTCTTCTTTGTCGCCCTGGATGACCAAGGGCGCTCTGTGAAGCGGATGCAAAGTTTTACACAACTGATGCCCGGAGAACAGCAGGGCTGTACGGGTTGCCATGAAGTACGGACGCAAGCACCCCGCCCGTATAAGTCAAAGAGTATCGCCCTCCAGAGGAAGCCCTCCGCAATCGATGGAAAAGACCGGATGTTTGATGTTCCTGATTTTCCGAAACATGTCCAGCCCATTCTGGATCGTCACTGCGTTCGTTGCCACAATCCAACCGATCGCAAAGGCGGAGTCGATCTCTACGGCGACCGCGGCCCCATGTTCTCCATCGGCTATCACGCACTCGTCGTCCACCAGCAGATCGCAGACGGACGCAACTACGCAAACAGCAATTATGCCCCCTACCAACTGGGAAGCGGTGGCAGCAAGCTCATGAAAAAGGTGGATGGCTCGCACCATGAGGTTAAACTCTCACCGCACGAGCAGGCCACCATCGCCTTGTGGCTCGATGCGAGTGCGCCCTATCCAGGAACCTATGCAGCGCTCGGATGCGGCTCCATCGGCGGCTATATCAAAAACGAACAGGTGATGAACAACGACAAAAATTGGCCAACAACGAAACAAGGCACGGAAGTCTTTGAACGTCGTTGCGCCTCCTGCCATAACGCCAAGAAAAAGTCCCTCCCTCGCTACTTGAGCGACGAAAACGGACTCTCGTTCTGGAAACCCGAAATGGACGACCCTAGGATCAAGACCAGTCGTCATGCGCTATTCAACCTGACCCGGCCTGATGCATCCTATTTCCTGAAGGCTCCGCTGGCCAAGGAGGCCGGAGGCCACGGTCGCTGTATGACCACCAATGGCGCCCCTGTCTTCGCGTCGGTACAGGACCCTGACTATTGCGCACTGCTCGCCATGATCGAGGCGGGTAAGAAGAAGCTCGATGAGGTGAAGCGCTTTGACATGCCAGGCTTCCGTCCACGCATGGAATACCTGAGCGAGATGCAACGTTATGGACTCCTGCCTGAGACATTTGACATTGAAAAAGATCCGGTCGATCCCTACGAACTCGATCGCCTCTATTGGGACTCCTTTATCTATCATCCCTAATCCCTAGAGCATTTTAAACCCGCATCACTTGGTGATCTCATACGGCACCGCCGGAAAAGTGCCCAGAGAAATTTTGAACTTATTCATTGCCGACTTGGCCTTATCACCACTCCATGTCGGCTCGCCCATGGCCTTGATAATCAGGTTGCCCTTCAGTCCGAGCTTCGCTTTTTCAACATCAACCTGTAGCACCAGTTCCATCCCCTTCGTCTCTTTGATGATGACTCCCTCAGGCGGATCCAACAGTTCAAAGGCGACCTCCTTGACCTTATCCCCCACAGGCAATTTAAGTTTCAATCGGACTGTCCCCCCCGGCACAAGACGGAGCGGCACAGGAGACACGACAGACATTCCTTCACGAGCACGGAAACGTCCCAGGACTGTGACCATGCTTTCCTGCGCCAGCACCAGATGGCGATAGGCAAAGGCCTGCATCATGTCATCAGCGGGCAAGGCCTGACGGACAACGGGTTTTCCTTGGATCATTGCACGTCCCTCCAACGAAATCGGAACAGGATCTTGCGCGCCCTCCAGCGGCGGGGTCAATGTGAATGTGATCTGATCCTGATTGGCAGGAATCACGGCGCCACTCAATGTATATCCCTTTGGTGCATCCTTCAGGAAAAGTGCAATCTCGTTGGTGAAGCCGTCCTTCCGGAGCGCAAACGCTGTGAGCGGAACACTCGAGCCGTTTCGGACATTGATGCTGGACGGCGTTACGCGCAGTTCGAAATCAGGCCGGGGCGCGCTCAGCCTCAGACGATACGCGTAGGACGGCCCCCCTCCGCGCTGGGTATCCCCCAGATAAACCGTATACCAGCCATCGGCCAGCAGCGTGGTTGAAATATACGAGTCCGCATGATGTGTGTTCAATCCGGACCCCTTGTCGTCTCGGTCGTCATTCGAAGCGACCTGTTTCCCGGACGGATCGATGAGACGCAACACGGAATCCACAGGCGAATCGAGCCGACGCGCAAAAACCTCGAGGACAACCTGTTGCCCCTCCTTTCCCTCAAAACGGTAGAGATCCCAGTCGCCCGGCTGATCAATGTGGCCGTTGACAATCACCGGAAGAACTACTGTCGGAGCATTCGATTTCGTGCCATTGGGTTCAACCTCGAACCGCTCTGGCAACGTGTCGAGTAACACAGGTACTGGATTTGAGTACTTATTCACTTTGAAGGGATAGATGCCTGGCTGCTGGTTTTTGAAATCCAATTCAGCCCTTGTAAAGGGCAAATTCCAGCCGGTCAGACTTACAGTCGGCTGGGTACCGATCTGTCCTCCGGTCGGAAAGAGGGTGGTGATGAAGGGCACTTCTCCAACCGTCATGCGATAGACAAAATCTTCACGGCCACGGAAGAGCGAGTCATGGATTTTGAGCGAGTAATTACCAGTTTCGGGGATCGTGAAGAAAATCACGGGGTCAGGACGAAAGGTGTAGTCGTCGGCAAAGGCCACCTCATTGTTCTTCGAATCATACAGGCCCACCGTGGCCTGCACCCAGCCCGGCACAGCATCCGCCAGATAGGGGATCAGTGACCGCGCGCTGACAGCGACCACCAGCCGCTGACCTGCCGTTGCTTTGAAGCGGTAGGTATCCACGCCTCCTGGCGGTAACTGTCCGTTCAGCGTGACAGGCGGTGTCACGTGTATTGGCGCAGGAGTCGCAACGATCTTGGCATCCATGCTGCCCTTTTTATTGGGTACATTCTTCCAGTCCGCCTTGCTCATTTCCGGAAGGATTCCGACGATGAAGGTTCTCGGGTTGGAGAGTCCTGCGCGCGAATGCAGACGAATTTCACGCGGACCCGGTATCGCATCTTTCGCAACAGTGATTTTTAATGTGACAAATTCGCCAAGCGACGGATTGGCGAGACGACGGCCAAAGGCGATCAACCGCTCCTTGATCTTCTCCGCAGTCTCCCGATCCTCCATACTCAGCATCTCACCCTGCTTGCGCTTCGCCTGTAATTTACTCAGCTGTTCTTTCAGCTCCTGCTGCTCTTTGGGTGTCACCTGCTTTTCCTGCTTCGCAATCGTTGCTGTTACGCCTGAGCCGGAGACCACTACCCCCTCAGCCTCAGCGAGACCGGCTCCGCCGACCACGACCTCAAAGGTTGTGCCCTGCTGTCCGCCCGCAGGAAAAACATAGCCTATGTGCGCTTCGCGTTGCTGCTGTGCCACCACCTGCAACAGGGGCAGACATAGACCTAGGATGACTGCTGAATATTTCATCGCTAAAGGATCTCCTTCAAAAGATTAAACGGAATCACCGGTGTATCGCGTGGTTCCGCATTGGCGGGTTGCAGACGCTTCACCTGTTCGTCAATGCCCATGAGCGCATAAATACTGTTGTGCACCTCGGCCGGACTCACTGGCCGGTTCTTGACCCGTTCGCCATGGGCGTCTGTCTCGCCAACCACGTGCCCCCCCTTAAATCCACCACCCGCGAGAAGCGTGCTGAAGGCCGCACCCCAATGTCCGCGACCGCCGTTCCACGGCGCGGAAAAATCGACTTTCGGCGTCCGTCCGAACTCCCCGCCGCACCAGATAATCGTGCTAGAAAGCAGACCGCGATCCGAGAGATCCTTGATCAACGTCGCCAATCCTTTGTCGAATTCCGGCAACTTGCGACGCAGGGTTGTGAAATTGTCCTTGTGTGTATCCCATCCGTTGTAGTTGATCGTCACATACGGGACGCCCTTCTCCACCAGACGACGAGCCATCAAGCAGGACTGTCCGAATTTGCTGCGTCCATACTGCTCTCGTAACTCCTCCTTTTCCGTGGCGAGATCAAAGACCTTCGCGCCCTCGCCAAGAATCATATCGTACGCCTGTGTTTCGGCGTGTGCCAACGCTTTGAGCGTGGCATTCTCCGGAAGTTTCTTCGGCAGAGTGTTCAGCTTGTTGAGCAAGGCGCGCCGCTCTTGCTGTTGTTCATCCGTGATGCCCTGCGCTGCAACGCCCTCGACCAAAAACTTGGGTTGCGACGGATCACCGCCTGTCGCGAACGGCTTGTAATTTGCCCCGAGGAAACCCGCCTCGTCAAAGCGTCCTAGCGGTTCGGTCAGCACGACATAGGGCGGAATCTGCCCCTTATATCCAGCATCCGCACCACGGAACTTTGAAACCACCGCGCCCACCCCTGGATAGATCACGCGCTCGCCTGCCTTGCGTCCAGTCTGGACCATGTAAGTCCCAGTCTCATGAGCATTGCTGCCATGCGTCATGCCACGGATAATGGCATACTTGTCCGCCTGTTTCGCCAGGAGCGGCAAGAGTTCGCAGATCCGGATCCCGGAGACATTCGTCTCAACAGCCTTGAATGGTCCAGCATACTCATTTCCCGCCTCAGGCTTCGGGTCGAAGGTGTCCAAATGCGAGGCGCCGCCCCAAAGCCAGATCTGGATGACAGACTTCGCCTTGCCCCCTTTTGAGACCATGGGCGTCGCACCCCACGTCAATGTGTCAGCCAGACAGAGTCCTGCTGTACCGAACATCGCGCGTCTCATCGCCTCACGTCTTGTTAAATTCGTTTTCATAATGTCTTGCCAATAACTTCAAGTATTTAGAAGTCAGAAGCGAGAATTCAGAATGAAATTTCCCATTCTGACTCCTGAATTCTGAATACCCTCTCTAAAAGTTACTCTTCAGTTTATTCTCTGGACTGTTCACCCTGGCGCGGCGTAGCTTTCAAGCGAAGCCGGCTGCCAACTGCGACTGCCAACTGCGCCGCCGCACCGGGCGGCGGCCTAATGCCTGCATTGAAATTCTGCTGTGTTGATCAACGCCCAGACAATATCCTTTGCCACACGTCGCTTTTCCATCACGTCCTGCTGATACTCGGAAAGGACCTTAGCTTCCTCAATCGTGGGATAACGTGAAAGGATCGTCAGGTAGAGCGCGTCGACCTTCTCGCGTTGTGGCTTCTTGTGTTCCAGAAACAACGAAACAAGTTTATCACCCTTTTCCAACTTCTGCTGGATGTGGCTCGAATTCAGCAGACACAGCCGCTGCGAGGCGTTCGGCTCGTTATTGCGTTCCCGTTCCTGTCCAGTATCGCGCGCGGAACGTCCGTAGAGGCCCAGGAAGGGACTGCTGATGCTACCATCGGCCAGTGTAATTGTGCGCTGATTTTCAGGAATGTAGGAGAAGGGTTCTGGGATGGAGCTCGAGTACTTCTCTGTCGCGCCTGTGATCTGGTTCAAGGCATCGATCAGTACCTCCGCCTCCAGCCTGCGTACTGGATAGAAGGCGAAGTTCCGCTCCGCTTCCGGTGTATTCGATTTGGAAATACAGGAACGCTGATAGGTCTTCGACTTCAGGATCATGGCAAAAAGGCGCTTAACGTCATAACGTCCGGACAGCAACTCGCTCTCCAGGTACGCCAGTAGTTCAGGATTGACCGGCGGATTATCCGGGCGGATGTCATCGGGTTCATCAATGATGCCATGTCCCATAAACCACGACCATGAGCGATTCGCGATGCACCGGCTAAACCACGGATTGTTGGAGCCCACCAGCCAGGTGGCAAAGACTTCGCGCGGATCCTGGTCCGGCGTGAACTCGATAGCCTTGCCATCCGGGAAGGTTGCTGACATCTGGGCATTGCTTGAAGAGGGATCAAAGAAGATGATCTCCTCTTTCCACTCGGAAGTGGCTTTGTATCCGACTTGCGAGAAGAAGGCAGCCATGCCCTCCTGTTTGGCTTCAGGCCACTGTTCAATCCGCGCGCCCATGAAGGTCAGGGCCACGGTCTGCGCCAATGCTTTTGGGGTCTTGTTCTGAACTGCACGATAGAAATTGACCTGCGGCACGCGGAAGTTACTGCCATTGGAGATGAGCAGTTCGCGTGCGAACCGGTCATAGGGCATGTTCGACTTAATGCTGGTCCGTATCCAGCGGTGGTACGCCTGTACCGCATTGGGCCAGAGATTGATCGGAAATTCGGATTTGACCCGCAGCAGGTCACACCACTTCATGGCCCAATAATCTGCGAATTCATTCCGCGTCAGCAGCTGATCAATCAATAGCTCACGCTTGGTCGCACGCTTGTCCGCCAGAAAGTCCCTAACCTCCTGAGCCGTCGGCAGGGTCCCGATCACATCCAAATAGATCCGGCGTACAAAGACCTCATCCGAACAGATCTCCGAAGGCTGAATGCCCAGCTCCTGCAACTTCTTGAGAACACACGCATCGATCTTGTCCTGCGGCGCCGAGACGAAAGGCGCTCCTGACGCAACCCCCGCAAACAGGGCGATTGCAACAGTAAGGGGCAGGCTACTCAGACAAAACAACTTCAAAGATGGTGATTTTACAGGCATCATGTCTACATGAACGTAGAACCCTCGCCCTTTATTGTGAAATATTTAGAATAAGACGTTCGAGATGGCAGGCTATAACTTCAATATTTTTTTCACAAAACACACGAAAATCACGAAAAATGTATTTCTCTGCGTCTCTGCGCCTCTGCGGGAAAAAGTTACTCGTTCGTTAATTCTCGAAGATTCACTGCCTACTGCTACCCTGGCCACCGTAGCCTTGGCGAAGGTGGCTGCCTACTGCCACTTCAACGCCCTCGGGCGACCCCCTAAGTAAAGCACACGATCATGACCTGGATGATGATGACGCGGAGGATCATGGCCATCGGATAGACGCTCGCATACGCGAGGGTCGGCTTCTCCGAGCCGGTCACATTCTGGGCGAAGGTCAGCGCCGCGGCATCGGTCATGCTGCCCGCGAGCATACCGCACAACGTCGAATAACTCAACTTCGTGACAAACCGGGCCACAAGACCGACCACCACGACAGGGATCAGGGTGATCAACATGGACAAGAGCATCCACGTCAGTCCGTCGCCATCCACCAGCGTAGAGATAAACTGTTTTCCCGAAAGCAGGCCGACACAGGCCAGGAAGAGCACGAGGCTGAACTGACGCATCAGCACGTTTGCGCTGATCGGCAGGAACCAGATAAAGGAACCGACGCGTCCGATACGACTCAGCAGGATACCGATCACGAGCGGACCACCCGTCAGCCCCAACTTAATGGGTCCTGGAATTCCCGGGATATTCAACTGGAGCATCATCCCGAAGAGGGCGCCGATAACCAGTCCGAGAAAGATCGGAATCAGTGGCGGTTCGGAGAGGCGCTTCACGGAATTACCAAGTTCTTCGGCCAACTTACCGAGTCCCTCTTCTGTTCCGGCTGC
>CAMBQV010000075.1 GCA_945870145.1 Akkermansia muciniphila
GATGAGCTAACAAGCGCAAGGCATTCGGGAAGAGGGCATCCAGCTCGTCCTCCATAAAGGGCTTGAAGCGCTCCTTGATCATGACCTCTGGCAAGCGCGTCGTGCCGGCCTGCATCAACCCTTCAACAAGCAATGGCGTCGTGTGCACAGGGTCAAGCCACTGACTACTGAAATAACACTTCTCAACCTTGCAAGCATTGAGGAGAACTAGTCTTCCCACGCCCAAGGCAGCCAGTTGCGACAAGAGTCGCTTCAATACTTTTGGACGAGGTACCGCGAGAAACAAGTCGAACCAAGGCTCGAGTGGCATATCCGTGTGATGCGTGCGCAACACCACGCGATGTTCATCTATTCCCTCTACAGTGGAAGATCCGATCAAACCATTCAGCAAACCTGTCTTGACCTCATCCCCTACCCGCGCCTGCAGCACCGACCGTATGTGGTCAGCACGGAAGTCGGTGAGTGTCACTGTTCCATCCGAACCACATTCATCTGCTATTAAAATAATACGGTTCATAGGGAAAGACTGGTGACGCAGGACTCAGGATTCCGGACGCAGGGGGTAGAATTAACAAGCTACCGCGCCAGCCAACCGCCGTCGACTGCGACGGTAAAGCCATTCATATAGTCAGAGGCCGGGGAGGCGAGAAAGACGACAATACCCATCAGGTCAGAGGTCTCGCCCCAGCGGCCTGCCGGGATACGATCGAGGATCGCCTTGTTCCGTTCCGGGTTCTCGCGGATCGGGCGAGTATTTTCCGTTGCAATATAGCCAGGGGCGATCGCGTTGCAACTGATGTTGTGCTTCGCGAGTTCGTTGGCCATCAGCATGGTCAAGCTCTTGATGCCACCTTTGGAGGCTGCATAGCCCGGGACAAAGACGCCTCCCTGGAAGGAGAGCATGGAGGCGATATTGATGATCTTGCCTCCCCGTCCCTGCTTGATCATCTGGGCTGCGGCGACCTGGCTCAGGAAGAAGGAGGCGCTCAGATTAATGCTGATCACATCGTCCCAGTTCTTCTCAGAATGTTCCACAAAGGGTTCGCGACGGATGATACCGGCATTATTGACAAGGATGTCGATGCCGCCCATCGCGTCAATGACCTCTTTAATCACCTGCTCCGCACTCGCCTTACCAGAGCCAAGGTCAGCCGTAAACGAGGCGGATTTGCGACCCAAGGCCTTGACCTTTTCAACAGTCTCTGCGCAATCAATCACATCAATCACAGCGACATCTGCGCCAGCTTCAGCCAAGGCGATCGCATAGCTCTGTCCAATGCCACGCGCACCACCCGTCACCACTGCAATCTTGCCATTTAACTTAAACATATCCAAAATCATAATTTTCCTTTCGTACTGGCGTGACAGAGCACGCTCTTACCTTCATTTTTTCAACTAATTAACCTAATTAAGCTAATTCAAATTCGTTTCATCCGTTTAATTCGTTGATAACAGTTACTCCTCTTGTTTGTTCCCGGGGGCTCACTGCCAACTGCTACCCTGGCCACCGTAGCCCTATTGGCGAAGGTGGCTGCCGACTGCCACTCCCCGCCCCTACCGGATCTTTGCGGGATCCATATCTTCAAACACCTGGTTCTCGCCGCCCATAGCCCAGACAAAGCAATAGGCACCTGTACCCACGCCGCTGTGAATGGACCATGCGGGCGAGAAGACGACATCCTTCTCTTGCAGCACCAGATGGCGCGTCTCATCGGGTTCACCATAGAGATGGATGATGCGTCCGTTCTCAGGCAGATTGAAATAGCAATAAACCTCTGTACGGCGATCATGGGTATGGGGCGGATAGGTATTCCAGACCGAGCCTTCGGCCAACTGCGTATACCCCATGACCAATTGACAGCTTTGAATTTTTCCAGGCCGTATAAACTGGTTGATCGTGCGCTGATTGGCATCCTTCTTAGAACCTGTTTCCACGCGGTTTGCCTGTTCCGCCGTCGCATGTGTCGTCGGATAGGATGCATGTGCAGGATACGAAACGAGATAGAATTGAGCCGGAGCCGTCGGCGAGATGCTGGCAAAAGAGACGTTCTTAGCCCCTTTGCCGATGTAGAGGCATTCCCGTGAACCTAACTGATAGACCGTTCCGTCCACCGTGACTTTTCCTTCGGCACCGAGATTGATAACGCCTGATTCGCGGCGCTCATGGAAAAACGTACAGGCCATCTCCTTACCGCCCGTCAACTCAAGCGCCTGCGTAGTCGGCACTGCGGCTGCGACAACTGCGCGGTCCACATCTGAATAGAGGACATTCAGCTTGCCGGCCTCAAAGAGTCCAGTCTTCAAAAAATGAGCGCGTTGCTCATCTGTGGTCATCCGGCGATAGGCCTGCCGGTCGGCTGTATTGATAGTGTCCATAATGAGAAATGAGTTATTGCGTTATTGTGTTAATGTGTTAATTAAAAATACCTGAGTGAGAAATGAGTTATTGGACCACGATCTTTGCTGCTAGGCGCTGGCGGAAGGCTTCGACGGCCTTGAACCAAGCCTCTGCGGTCGGATAATCTTTGCCCTTATTCCAACAGCTTCCCGCATAGGCGGTAAATTGCGTACCTTTGGGCGCATGAATCCAAGCTGCCTGATCCTTAATCACAGGTTTATCGCCTTCGGGGACAACCAAGGCCACGCCCATATTGACGGGGGTCTTATCCTGTCCAGCCTCCCAGCTCGCGAGATATCCTTCGCCACTTGAAGAGGCTTTGTCATCCACAGGACGATAGGTCACGCCAGCTGCTGGAGTAACAGCAGAAGGAAAAACCGTGATTACTTCATAAAAGTCAGAGCCCAGATCAATCGTGAAATAGCGCACCTGGCCTGTGGCATACATCAGAGCAAAGACCGTACGGAGGGGTCCGTTCTCCAGGAGGGTCCACTTCTCGTAGGTAATGGCCTGGTCATAGGCCCCATCCTTCACGATTGCTGCACCACCGCAGCCAGGGCCTGTCCCGACCTTGTAGGCATCAATTGCATAACCGAGTGTTGGCGAGTGGTAGTTCTTCTCTTTGAAGATGCGGTTGATAACCTGGAGACGGTCATTCTTGCCAAAGGCATCAATGCCACTGCCGACTGTCGCCTTCTTCCCATTACCGCCATCCCAGAGCGCAGGGCCATACGCACGATAGGCTGTGCGATCATTCTCCCAGGCGAAATCATCCTTACGTTCCGGAACGAAACGAGCAAACGTGCTGCGCACGGAGTTTGGCAATGCTGAGCGATCAACACCTGCGACAAGGACGAATGATTTGGTCTGTTGGGCATGCAGATCTGTCTGGAAGAGTAGTGCGGCAGGCTGTCCCTTCTCGCTCACGACTTGCGAGACGACCCAACGCGAAGAGAGGCCCTCCATCACGCCGATATTTTCAGGGGTTGCCGTCGGAAGCTTCTTCAACACATCCGCCCAGACAATGGAAACGGTACGTTCGGGACAAAAGACCGCGCTATCATTCTTAACCGTGATCATCGCATGCTCCTTGGCCTTTAGCATATCCATGCGATAAAGCTCGGATGAGGCGAGCAAGAAGGCCCCGACACCATACACCTCGGTTCCATCTGTATCAAAATGCTGAGGATCGGCTCCGATGGGCTGGACATGGGTGAGTTTACCCTCGGGCGTAATGAAGGTTGTCAGCACACCCAAAGCCTTGCGCAGAGCTGGCTCTGCCTTCTCGCGACTCAGCAGTCCCTGATTAACACCCCAGGCCAAGGCGAAAGAGATGAAACTTGTCGAGCTTGTCTCCTGGATCGGGAAATTATTAGGATCCAGTAAGCTAGCACGCCAGACGCCATCTGCAGGCTGGATCGCGATCATCTTGTTACAGATTTCCTGGAACTGGCTGACAAAGAAGGTACGATCCGGATGGTTGTCTGGCAGGACTTGCAGTACGCGAACCAAGCCGCCCAGCACCCAGCCATTACCACGGCCCCAGAAGACCTTTTTTCCGTTCTTCTCTTTCTTCTTGTCCGGAAAATAGCTCTTGTCACGGAAAAAAAGATGCTCCTCCTTGTCATAGAGGAATTCACTCGTCGCCTTCCACTCCTTGATCATAAAATCGAGGTACTTGGCGTCGTCTGTCAGATCATAGATCTTAGCCCAGGCAGAGGGTGCCATGAAGAGGGCATCACACCACCACCAGCGCATCTTGATTTTTCCGGCATCCTTACTGCCACGCTTACCGTGCACAATTTCACCGACCTCGCACGTCGCTGGGTCGGCCAGCATGAGATCGAACTGAGCGATTGTGGGCTTGATCATGACGGGATCACGCATGAGCTGATGCAACTCAGAATAGACTTGAGCGACTGCATAATCATCCGCATGATAAGTCCGCGTCCAGTTTTTCCAACCGTTTTCCTCGCCGACTTTCTTGACTGCATCACGGTATTTAGGGTTCGCCTGGATTCCATCCAGTACCATATAACCGGGATAGAGCGCGCCATGCGTCCAATCCAGCGGATGATGCTTGGAGGGATTTACTAATTGCCAGTCAGCAACCTTCACCATGGTGGCGAGTGTTTGAGTAGCCTGCTTTTCAGCCTCAGGATCTGTTTTGCCAGCCTGCACGGAGACACAGGCTGAGAGAAACAGAACCATTGCCATACCGGATATTTTTACAACTGTATTCATCGTCATTCTCCTTGATTATAACTTCAAAAGAATTGCCTTATTGCCTCATTGCCTTATTGCCTTATTTTTCTTCATTCGCGTGGTTCGCGTCATTCGGATGCTAAAAAACTTCGTCGCGAGCTTAGTCGATTCATAAACTCTGCGTCTCTGCGCCTCTGCGGGGAAAAGTATTCCTTCGTTAAACTGCCAACTGCTACCCTGGCCGCCGTAGCCTTGGCGAAGGTGGCTGCCAACTGCCACTCCGCCGACTCTTTCTACCGGATCACACGCGCGCCTGCGCCTTTCACAATATTCTCGACCTCAGCCTTGGAGGCCATCGAGGTGTCGCCGGGGGTTGTCATAGCCAAGGCACCATGAGCACAGCCATAATTAACAGCCTTCTGCGCATCATTGAAGGTCAGGAATCCATAAACAAGTCCTGAGGCGAAACTATCCCCTCCCCCTACACGATCATAGATCATCAAATCCTTCATCTCCATCGACTGATAGAACTCTCCATCAGCCCAGCAGATCGCACTCCAGTCATTGAACGTCGCGCTCTTGACGCTCCGAAGCGTCGTGGCACACACCTTGAAATTGGGAAACTCAGAGACCGCCTGGTTGATCATCTTCTTAAAGCCATCCAACGGCAAAGCCTTCAACTGGTGATCTGCGCCCTCGATTTCGAGTCCGAGACAGGCTGTGAAATCTTCCTCATTGCCAATCATCACATCGACATACTGAGCCAAGCGCCGGTTGACCTCCTGACAGGCCTTGAGTCCTCCATTGGACTTCCAGAGCGAGGGACGATAGTTGAGGTCATACGAAATGACAACCCCATTCTGCTTAGCGATCAGCATTGCCTCCTCGACGACCAACGGCGTTGTTGCCGAAAGCGCAGCGAAGATGCCGCCGGTATGAAACCACCGAACACCCAAATCAGCAAAGAGATACTCCCAATCAATATCGCCCGGGGTCAACTGCGAGGCTGCGGAGTGGCCTCGATCACTCACCCCCAGAGCGCCACGAACACCAAAGCCCCGTTCGGTGAAGTTGAGTCCGACGCGTGTGGCCGAACCTGTGCCATCAAAGGGCACCCACTTAATCAGCGTAGTATCCACACCGCCTTGCAAAATAAAATCTTCAGCCAGCCTTCCCACCTCATTCTCAGGAAAGGCCGTCACGACGGCTGTCTTGAGACCAAAGCAACGCCGCAGTCCGCGTGCGACATTATATTCACCACCGCCTTCCCAGACTTTAAATTCACGCGTGGTACGGATCCGTCCATCGCCTGGATCCAGACGGAGCATCACCTCTCCCAGGGAGACTTCATCATACAAACAACTCCCAGCCTCTTTGATCGTCACTTTAGCCATACCCTCGCCTCCTCTGTCTTTGCCTACTCGCTCCACTCGCACAGATAACCTTCGACGGCCAGATCGCTATACGCATCCACCCAGTCGCCGCTTTTCTCCGTATAGCCAGGTTTGTATTTACCATTCACATACGTGGAGCGGACGTAGCGATCGACCGCATGTATATAGGCGCAGATTCCGATGCCCATGCGCGGACTGCTCTTTGTGATAGAGGGCCTACTGGAACCCCAGTTTGTATACCCCGTCTTTTCGAGGTTCACCCATCTCCACGCATCGCCAGACTTTGAGAAACCGATCCAGACTGAAGACGACCCCTCGATCAGCGAGGCGACAAGGTCATTCTCCTCCTTACTGCTGATCGTCACCAAATAACCACCACGCGACTGGCACTTGAGCTTGGCGATATCCCACTTCATCGGGTCCTTGTAAAACATATAAAAATGACCGTTGAATTCAACTGCCTCGGGAGGTCCCTTCTTCGATTTCACCCCGGTACTAGCGGGCTTAACCGCCACACCGTTCTCCGGACTCGGCTTGTCTGTTGCAGGCTCTTCACCAAAAAGAGCGTCCAACTTGGTCGGTGGAGGCTCGTCTGGCTGGGCGGCGCTCGTTCGAGGCGCGCCTCCTTCAAGGCATTCTTTACAATACTTAATGGAGGATTCCGTCTGCTTCACCAGCTCATTGACCTCGCTGGCCTCCTTCATCTTATTCTGGACCATCAGTTCTTTGCGTAAGACAACGAGCGAGTCAAGATACTGCTGGTTCAGCGTGAGATGCTTCACGTTGCGCTCTTTATCGATGCGATGCCTTTTCTGCTGATGCGCGAGGATAGGCTCCTTCAGCAACGGGGATTCAAACGGCGAGCCAATGCTCGGTGTCTCCGCAAACCGCGCGATCTCCTTCTCGACGAAGACATACCCATCGAAATCGCCAGCCTTCTGGACCTTCTGAAGAACTTTCGTCAGGTCTGCAACATACTCCTGTCCGATTAGATGGTTCTTTTTCCGCGACTCCTCATTAAGCACACTACGCTTCGCCTGGTACTGGGACTTCAGAGCATCCAGTGCATTGGTCTGGGCCTGGGCCGCTGTCAGACAGAACCCGAAGCACAATGCAAAAATAAACCCTATTTCCTTCATCCTGCATCGAATATTCATTTTAACTTTAGTTTTACCCATAACTACCTCTTTTTAGCTGTTGCGTTTTACTTCTAACAAGCCACTACTCATCCCATTCGCAAATATAGCCATCCATCGGTGCATCACTATAGGAGTCTTCCCATATTCCGCAAGAGACGGTGTACCCCTCTTTGTATTCGCCATCCACATACGTCGAGGGGATGTAGCGCTCCACACCTTTAATAACACCGCAAATATTCACACCTAAACGGGAACTCCGCTTCGTGATCGAGGGTTGTTCAGATCCCCAATTTAAATAGACTAATTTTTCTGTGGTGACCCATCTCCAACTCTCAGCGGATTTATACAACCCGATCCAAACGCCTGCTTTCCCTTCAACCATCTTCGAAATAAAATCATTCTCCTCGCTGCTATCAATCGTCACCAAATGTCCATTTCGCATCTGACACTTGCCTTTTGCAGTGTCCCACTTCATTTTTTCAGGCGTATAGAGATAATAATGACCGTTGAAATGGATTGCCTCAGGCGGTGCTCTCTTCGACTTCTTCACCTCAGCAGGTGCTTTGGGAACTACCTTCACCTCGGGCTCCTCTGCACGGGGCTTTTTTACGGGTGGATCATCAGCAAAAAGTTCATCAAGCTTTGTCTCAGGCTTTGCCCCTCCATTTTCCCCCTCGGCACCATTCCACGACTCCATCTCCTTGATGTTTGACTCAACCTGTTTCACGGTCTCATTCACAACCCCCGCTTCTTTCATCTTGCTTTGAACCATCAACTCTTTTCGCAGACCGAGTAATGCATCCAGATACTGTTTACACAACTCAATCTTCTTAGCGGAAGATTCGGTTGATATTTTTTCCAGCTTTTTCTGATAGGCTCTCTGACTCGTAGCAACCAGCGGAATCTCGCTTGAGGCCGGAACCTGCTTCTCTGCCTTAAACCGATTGACCTCTTTCTCGATGAGAACATACCCGTCAAAATCACCAGCCTTTTGAACGGCTTTGAGCACCGTATTTAAGTCATTGCCATACTCTTGAACCGCCAGGTTTTTCTTCACCTGCTGATCAGACTCCAACTTCGCAACCTTGTTTGAGTAGGCAATCTGCAGAGAGCTTAACGTAGCTGTCTGGGCGGACACCTCGCACGTAAAGCCTACCGCACAGAGAAGCGCAACAACCGAGACACACTGACTGATAGAAAATAATGGCTTCATCATTTTGTTTAAGCGTTTCTTATGAAGCGAGAATCGCCTTCCTTATCCTTTAGTTTTGAAAAATGTTCCGCAAGGGCTTTGCAATGTGCTGTGATCACATCCCAGCGACCCGCAACCATATCCTCTTTCTTTGCAATCCACGTGCCACCGCAGACCATCACGGTCTTGATCTGGAAATAATCGTCAAGCTTCTCAAGCGTCAAACCGCCTGTTGGCATGAACTTTACGCCCGTATGCTGATAGGGCGCGGATAGCGCTGAAACCATCTTCGCACCGCCCGCAACTTCTGCGGGAAAGAATTTTAACAGCTTACATCCGAGCTCGAGCGCAGCCTCAATGTCCGTGGCATTGGAGATGCCGGGAATAAAAGAAAAACCTGAAGCCAGTGCATGCTGAACCACGCGAGGGTTGAGACCTGGAGCGACGCCAAAGCGCGCACCGCAGGCCTTCGCCTGGTCGAGTGTCTCCTGAGAGAGTACCGTTCCTGCGCCGACAATCATCTGCGGACGCTCTCGGGCAATGGTTCGAATCACCTCTGCCGCGACGGCTGACCGAAAGGTAATTTCTGCCACCGGCAACCCACCAGCGATCAGCGCATCCGCCAATGGCAGGGCATGGGCCACATCATCTATCGCAATGACAGGTACAATTTTATAGGGGGCGAGATCCTCAACCTTAAACATCACAGACACTCCTAAAATGAACTAAAACTTAAACGTAACTTCATAGCGGGCAAAATACGCCAATTCGTCCGTCGCACTGTAATCACCTGGCTCCAAAAGTTCGAGCGTTACGTGGCCCATCAGGTCTCCACGCTGACCAAATATTTTTGTCCAGAGCGGAAAGTCATAACGACCACGCCAAAAATAGCCATAGAGCGAGCCGTCACCGCCGCCCCGACCATCCTGTACTGCTGCATACATCGGGCCGACTGAAGTAAAGAACGCGTGCTTGCTCTCCCACTTGCAACCGACTTCCAATGCAGGATAAATCAAATTCGACCAATAGTTGACACCATAGTAGCTCTGATACGAATACATCTCGCTGAGATAACGGGTATAGCGGCTCCAGAGCGGATCCCAGGAGCGATCATCTTCGCGGTCATTCATCTGATAGGTGCCTCTGTCCTTGTCAGGGTCTCCTGAAAGATAGAGCGTTGAAAGCGTCGCATAGGGCACTGCCTTGCCTAGAAAATCCTGCGTCGGCGAATAGGTCAACCCAACATACGCCATGTGTCCACCGACATCCGCACCGCTCTCCTTCTGTCCGTATTGGGCCGCACCTTCGAACTCCGCAGACCATTCATCCGTGATTTTCGGCATCAGTCTTAACCCCACGGTATTGACCCACCGGCCCTGCATGTCCGTCCCGTTGAGCAGTTCGTAGTTACTCCTGTCCGCATAAATGTTATACACTTCAAAGGGCAACTGCTTCAGCTCCTTTGATTTGAAATAGAGCGCACTACCCCATTCCGACATCCCTCGGCTGAACGATTCGATACTGTTCAACGGCAAATTCTCACCACCACCATTGGGTTTGGGGTCCCCTGCTCCGAAGGTCGTCGGACTGTTGTAAAAACCAAGAACATCAACCGTGTTCAGCTCTGTGACCTTCACGACTGCTTTGACTGCATCAAAAAAATAGGTGCGAGAACCATCCATCGGCGTACCTTCAAAGAGGACACGGCCAGAACCATACGCCAAGTCTTGACGCCCCACACGCAGATCTACCCGATCCCAAAGCAGGTTGCGGACATCAAGATACAGATTGTCAAGAATCAACTCACCTGGCGTATTCATATAATTCTTCGGATTCCACGTCGTTGTACGTGGCCCCGCGGTCACATATTCGCGGAACTCATCAACCAGACGTCCGTAAAGTGTAAAATCCTCATTCTCAACCTTGCCCCAGAGACGAGGCCTCAGACGAAAATAAGACTCGTTATGGGATTGTACCGCGCCACGCGGCATATTGTCCCACATCTCGTGACGGAACCTCAAATCGCCGCCCGCATCCCAGCTCAACGCTTTCCCTTCAGGAATCTTCGGATTATCCTGCGACTTGCTGATAGTTTCCGCCATATTGTACTGGGCAATAACTGAGTAGACACAAGCGGACGCAAAAAAGATCGAGAGGAGCAATTTCCCCCGTAACTTTTCCATCCAAAAAAACCTTTCCTAAAGCCCCCTTTACTTTCACGCAAAGTGGCTAAAACTTACAAAAAGTTATAATACTTCATGCAATGGATACAATCAAGAATGAAAAGCTCAGAAATAACAAAAATGGATGTGCATGACACGAGGTCATACACATCCGTTTTACGAAGCCTTTAAAGCACTTCCAAACCTCAAGACAGGCTCAACTATTTATTGCGGAAGAACTTTGAAAAAGGAGATTTTTTCGTAGGCTCTGCAGAGGCCTCTTCACTCTTTTTTTCCTTTGGAGCAACCGGCGTACGCTTTTCCTGTCCGCGATGACCCCCTTTTCGGTCTTCTTCCCGGCGGGGACGTTCAGCGCCCTCCCGCGTTGCAGGACGAGGTCCTGGCTTATGCACGGTCTTCTCTCCACCCGCACGTTCAGCCGTTACAGGGGGGCGCTTCTCATGACGTTTCGGGTCTCTAGCTGGCATACCCTCTGTCGGGGCGACTTCGCCTTCACGCCGAGGTGGACGTGCCGCACCCTCATCACCCCCACGCCGAAAATCATCCTGACGCCGTCCCTGATGGCTGGGAGCACGATCATTTCTGGCTGGCCTTGCGCGACGCTCATCACGGTTACCAAAGGTCCGCTTCTTTCCTGCCCAGTCTGGACGCGGCAAGCTGTCTGGAACGCCTCGGCCTGCGGCCTTCTCGGCCCGTTCTGAATAGAATTCCTCGACGCGATCAACTTCGATCGACTTCTTGATCATCCGTTCGACCGCACGCAACAACCCGCGCTCTTCAGCGCTGACCAGCGAAATGGCTGAACCCGATGCTCCCGCACGGGCAGTACGCCCAATACGATGAACATACGATTCAGTCTCTTCCGGGAGATCAAAGTTGACCACATGAGAGACATCATCCACATCAATGCCACGCGACGCAATGTCCGTCGCGACCAACGCCCGGATACGCCCTGCCTTGAAGGCATTCAAGGCGTCTGTACGTGCCCGTTGCGTCTTGTCGCTGTGAATGGCATCCGCTGGGATACCATCATCCACGAGCTTACGCACAATCTTATCCGCACCATGACGGGTACGCGAGAAGACAATGACGCGCGTCATTTCAGGACGAATCGTGAACAAATGAGAGAGGAGTCCAACCTTGTTAGGTTTGTCAACAAACATGATCCGTTGGTGTATCTTGTCCACCGTGGGTTTATCGGGTTCGATCGTCACCTGGACTGGGTTAGCCACCATCTGATGGGCCAGTTTGAGAACATCCGAGGAGAGCGTTGCTGAGAAGAACTGAGAGTGGCGCTTGGTGGGCAACTTCGCCAGAATCTTCTTGATGTCCGGAAGGAAGCCCATGTCCAACATGCGATCTGCCTCGTCGAGGACAAGCTCCTCGATCGAATCAAGCGTCAAATGACGTTGTTCCATCAAGTCGAGCAGGCGTCCAGGCGTGGCAACAACCAAAACCGCGCCACGGCGAAGAGCTTGAACTTGCGGATATTGGCTGACGCCACCAAAAACGACTGCAAAGGGAAGGCCTGTGTAACGTCCATAGGTTGCAACACTCTCCGCGATCTGCGCAGCCAGTTCGCGGGTCGGAGCCAGAATCAAGGCGCGCGGCTTGCCTGGAACCGTCGGGGTCGGTTGCGCCAACAAGCGATGGAGGATCGGCAACAGGAAGGCCGCGGTTTTACCCGTACCCGTCTGCGCGCAACCCAACAGATCTTTTCCCTCAAGCAGAGGCGGTATCGACTGCTCCTGAATAGGCGTTGGCGTAGCATACCCCTCTTCGGAGACTGCATGTTGAATGAGCGGATTAATCTGACCAAACACGTTGGAGGCAAAAGCTTCTGGGATTTCTCCCTTGGGTTTGGGCATTTCACGTGGACTAAAATCGCGTTCTGCGAGGCCAGGGTGGCGATTCTGGCGACGGAAGGGTGGGCGGGGACGGCGATCGCGCCGTTCAAAGGATCGTTCGTTGTGCATGACTTAATTTTCTAGAGCCATGCGCAAAAATTCCATCTGGACCATTTACACCTGACTCTTTTATAGTGCAGGAGAGGGTTTTAAACCCG
>CAMBQV010000076.1 GCA_945870145.1 Akkermansia muciniphila
AGCCCGCCGCGCTTGTTGACCTTGTCGCAGTAGTTGACAAGGGCTTGGTTCACCACGCGATTACCACCGGGGGTGGGGTAGTTGCCGGAAAAGTACCAGTCGCCGGTGTGGTCTGGACAGCAGAGGCGGAGATTTCCAAGCCGCTGAAAGACGACGGTGACCTTGGCCTTCAAGCCATCAGGGGTGAGGAGAAGTCCGATCTCATGGCACAGTTCATCGAAGGTGAAGGCTGCGTAGAGTGGCGCCACACGATTGCGCATGGCTGCGTCCGGCTTCAGAAGATCTTCGCGGGCACAGCCCACGCACTCGTGAAGCAGCGACTCCTTACCCGCCTTCTTCAAGAGCGAGATCACAGCCTGGAAGGCGATGAGCTCACCCATGCTCGCCATGTCAATACCATAGCAGTCAGGATAACAGATGGGGGGCGCTGAAGAAACCACCACGATCTTCTTAGGCTCCAGCCTGTCCACAATCTTGAGGATCAGATTGCGCAAGGTCGTGCCGCGCACAATCGAGTCATCAAGAAGGACGAGATTATCCTGGTTCGGACGGATGAGTCCATAGACAATGTCATAGATATGCATGTCCAACGCCTTACGGCGGTTAGCATCGGCAATAAAGGTCCGGAACTTAGCATCCTTGAGCACGACCTGGCCGAAGCGGAAATTGCGTTTGTGGAGCAATTCATCGAGCACACCATGGAAACTGATCTGTGCCGTGTTTGGAATATACGAGAAGAAGGTGTTGTCGTAGTCTTGGTCAATCGCATCCAGAATCTGAGGGACCAGATGCTTACCCATCAGACGGCGTTCCTGTTGGATGTCCGAATCATTTCCACGCGAGAAATAGATGCGCTCGAAGACACAACGACGCGGCTCACGGGGAATCAGGCAGGGCCGTTCTTCCACGGTCTTCCCGTCACAGGAAATCAGGAGCAGGGTACCCGGCGAGATCTCCTTCACGGCGTCACTCTTCACATTGAAGGTAGTCTGGATAGCAGGACGCTCAGAGGCCACCACGGCAACCTCATCGTCAACGAAATAAAAACCCGGACGTATACCGGCTGGGTCGCGGAGTGCGAAAGCCGTGCCATCGCCCAAGATTCCGCAGATTAGGAAGCCGCCATCCCACGAGATAGCTGCCTTTGACAAGAGCATCGCGAGATCACCTTCAATCGGATTACCAGCATCCAAGGCTTTCTCCAGTTCGTGACCGATCTGGTGAAGCAGGATGGTTGTATCCTGACGATTGGGCAAGTGGTGCCCCTTGCGGGTTAGGCTTTCGAAGATTGCAGGGCTATTGGTGAGATTGAAGTTACCGGCCAACAACAAGGTCCGGTTACGACAGACGCTGTATTTCAGCAAAGGATGACAGGCTTCGATGGTCTGACCACCAAAGGTTCCGTAACGCAGATGCCCCAGAAAGATCTCTCCGGCAAAAGGCCGCTCCCAGACCTGTTCCAAGACATTGGCCAGCGGATTACGGTCAGCCGATTTTTCAATGTGGAAATAGGGTTCCCCTGGGGAGGCCTCGATCTTCAGAGCGGCAATACCCGCGCCATCCTGTCCACGGTTATGCTGCTTCTCCATGAGAAGGGCCATCTGTTGCAAGCCATAGTGTTCAGGATAGGCAGTTAAGGGCTTGCGCAACCGCAACAGACCAACGCCGCATTCATGTTTTAGTTCATCAGACATTTTGAACACCTTTTTCGCCACTGCATTTATGAACACTTACACGGCAACTGTAATTCCAGCAACAAGCCTCTACTCCGAGCCTAAAAAAAGTCCACATGCCACAGCATGAAGAGAACTTACTTCTACACAAATTACTTTTTTATTGTATCACAATTATAATGAGTGGGCAATCTCCGCTTATGTTCGCTCACGCGATGAAAGCGCTCCATCAAGGCCTGCTCCTCTTCCGTTGCAGTGCCTTCCAGAAGGAACGTATCAATCGCCTTATAGGTGATTCCCATCTCCTGTTCATCGGTCTGTCCATCAAAGAGAGCTGCTGAGGGAGCCTTGGTCAAGACCGCCTCGGGTGCGCCGAGATAGCGAAGGAACTCATAAATTTCGGTCACCGTGAGATCTGCGATGGGGTTAAAGTCATGAGCGCCATCACCCCACTTGGTGAAATAGCCCATATACCCTTCGCTGCGATTGCCGGTACCTGCGACCAGTCGGTTCTCACTTGCGGCGATCGCATAGAGCGTAGTCATCCGGAGACGAGGGGCTAAATTAGCAACCGCCAGTGAACTCAAGGTTGTTTGCGTACCAAGCAAGGCAAGGAAACTCTCCTTGATCGGGGTCAGATCCACAACCCGCGTAGAAATGTCAAACAGACGCGCAACCTCTTGCGCGTCTGTTTTATCTTCGTTGTAATTCCGACGCGAACCACAGGGCAGAATAATCCCGACCGTGTCAGGGCACGCCTTCTTGCAAAGGATTCCCACAAGCGCACTGTCTTTGCCACCGCTATTGCCATAAACAACTCCGGAAGCTCCGGCATTGTTTAGGCAATTCTGGATAAAGGTTACCCGATTCTGCGTTTCCTGTTGATAATTGCGTTTCATAATCCTTAGTAGACGAAGAGCATCTCGCGATACTTCGGCAACGGCCAGACTGCATCATCAATGACGCCTTCCAGCTTATCAACCGTCTGACGCAACGCGCTCATCGCTTCCAGGATCTCGCCATGTTCGGCGGCCAGAGCCTTCTCGAGGACATTGGCGCCACCAATCAGGGCATCCAGCAAGGTGCCGAGTTTTTCCGTATAGGCGGAGAGGGCGGTGACACCCATCTTGACCTTTGCGGACTTGGCCTGGTTCAGTGCATTGGCTGACTTGTCGAAGGAGGAGATCACCACTGGGAGGATGATGTTCTTGGCCATTTCCAGCGCGAGCAAACCTTCGATGCGAACACGGCGATGATACTCTTCCAAATAGATCTCGTAGCGAGAATCCAGCTCGACCTTGCTCAGCACGCCATACTTTTCAAAGAGGGCAATGTTTTCCTTCTTGGTCAAAGGCTTGATGCCTTCAAGGGTCGTACGGAAGTTAGGAAGACCACGGCGCTTTGCCTCTGCTGCCCACTCGGCGCTGTAGTTGTCGCCATTGAAGATAATCGCCTTATGGTCGGAGATCACCTTCTTGAGCAGCTTCTGCAACTGGCCGTTGAAGTCATTCTTGTCAAACTTCTCGATCTTCTCTGCGAGATAGTCCATGGACTCGGCAACGATGGTGTTGAGCACCACATTGACGCCTGCACAGGACTGGCTCGAACCTGGAGCACGAAACTCAAACTTGTTGCCGGTAAAGGCGAAGGGGCTCGTGCGGTTACGATCAGTCGCATCGCGCGGAAGCGTCGGAAGGGTATCCACGCCAATACGCATGGTCCCAGCCTGCTTGCTGGAGGTCGCGCCGCCCTTCTCGATCTGTGCGATCACATCAGCGAGCTGGTCGCCTAAGAAGATGGAGACGATCGCAGGAGGCGCTTCATTTGCACCCAGGCGATGGTCATTACCCGCATACGAGGTGGTGACACGCAGGATATCACTGTGCAGATGCACGCCGCGGATGATCGAGCTGAGAACCGTGAGGAAGATCGCATTCTGATGCGGATCAGCACCCGGCTCGAGCAAATTCTGCTTACCGAAGGCGACGGACCAGTTGTTGTGCTTGCCTGAACCATTCACGCCTGCGAAGGGCTTTTCGTGCAAGAGACAAACCAAGCCGTAACGCTCAGCGGTCTGGCGCAATACTTCCATGACGATCATGTTGTGGTCAACCGCCAAGTTCAACTCTTCAAACATCGGGGCGATTTCGAACTGCGCAGGGGCCACTTCGTTATGGCGCGTCTTGGCAGGGATCCCTAATGTCCACAGCTCTTTTTCGACTTCGTGCATGAAGGCGAGGATGCGGGGCTTGATGGAGCCAAAATAGTGATCTTCAAGTTGCTGATGCTTAGGAGGTGGTGCACCAAAGAGCGTCCGGCCCGTCTGGACCAAGTCAGGACGCTGCAGATAAAAACCCTTGTCGATGAGGAAGTATTCCTGTTCCGGGCCGAGGGTCACCATCACCCGCGCCTGGGGAACGCCGAAACACTTCATTAAACGGTTCACCGATGTCTTCAGCGCCTGGATGGAGCGCAGCAAAGGAGTCTTCTTGTCCAAGGCTTCTCCTGTATAAGAACAAAATGCCGTGGGGATGCAAAGGGTCGCGCCCTTCGGGTGACGCTTGATAAAGGCAGGGCTGGTCGGATCCCAAGCGGTATAGCCGCGCGCTTCGAAGGTGGATCGCAGACCGCCAGACGGGAAGCTGGAGGCATCTGGCTCACCCACGATCAGGTTCTTACCAGAGAAAATCATGATGGCTTCGCCCATTCCGGTCGGTTCTAGAAAAGCGTCATGCTTCTCAGCGGTACCACCTGTCAAAGGCTGGAACCAGTGGGTGAAATGGGTCGCGCCACGTTCCAGAGCCCACGTCTTCATGGCATGTGCAATATCGCCCGCAATGGCAGGATCGAGGGGAATACCGTCATTCAGCGTGGACAACAGTTTTTCCGCAACAGCCTTGGGAAGATACTTCTTCATGACCTGAGTCGTGAAGACATCCTCTCCATAAAAATCCAGTTCGAAGGGTAACGCCTTTGCTGCTTCTGGGGCACCCATCTTTGCAATCTGCTCCAACGTATTCATACGACTATTCATAGTTTGCTCCTCACCTTTCTTCTTGTGACGTGATTTTGAATGCAACTAACGTGCCAAGCACGCTGCTAGAGATGAAACCTGCCTTGTTTTGTAAAAAAAGACACAGGAACATGATAATTATCTCAAAAACTGTGAGAATGTTATCATATTCCTGGCGACATTGCCAATCGAATTTACAATTTGGTAAACCCTATTTTGTCAGTCTTTCCAATTTTCGTAAAGATTTTTACAGTGTGATGCCGAGATTGATACCACCCCAGAGGAGGTTCTCTTCGTGCACTTCCCTGAGTTCGTTATCCAGGGTACTGACCCAGCCGAGTCGGGCACCGACGAAGATGTTATCGGTAATCGCGTACTTCGTATAGATCACGGCCTGAGCGTCCGTGAAGAAGTAATTTCCTTGCCTACCAGTCCCATCAAGGTCGTAATAATATGACGTATATCCTTGAGATGCGCCACCAAGAGAGACTTCCGCCCCGGCAGTCAGCTTGTCAAAGGTCATCTCTTTGCGTAGACCGACAGTCACGTAAGTGCCATTAACCTGTTCGTAGTCATAGTATGCCTTTATAAAGGGAACCACAATGTCATTGTTATAAGCCGCGCTAACGAAGATCTCGCTTGTGGCATCATAATACTTATCATCACCGATAGCCGGGAAGGTATACCAAATATGGCCAATGCCAAGTGAAAGATCAGACAGTGTAACGGCGTACTGAAGCGTATAGTCTATCTCGTTAATACCACCAAAGCTTCTCTGGCCGTTATTACCAGTCGTATCAAAGTTCATCCAGGCATCGGCCGTGACGGAACCATAATCACCGAAAGAATAGGTTAGAGCCAGATCGGGCTGCCATACGGGTTCATCGTTCAAAATTACACCGTGCCAGATATAGGCGGAATAGACATCCAAGGTTGCGCCGAAGGTCAGGGGGAAGGGTTTCTCCTCCTTGACCGCCTCTGGCGTTGCCGCCGGGGCATTGGTCAAAATATCCGCAGCCGAAACCACAGTCGCAGTCGCCATCACCATAAACATTCCAATAATGTTTCTCATTTTTTCTTCTCTCCTTCTTGCCCAGATGGGCATTTTTTGTTGATGTTTTCTTCCTATCACTCGAGCTTTGATGCAAGTTATAATGCAGAACTTGTGCCAATTGCTTAATAAATCGTTTTTTGATTAAAAAATTGATTTAATTCAATATTTTTGCTACTTTTTGGCTAATTCTTTTCATTTTTGTAAACAAATAATCAAGATAATGAACATTAATTTCTAACTAAAATACAAAAGCTTCAATGGAATAAATCAATGCGCGAATGCGGGAATTCGAGAATGCGCGAATGGTGACATACCATTTCTAGAGGGTCGTCCGGCCGCTGCCGGACCACGAAGCCACAAAGGAATTTAAAAAATTAAGAGTATTTCTCTTCTTTGTGGTCCGGCAGCCGCCGGATGTGATACAGTTATTCCTTCGTTTATTCCCGGGGTATTAACTGCCAACTGCTACTGCCTACTGCAACTGTGCCACCCCGTGCGACTGGCTTACCTAATAACTTTAAGTTTGCCCCAAATTAATCTGCCTGACGCTTCCATTCCAAAAAAGAGTATGCTATTATTAAAATATAAAAGGAGATCATTTATGGTTACTTTCTTTAAAAAAATTGTTAAGTTTTTCATCGGTCTGGTCGTTGTTCTGCTCATTCTACTCGTGGCGCTTTTCTTCTTCATGGGTTCTATTGTTGAGAAAGGAATTAACACAGCGGCGCCTGCGCTTCTCGGGGTTAATACCCATGTGGACAGCGTCAGCATTAGCCCCTTCAAAGGTGTTGTACACTTAAAGAACCTGACTCTTGCTAATCCAGAGGGATACAGCAAAGAGAAGAAGCTTTTTGAGGTCACAGAGTTCTATATTAATGTCAACATGGCTTCGCTCTTTTCAGACACCATCAAAATTAAAAAGATTCTCGTCAAAGGTCCGGGTTGCACATACGAAGTCAAGAATGGTACCTCAAATATTGATGCGTTGATCGCTAAGCTGAACAAAGGCACGCCGGCTGAACCTAAAGCCAAGACAGAGGAACCCGTATCAACCGAGCCACCCAAAGAGAAGAAGGCCGGTAAAAAGGTTATCATTGATGAGCTTTCCATCAATGACACCCGCCTCGCCTACTCATCCCCTATGACAATAGGACTGTTTATGAACATTCCGATTGCCTCTATCACCTTGAAGGATATCGGAAAGAAGGATGGTGGAGCCACGTTTTCAGAGGCGTTGACCCAGATCATGAATGCCATGTTGAATGGCATTAACTCTGCCATTTCCAGCGCGGGCGACATGCTCGGCTCGACAACAAAGAGCGCGACAGACGCCACCAAGGCAACGACCGATGCGCTTGGCTCTGGCGTGAAAGACACGACCAAGGCGGTTGGCTCTGCATTGGATAATGTCGGAGGTCTCTTCAAGTCGAAAAAGAAAGAGTAGTCTCCTCATCCATCCACTCCCCATTTGGCAAAACAATAAAACCCCCATGCCGCACGATAAGACCGATTGTATTTTAAGCACGCAGAGCGTTAAGCGACTACCCCTCTATTTGCCCATTCTCTCAGAAATGCGCGATGCAGGTGATTCTTACGTATCAAGTGCTGTTATTGCGGAGCGACTCAGCTTTGATCCTATTATGGTACGCAAGGACTTAGCGGGTTGTGGTGTCACAGGTTTGCCACGCAAGGGCTTCCCGCTTGAAGAGCTCTATCGCGCTGTTGAAAAGACGCTCGGGTGTCATGTGATGTGCGAAGCCGTCATGGTCGGTGTGGGCAAACTCGGCGCGGCACTGCTTGGATTCCCTGGATTCTCCCAATATGGCATCAAGATTGTGGTGGCTTTTGATATCCAACCTGCCCAAGTTCCCCAAGTCAACATTCCTGTCTACCCGATGAACCGTCTGGAGGATGTCTTGGCCAAGACAAAGCCTAAAATAGGCATCTTGACGGTACCCGCTGATGTGGCTCAACCGATTGCAGATCGTTTAATTGCCGCAGGGGTCAAGGGTATTTGGAATTTTACCTCCACCCATCTCACCATTCCAGAGGGTGTGATCGTCAAGCGGGAAAATCTAGCGACAAGCATGATTGTTCTCTCGCACCGCCTTCGCGTCGCAAAGCTGATCTAGAATGCGCGAATTTCCCTATTATCCCCTGACTCCAACCCAGCGATGCATGAACTCCGCGACAGAACGACCAGCTTCGACATGACGCACCAGCGCACTGCCAAAGATAATAGCATCTGGACGATCAGCCACAGGGATAGCGTCCAGTTGTTCCGGACTTGAAAAGCCAAAGCCCAAGGCGAGCGGAATGCGGAAGGCTTGACGCGCGCGACGCAAGGTATTTGACAAGTCGGGTGGAAACTCAGAGCGAACACCCGTGATGCCCAAAACAGAGATCACGTAGACATAACCTGTCGCCACTTCAGCGTAAGCCTTCATGCGTTCAAGTGAGGTATTGGGGGCCACCAAGGCTATGAGATGAATACCGCAAGCGGAGAGCATCTTCCGATAGGGCGCATCCTCATCGAGGGGCAAGTCAGGAATGATGAACCCATAAATGCCGATCTCTTTCGACTCTTTTGCCAAGCGCTCAAAACCATATTGCAAAAAGGGATTCAGATAACCCATGAGGACGAGCTTAGCCTTGAACTGGCCCTTGCGCTGACGGAGTCCCTCTAGGATAAGCTCCAACGTCACCCCGTTTCCCAGCGCCTTCAGTGAAGCAGCCTCGATCACAGGGCCATCTGCCACAGGATCTGAAAAGGGCACACCAATCTCAATGATGTCCGCACCATTCTCATCCAGCTCCTTGAGATTCTTCCAGAAGCCCTCAATTGTCGGAAAGCCCGCGGTCATAAAGGGGATCAGCATCATATTCCAAGTTCCTTTCGGATAATATCCATATCCTTGTCGCCACGTCCCGAGAGATTCACAACCACATTCGAACCTTTTTTGAACTGCTCAGGGTTGTCTAAAACCCAGGCAATCGCATGGGAGGATTCTAGCGCCGGTATAATGCCCTCCTCGTGGCAGAGAGCCTGAAAGGCGGCCAAGGCCTGCCGGTCGATCACCGGATGATATTCGGCCCGCTTCGTTGCATGGAGCATGGCATGTTCAGGACCGACGCCTGGATAGTCCAGCCCAGCAGAGACCGAGTGTGAAGGCTCGATCTGACCGTTACGATCTTGGAGCAGCATCGTATATTCGCCATGCAGGACACCAGGTGTACCGCGGCCAAGGGCCGCTGAGTGGTAACAGCCGGGTTCGCCAGTGCCACCAGCCTCCACACCGATGATACGGACTGAAGGGTCTTCAACAAAGGGATGAAACATGCCAATCGCATTGGAACCACCCCCGACGCAGGCGACAACCGCATCTGGAAGCTTCCCTGTTCGATCCAGCATCTGCTGCCGCGTTTCACGTCCGATGACGCACTGGAAATCGCGTACCAAGAGAGGGAAGGGATGCGGACCTGCAGCAGTGCCAAAACAGTAGTGCGTTGTCTTCTGAGTAACCACCCATTCGCGCAGGGCTGCGTTAATAGCGTCCTTCAGCGTGCGCGTCCCGCTCTCGACGGCGATCACCTCTGTGCCGAGAAGCTTCATCCGCCTTACATTCGCCGCCTGTCGGATCACGTCATCCGCCCCCATGAAGATGCGACAGGTCAAGCCCAGACGTGCAGCCGCAGCAGCTGTTGCCACGCCGTGCATCCCTGCTCCTGTCTCGGCCAGGAGCGACGTCTTGCCCATGCGCTTAGCCAACAGCGCCTGCCCCAATGTATTGTTGACTTTGTGCGCACCTGTATGAAGCAGGTCCTCTCGCTTCAAATAGAGGTTGAGGCCCAGACGTTTTGAAAGCGTCGGGCAAAAGGTCAGTGGCGTCTCACGGCCGGCATAATTACAGAGGAGGTCATTCAGTTCGGACTGAAACTGCGGATCCGGCAGAAACTTGGCCATCGCCGCCTCAAGCTCCTGAAGAGGCGGAATCAATGATTCAGGAACAAAACAGCCACCGAAATCACCAAAATACCCTTTTCTCATAACAATTCCTTTATCTCTTTAATCCGTTCCGCGCTCTTGATGCCAGGAGCCACCTCCACGCCTGAGTTCACATCCACTCCGTCCGGACGACACACCTTCAACAAGTCGGGGATGTTCTGAGCGTTCAACCCTCCAGCAACAATAAAGGGGCGCTTGACACTTTCCAGTATCTTCCAGTCAAAGGTCTTGCCGGTTCCATATCCAGAATCAAAGAGGGTGTAGGCAACTTCAGTCCCAAGGGTGACGGAGAGCAAAGGTGCTTCTCCAGGAAAGAGGACTCGGATAACCCGATGACCACCAAGCGCCTCGACCACCGCGTCCTCTTGACGGCCATGGAGCTGCGCATAGTCCAACTTGGCCAATATCATAATGTCCGCGATTTCCTGAACATTGTGCGTTGTAAAGACCCCGACCCGTTTACAGCCAGAGGTCTGAATCAAAGAGACTTGTTGAGGCGTAATATAACGCGGACTTGCAGGATGGAAGACAAAGCCACAAAAGTCCACACCTAATTGTTCACAAGCCGTTGCATCCTCTTGTCGCGTAATGCCGCACACCTTCAACAGAATCTTTTGTTTGTCGGCACCCATAACTGCGCGTGAGGCAGACTCCCTCTCTTCTAGGCACCGAGGATCGTACGGATTACATCTTCGGCGGTGAACGACGTGGAACCTTCCTTGCAGAAGCGTTTAACGTTCAGGGCATCGTCACCCAACGTTACAATTCCAGGCTCTATATAGCCATTCGCCCGGACTTGTGGCAGGCCACAGGCCGACAAGAGTCCGTTACAGACACATTTACGACCGACCATAGACTCGGGTGTTCCACCCTTCGCCAGATAGGCAGCATCCGGTTCAGCAGCACAACGATAGCCAATTGTGCCATCTTCTTTGCGATACGGTTCGAGAAGATACCCGCCATCACATACCTTCGTACGTTGACGAACCACTTCTGGATCTGAGATCGTCCCCTCTACAGAGGCAACCTTGAAGGGGAAGCCCGTCGGAGAGACAACAGGGTCTGTAAATACTGTCGCTTTGCCTGCCAAGAGCTTTTCACGAACCTTGGTCCGGAGCTCAGGCGCAAAACTCGAATCCTCGCAGAGGGCAAAGGCTGTGCCCACTTGGATACCCGCAGCCCCTAGATCTAGGGCCTCTTTCAGTTTCTCGGGCGAACCATAGCCACCCCCCAACCAGAAGGGCAAGCCAATCTTACGCATCGCCTCCAAATTCACGATATCACGGACACCATAAATCGGCTGACCGAGCTCGTCGAGCTTCATCTGTCCACGCGGTGGCGCGTTATGGCCTCCAGCCGTGAACCCCTCGATCACAAAGCCTTCTACACTGCCCTCGGCCCGCCGAAGCAACATCGTGGCCAGCGAATCAGAGGAGATGATGGGTAGAAAAGCCGGTCGCACAAGCTCAGCAGGCAACCCGTCTGTATAAAGTTTAGAAGGATCAAAAACCCTGACGCAATCCGTATCCGGCGTTGCATCAATGACGCGGACGGGATAGGTGGCGGCTTCGTGCTTGCAAAAGAGATCCAAAACCTTCGGAACATTGACTGGGATGCCTGCCCCCATGATCACCACAGAAGCTCCTGCCAACATCGCGCCATAAATGGAGGGCAAGTGGGGAATCTGAATCTTTTCCAGATAGTTGATGCCGACTGGATTGCTATGCCCTTCACGCGCCAGAAAGACCTCGACGTAATTGGCCACAACGCAAAGCTCATCTAAAAAACTATTACACTTGAGTGTATGAAAACCAATGGGCTTGTAAGGCACATGCGCTGGCTTGCCTCCTGGAATGTAAAACGCGTCAAGAATGCTCTGCGCGAGTCTCGGAATCGGAAAAGCTTGAAGCGCACGACGGATGTCTCCCCTGAGATCTCCATCTTGAAGACGACGCGCCAAAACTTGATCCAGGGCTGTTCCAGAGACAACCCCGAGCTGGCCCATTCGCGACACCACATTCGCAAGATGCCAATTCGAAACGCCAATGCCCATCCCACCTTGAATAATTTTTGGAAGGTTAATTTTCAATGGTCCCTATCCTTTTTGCTACTGTTCTCTTATGAGGAAACACATTAATAATATCATATCTCGGTGAAACACTCAAGACGACAAGGAAACATAATTTCACTCCTTTTTCCGGTTCCCTCTTGCATCCTCAGAAGCTATCTGATAATGTAAGTTGGACTTTTTTATTTCCACAGGCACGGACATAGCCAGCCTGAACGGGAACAAAATGCATTTCGCAAACTATCGGCATGCACCCGAACAGAATCGTCTCTATTCTGTATTTATTAAACTAAAAAAGGAAAACCGTAAGCATGGCAACCGTACCCGTCAATCGTGAAACCGTATTGGCTTTTCACCAAGGGGGCAAAGTCGGCGTCAGCCTGACCAAGCCGTTGAAGACACAGAACGATCTTTGCCTGGCCTATACGCCAGGTGTCGCTCACGCCGTCAAGGAGATCGCAGCAAAACCTGAAACCATTTTTGACTACACAGCCAAGCGCAGTCTCGTGGCTGTCGTCTCGGATGGAACCGCGATCCTGGGTCTGGGCGACCTCGGCGCAGAGGCCTCCATCCCCGTCATGGAAGGCAAGGCCGTCCTGTTCAAGGCCTTTGGCGATGTGGACGCCTGGCCCGTGCCTGTCAACCACTGCCGTAAGGACGGCAAGAACACGGGCAAGACTGATCCTCAGCGTGTCATCGATGTGGTCATGGCGCTTGCCCCCATGTACGGCGGCATCAACCTGGA